>NC_013946.1:1238982-1548728 GCF_000024425.1 Meiothermus ruber DSM 1279
GTAGTCCACCTGCACGCTGTGGTCAATTACCAGATCCACCGGCACGGTGGGGTTGATCATCTCCGGGTTGCCGCCGGCCTTGGCCACCGCGTCGCGCATGGCGGCCAGATCCACCACCGCCGGCACCCCGGTGAAGTCCTGCAGGATCACCCGGGCCAGCATCAGCGGTACGTTGACCTCGCCGGGATCGGGCTGCCAGTTGGCCAGGGCCACCACGTCGTCTTTGGTGATCTTGTACTCGTCGTGGTTGCGCAGCAGGCTTTCCAGCATCACCCGGATGCTGAAGGGCAGCCTGGACACCGGCGCGATGCCCTGACGCTCGAGCTCCATGATGTCGAAGTAATGCACCTCACCCATCCTGGTGGAGAGGCTTTTGCGGGTTTTGAAGTCGTCTCGGTAGGCCATAGGTTCTCCTTTGCTGTAGGGTGTCTAGTGCTTCAGGCACGAAACCAAAGCTATTTGACCAACAACGAACCGTCCGATCCGGCTGGCTTTGCTTCTTTGCCAAGTCCTAACAGTTTACTCCATTGGTCTGGGAGCAAATGAACGCTGAGAAACGGAGTGGTTCCGCTTGGTTGTGGGGCTGGTTTCGATGCCTGGGCGGGTGCGCCCGGCCGCAGACAATCTTATGTTACAGCAGGAAGCCCTTACTGCAAATAAGTGTCGCTTGCAATAGCGGTGTTTTCTGGAGGAATAACCTACAGCATGCCGGCCAGGAAGCCCTGTTCACGCACCACCCGGATCAGATCCATCACGGTGAGCTGCTGAGGGTCGTACTCGACCTCGAGCTGCCCCTTATCGATCGATTGCACGCTTCGTACGCCTTCCAGTCTCTTGATAGCGCCTGAGACTTTAGCGATCTGTTCGGGCTGTTCCATGCCCCGCACGCCCAACAACACTCGGTTCATACCCAGATATTTTATGGGAGCTGCAACCGACAACGACCCTCCCCAAAACTCGCGTTGCGCACCAGGGGTGGTGCAGGAAGAGCGGCTGGGCTGTCCAAATTGCACCCCCGAATTAAACCCAACTGGTCTAACATAAAGCATGGGACTTGAAAAGCGCTCACACCGGAAGTCCAGACGCTTGCTCGAGGTCGTAGGGCTACTGGAACTCAGGCCCCACAGCACAAAAGAGCTTGCTGAGCGTCTGGGCGTCAGCCAGCGCACGGTGCAACGGGATATTGATGAATTGCATTCCCTGCGCCCAGAGCTGCAAGAGGATGGTCATGGTCGGTATTTCATACCTAATAATGCGCCCTCCAATCCATACAACCTGCTCCTGCGCTACGCTACCTTTCGATTCTTCTACCACCAGGCGCCTACGCACCATCAGTACTTCATGCAGGAATTGCACCGTCTGGTCAAGGAACTGCCGGAGCATATCCGCCACCTGGTCGCCCTGGACCTCGAGGCCTACCGCCGGCGCAACCTTCCCTCCGACCGCACCCTGGAGATGGTCTTGCGGGCCTGGGGAGAACGCCGCGTCTTGCAGGTGGACTATCAAAGTCTGCAGGGCCGGCAGACCCGACGGGAACTGGAGATCTGGTTTCTGGAGCTAAACCGCTGGAACCTGGCGCTCTATGTTCTTGCCCGGGTACCCGGTTCAAGCTATCCAGGCCCCCAGATGTACAAGCTGGCGCGCATGTCAAACCCGAGAATCCTGGAAAAAACCTACACCATCCCCCAGGATTTCAACCCCAATAAATTCTTTTCCGGGGCCTGGGGGGTTGCCCTGGCCCATCAAAAGGCGCGGGTGGTGCTTCGGTTTGCCCCAGCGGTGATTCCCAGACTCCGTGAGGGGGATTTGCCAGGGCCCGCCGAGTGGCGCGTGCTGGAGGACGGCCGCGCGGAAGCGGTGTATGAGGTCAACACTGGCCCGGATGGCTACCCCTTCGAACTTCTGGGCTGGGTGCTTTCCTGGGGCAGCCTGGTGGAGGTGGTGGCCCCCGCCGATCTACGGGCCCGCTGGCTTCAGGAGATTCGCAACCTGGCCGAGAGATGGATAGACACCCTGCCGCCGACGCCTCTTCTGCACAGCAGTTGGCGACACTAGGTGTCGCAGTGCTTTGCAAAACTGACCTTACTTCGGCTAGGTATAGGGGTGATGCCAACATGGAGATGAAGCGCCAGCATCAAACGGTGGAGTTTAACCGCGCACTCATTCGCCAGTACGTGGAGGAGCGAGGCCTCCGGTACCTGACCGATCAGGATGGGGACTACGTAGCCATTATGGCGATGGAACATTGCCCGCAAAAGCTTTTCACCATCTTTGCGGCTTCGGGTCTGCGGGAAGATGTTTTTTCCATCACCATGCGCGTGGAGCCCTCTCCGGAGATGTCCGAGCTGGAGGCGCTTCGGCTGGTGAACCGCTGGAACACCCAGCGCCGCTGGCCCAGGGCCTACCACACCGAGGACGGTTTTACCCTGGACTGGCACATCGACCTCGAGATGGGCATCAGCCCGGCCCTTTTCGCCGATATGTGCAATACGGTGATGCTGGCGGCCCACCAGTTTGTGATGGAGCTCAACCCTGGGCGGGGCCAGGGCGTGGCTGAGATGCAGGATCTGTTCCGTACCTTGCTGGAGCGATTGCGAGAGAGAAGATAAGCCGGCCACAGGAGGCAGATATGGACAAGCTCAAGCACAACCCTTACACCGGAGCCTACGAGTTTGCGGAAGATGATATGGAGCCGACCTACAACGAGTATGAAGGGCGCTACGAGCTGGGCCGCCCGGAGGATCTGAGCTACTCCCCCTATACCCGCAGCTACAGCAAAAAAGGGAGCAAGCTGGTGGATCGATACAACCCCTACACCGGCCGCTACGAGCAGGCGCCGGAGGATTGGGAGCTTATGTACAACCCTTACAGCGGGAAGTACGAGTTTGGACCCAAGGAGTAAAGCCGAGGAGGTGTAGAAAGGGCTGTCCAGTTCGAATCAGGCCCACCTATTGACAGACTTTGAATGGGCATGTACAATGCACCCTTGCGGCGTTGCGAGGATCGGCTACTTCCGAAGTAAGATCATCCACTTATGTTGATCAGGAGTAAGAAGGCCAGCACCGATCCCACCTTGACCCGCCCCGCTTTGCGGGTAGTCTTGTATCCAAGAAATTCTAGTTTATAAATCCTAATACAATCTGTACTTCGTAGGTCGGTCGGCGAGATAGGTGACCTGTGGCGGCTTTGGCCGCGATAAGGAGGGTGGCATGTTGCGCATGAAAGCCATCGTGGAGGATTTGTCGTCCTGGATTCGGGGGAACGATATGGAAGTCTTGCAAAGCAAGGTAGACGGGGAAAGGGATGGATTCCTGGCCTTCGCCTCTGACGACCACCTGAAATTCACGCTGCTCTTGCAAGAGGAGGACGACGGGCTTTTCTACTACCGCCTTGCCGTCTTTTTCTCCAGGATCGGCCTGCCCTGCACCCCCGCGGAAGCCCTGCTCCAGAACATCACCTCCAAGGTTAAGGGGGTCAAGGCCTACCTGGACGAGGATGGCGATATGGTGCTGGGCACCGATGGTTTTACTCACGATCCTCACGCTCTTCCCTTCGTGCTGCCCAGGCTGATGCAGGTGCTGGAACACGCTAGTAAGTTGATAGCCATGTGGTTCTTGATGGATCAGCTTTTGCTGCTGAGGAGGTAAGCTTATGTCCTTGACCTTCACCTATGAGGGCGGTCTTGCCCTCGTACCTACTGCCCATGCAGAGTTTCTGGCACTTGCTCTAAACTGGCTTCCTGGCAACACCTTTTATGAGGGTGAGACCGAGCGTCAGCGGAGATACCTACACCTAAGCTCGAGCCTTCTCTTGCACGACCCTGCCTTTGTGGCGGATCTGGCAGCCTACAGCCGCCAGATTCTGGGCCTTCGCACGGTGGGGGCGTATCTGGTAGGTACCCTCTTCCTGGCGGGCTCCGAGGTGAGCCAGGGGCTCGGTTATCCAGGCGAGGCCCGATCCCTGGCCTTCCGGGCAGCCCGCGCGGTATGGCGCCGTGGGGATGAGCACCTGCAAACCCTGGGCCACCTGGCTCACCTCAAGCTTCCCCTGCCCAAGGGGCTTCGAAAGGCGGTGAAAGCTCATCTGGAGGCCCTGCCCCCCAGGCAGCTCCTCAAGTACAAGCAGGTGAGCCCTACCGCGTTATCCGAGGGGTTCAGCCAGCGGGACGCCATTCGCTTGGTGCATCCCCGCCCCCGTACCCAGGAAAGCGAGGCAGTCTTCCGCTACCTCCTGGGTAGGGCAGGCCCCATGGAAATTGCTCTGGTAGAGCGCATGCGCCAGGAAGCCCCCACCTGGGAGGCGCTGCTTTCTGCTCAGGGCAGTACGCCTGAGGTATGGCGGGGGGCGCTGCCCCGGATGAAGGCCCTGGCCCTGGTGCGCAACCTGCGAAACTGCCTCGAGGCCGGTCTTTCCATCGAGGAGCTTCTGCCAAATGCGGAGCGGGTGGATGTGCGTGATCTCTTCCCCCACCAGCTTTTCCGGGCCTACCAGGAGGTTTCTCCGGCCCTCCCCCTTCTGGATCGCCTGTTCCACCGCATGGTGGAGGCGCGCCCGCCTATGAAGGATACCCTGGTGCTCCTGGACGTCTCGGGTTCCATGTGCGGTACCCCGCTGGCACAGGCTGCCCCGCTGGCGGTGGCCCTGGCCCTCAAGGGCGGGATCATCGTCCCCTTTGACAGCGTGGTGCGCCCTGCGGTTCTCCCCGGTGAAAGCCCCATCCAGACAGTGGAGGAGCTGTTGCGGCTGGGGGGTGGGGGCACCTGCCTGGGGCAAGCGGTGGATTACGCTGCCTACCAGGCAGCCGAGGAAGGGTATCGCCGCCTTGTGGTGATCACGGATGAGCAGGCCCACGACGACGCCCTCCTGGCCTTGCGGCGTTTTCTAAAGGGGGGCACCAGGCGTCAGGCGCACGTGATCAACCTGGTCGGCTACGCCCCCAGCGTGGTGAGCCCCCATCCCCGGCTCCACCGCCACGCGGGGTTCAACCCCCGGTTGCTGGATTTCCTGCCACTGGTAGAAGGCGGCGGCGAGGCGGTCAGGGGCTTCCTGGAGCGCTGGGAGCGGGAAGCCGGGCTGGAAGGGAAGGCGCTCGAGGCTGTTTCCGGGGAAGAGGAGGATTGACGTACAGATTCGATATTGACAATGCCAAATGATATTGACAATGTAAGATGTAAGTATTACCCTTGGAATATGGACAGCCTCGAGACCCTGTTGCAGCGCGGTGCCGAGTGGGATCTGGCGGGGCTGGTGCGCGAAGCCAACGCCCGCCTGCCCCGCTACTTGCCCCAGGAGTTCGGCAGCCAGCGGGTGCGCGAGGCGGTTACGGCCCGCCTGGTGCGCCACTACACCGGGCTGGGGATGCTCGACGAGCCCCTGCGGGTAGGGCGGGAGGCCCGCTACTCGGCGCGGCACCTGCTGCAACTGCTGGTGGTGCGGCGCCTGATGGCCGAGGGGCACGGGGCCAGCGCCCTGGGGGATCTGGCCCGGCGCAAGAGCGACGCCGAGCTGCTGGCGATGCTCGAGGGTGGGGTGGCCCTCACCGCCAAAGAGACCCCATCCGCGCTTAGCTACCTGACGGAGCTGCGCCAGCAGTACCGGATGCCCACTGCTCCGATCCCCTCGGCTGCCCCGCTCCCTGTGGAGGCAGCCCCACCAGCCGAGCTGCGCTGGCGACGCTTCGAGATCGTCCCTGGATTGGAACTGCACGTGCGCGAAGACTTCCGCCTACCCAAGACCCCCAGCGAGCTGGACGCCTTGTTGCGACACCTGCGCGAGCGGCTCGAGACTCAAAAACCGCGCCGACGCTGAAACCTGCGCAACCAGAAGGAGGAAGGATATGCACCCCGATTCAAGCCCGAACGCCCGGCCCCACCTCGATCTCATCCCCCTCAAGCCGGGGGTGAGCGCCACCCGCCCGACCCGCCAGCAGGTGTTGCTGCGCATCCACACCCCCACGCCCCAGGCCCGGCCCGAGCGCCCGCTGCTCAACCTGGCCCTGGTGCTCGACCGCTCCGGCTCCATGGGGGGGAGCAAGCTGAAGTACACCAAGGAGGCCGCTATCTACGCGGTGCACAACCTGCTGCCCGAGGATCGGGTGGCGGTGGTGATCTACGACGATGCTGTGGAGGTGCTGGTGCCCAGTACGCCGGTGGCGGATGGGCGTGCGGCCATTGCGAACCTTATTCGCACGATTCGCACTGGCGGGAGCACCGCGTTGCACGCGGGCTGGCTGGAGGGGGCCACCCAGGTGGCGGCCTACCAGGAGGCGGGGCGGCTCAACCGGGTGGTGCTGCTCTCCGACGGCCTGGCCAACCGGGGGGAGACCAACCCCGGCGTGATTGCCGAGCAGGTGCGGGAGCTGGCCCGCCGGGGCGTGAGCACCAGCACCCTGGGCGTCGGCCTTGACTACAACGAGGATCTCATGACCACCATGGCCGATGCGGGGGAGGGCAACTACTACTTCATCGAGAGCCCCGCCGACCTGCCCCGCATCTTCGCGCAGGAACTAGCGGGCCTGGCCGGGACGCTGGGCACCCGGGTGCGGCTGTGGCTGCGGCCCGGCGACGGGAGCCGGGCCTGGCTCTTCAACGACCTCGAGCAAGACCCTTCCGGGGCTTACGTGCTGCCCAACCTGGTGGCCGGGATCCCGCTGGAGTTCCTGCTGGAGCTGGAAGCCCCGGCGGGCCGCGAGGCTTCTTTGCGTCTGGAGCTCGACTGGGAGACCCCGGAGGGCCAGCGGGAGCGCCTCGAGGCGGTCCTGAGGCTGCCCGTGCTGGAGGAAGCGGAGTTTGAGCGGCTCCAGCCCCACCCCGATGTCGCTGCCATGACGGCCAAGCTCGAGGCCACCCGCGCCCGCCAGCGGGCCATGGAGGCCCTAGCCGACGGCGACCTCGAGGCGGCCCGGCACGCCCTGCACCGTGCCGCCCCCATGCTCGCCAGCTTTGGCCCTGCGCTGGCCGCCGAGGCGCATGAACTCCGGCTTTTGCTCGATGAGATTGAGACCGCACCCCAGCGCGCCCGCAAAACCCTTTCCAGCCAGGTCTACCGCGACCGTAAGGGCCGCAAGGATTTCTGAGCCTCGAGGTGCATCTGCCGCTGCTTAGCCTTGCTGGACTCCCTATAATGCGTGCAACCGGCACGGGCATGGCCTGCCAATGGGGGAGACAGAATGCCGATGACTGAAGCCCTTCATCGCGTGCTGGTGGTATGCGCTGTGATGGATAGGGCTATGCAGAAGGGCTGCGAGATTCTATACCGGCCCCCAGGGGCAGTGCTACCCTGACCATGCGTCCTGAGGCCACGATTCCCACGGACGGCTATTCGAGCTGCGGCAATGAGCTGTATGAGGGGGACTGGGTTGAACGTCTTTGATTTGCGAAATAACCTTATCGGCGATTATCGAAGATTTATAACCAGCTTTGTCCGCATCCGGGACGATCGAATTGCGGCGTATGTGCAGGCCCGACTGCAGGAAGGGGCCCTCTGGCCCGACCCGCTGGTGCAGCTAAACCCCACCTTCGCACCGGGGGCGGCCCTCGAGCGCCTCGTCGAGGAAGGGCTGCTGCACCCCGAGACCCTGCGCATCTTTCGCCTGAAGGATCGACCCGACCAGCCCCTGCTCAAGCTGCACCGTCACCAGGAGGAGGCCATCCGCACCGCAGCACGCGGAGAAAACTACGTGGTCACTACGGGGACGGGCTCCGGCAAGAGCCTGACCTACCTCATTCCCATCGTCAACCACGTGCTCCAGCGGGGCAACGGCCAGGGCATCCAGGCCATCGTGGTCTACCCCATGAACGCCCTGGCCAACAGTCAGATGAACGAGCTCGATAAGTTCGTCAACGAGGGCTACCCCGACCGCAAAGGCCCGGTGCGGTTTGCGCGCTACACGGGGCAGGAAAGCGAGGCCGAGCGGGCGGAGATCCTCTCCCGGCCCCCGGACATCCTGCTGACCAACTACGTCATGCTTGACCTCATCCTTACCCGGCCCCGTGACAAGAACCTGATCCATGCGGCCAGGGGACTCAAATTCCTGGTGCTCGACGAACTCCACACCTACCGCGGGCGCCAGGGGGCCGACGTGGCCCTGCTGGTGCGCCGGCTGCGGGAGCGCCTCGAGGCCCATCATCTGCTCTGTATCGGCACCTCGGCCACCATGGCCAGCAGCGGCGGGCGGAAGGAGCGCCAGGGCACTATCGCCGATGTGGCCACGCGCATCTTTGGCCTTCCGGTAAAGCCTGAAAACGTCATCGGCGAGACCTTGCAGCGCATTACCCAACCCTATGACTTCACAGACCCCACCGTGATCGCACGCCTGCGCGAGCGGGTGCAGTCTGCGGCTCCGCCAGCGCAGGGCTTTGAGGCCTTCGTGCAGGATCCCCTGGCGAGCTGGATTGAGCAGGAACTGGGGCTTGGCGAGGAAGAAAGCGTGCTGGTGCGTCGGACTCCCCGGCCCATCACCGGCCCGGAGGGCCTGGCCGCGCAGCTGGCAAAGCTGGTTGGCCTGCCCCAGGAACAGTGCCAGCGGGTACTGGAGGCATATCTGCTGGCCGGATACCGACTGACCAACCCCGGGACGGGCCTGCGAACCTTCGCTTTTCGGCTGCACCAGTTCATCAGCCGCGGTGATACCGTCTACGCCTCGCTGGGCCCGCCGCAGGAGCGCTACATCACCCTGCAGGCCCAGAAGTTCGTGCCCGAGGATCGCTCAAAGGTCTTGCTGCCCCTGGCCTTCTGCCGCGAGTGCGGGCAGGAGTTCTACACGGTTTGGCGCATTACGGGCTCGGAAGGTTCTTACTATGAGGCCCGCCGGCTCAGCGACCGTTACTCGGAGTCCGGGGCTGAACCGGGGTTCCTGTACCCCGGCGACTGGCCTACCGACGAAGAAGAGATCACGGAGCGCGTACCGGAGGACTGGCTCGAGCCCCTCGAGCGTGAAATCAAGCGGGATAAGCGCAAGAAGCTGCCCCGGCCGGTCAGGCTGACGCCGGACGGCCGCGAGCTGGCCTCGGGTCAGCCGCCCGGGGAGGATGTGCAGCTTCTGCACTACCTCGAGGCCCCCTTCGAGTTCTGCCCCTGCTGCGGGGTGGCCTACGGGGCGCGGCAGGCCTCGGACTTCGGCAAGCTGGCCACCCTGGGATCGGAAGGGCGGGCCACGGCCACCACCGTACTCTCCCTGTCCACCGTGCTGCACCTGCGCAAGACCGAGCTGCCCCGGGAAGCCCAGAAGCTCCTATCCTTCACCGACCACCGCCAGGACGCCTCGCTGCAGGCGGGCCACTTCAACGACTTTGTGCAGACCGGGCTGTTGCGGGGGGCGCTGTACCGCGCTGTGGAAGCGGCCGGCCCCCAGGGGCTGCGCCACGACCACCTCACCCAGAAGGTCTTCGAGGCGCTGGGGCTCGAGCTGGCCGAGTACGCCAGCAACCCCGAGGTCAAGTTCGGCGCCCGGCAGGACACCGACCGGGCCCTGCGCGATGTGCTGGGCTACCGCATCTACCGCGATCTGCTGCGCGGCTGGCGCATCACCGCGCCCAACCTCGAGCAGGTCGACCTACTGCGCATCGACTACGAGTCGCTGGACGAGCTGTGCCGCGCGGAGGAGGAGTGGCGGGGGGCCCACCCCGCCACTCCTCCTCCGCGCGGCGCCAGAGGTGCGGCAGAAGGTGGCCCGGGTGCTGCTGGACTACCTGCGGCGCGAGCTGGCCATCAAGGTCGATTACCTCCACCCCGACTTCCAGGATCGCATGCGCCAGGCCAGCAGCGCCCGGCTGATAGCCCCCTGGGCCCTGGAGGAGAACGAGCGGCTCGAGTACGCCCGCGTGGCCTACCCGCGCCCCAGCCGCCCTGGCGACAGCCGCGAGGCGGTGTACATCTCCCCACGGGGTGGCTTCGGCCAGTACCTGCGGCGCAGCACCACCTTTCCCGGGTTTGCCCTGAAGAGCGCGGACAGCGAGGTCATCATCAAGGAGCTGCTGCAGCGCCTCGTCGTGGCCGGGCTGGTCGAGCGGGTGGATCCCGATGGGGACGGCTACCAGGTGGTGGCCGCGGCCTTCATCTGGCGGCCCGGCGACGGTAGCCGGCCCGGCCTCGACCCCCTGCGGGTGCGCCTGCGGGAGAACGCCGAGCGCGAAGCCAACGCCTTCTTTAGCGCGTTTTACCGACTTACCGCACAAAACCTGGGCGGCCTGGAGGCCCGGGAGCACACCGCCCAGGTGCCCTCCAAGGAGCGCGAGCAGCGCGAGGAGGATTTCCGGGCCGGGCGGTTGCCGGTGCTGTACTGCTCGCCCACCATGGAGCTGGGGGTGGACATCTCCACCCTCAACGTCGTGAACATGCGCAACGTTCCGCCCACCCCGGCCAACTACGCCCAGCGCTCGGGCCGGGCCGGGCGCAGCGGCAGCCCGGCGCTGGTCTTCACCTACGCCGCCAGCGGCAACTCCCACGACCAGTACTTCTTCCGCCGCCCCAGGCTGATGGTGGCCGGCGCGGTTTCGCCCCCGCGGCTCGACCTGACCAACGAGGAGCTTATCCGCTCGCACCTGCAGGCGGTGTGGCTGGCGGCCACCGGGGCCGACCTGGGAAGCTCGCTGGCGGATATCCTGGAGGTGGAGGGTGACGAGCCCACCCTGGCCCTGCGGCCTTCGGTGCGGAATGACCTCCAGCGCCCCGCTGCAGTGCAAGACGCGTTGAAGCGGGCGAAGCGGGTGCTGGCCGACCTGATGCCCGAGCTCGAGCAGGCCCCCTGGTACACCCCGGCCTGGGTAGAGGGGGTGATGGAGCAGGCCTACGCCCGCTTCGAGGAGGCCTGCGAGCGCTGGCGTACCCTGTACAAAGCGGCCCGTGAGCAGTTTCAGGTGCAGAGCCGGGTCATCCTGGACGCCAGCCGCAGCGCCGCTGAAAAAGATCAGGCCCGCCGCCTGCGCTCCGAGGCCGAGTCGCAGCTCAAGCTGCTGACCGAGACCGGCGAGCTGGCCCAGTCCGACTTCTACTCCTACCGCTACTTCGCCAGCGAAGGCTTCCTGCCCGGCTACAGCTTCCCCCGCCTGCCGCTATCGGCCTTCATCCCGGCCCGGCGTCGTGTGAGCGACCGCAATGAATTCCTCTCGCGCCCGCGTTTTCTGGCGATTACCGAGTTCGGTCCTTTCTCGATCCTCTACTACGAGGGCTCAAAATACGTTATCAACCGGGTCATCCTGCCCCCTGGCAGCGAGCAGCAGCTTCGCACCAGCGCGGTGAAGCGGTGTGAGCACTGCGGCTATCTGCATCCGGTGAATCAGGCGGGGGGGCCGGATCTTTGCATGCGCTGTAAGGCCGAGCTACCACCGCCCCGCAGCAACCTGCTGCGCATGCAAAACGTCTCCACCATCCGGCGGGAACGCATTAACTCCGACGAGGAGGAGCGCCAGCGCCTGGGCTACCAGGTGCTCACCGGCATCTCCTTCCCGCCCCACGGGAGCCAGCCCGCTTTTCAAAGCGCCCAGGTGTACCGGGAGGGCCGGCTCCTGGCCGAGCTCACCTTTTCCCAGGCCGCCAGCATCTGGCGCATGAACCTGGGCTGGGCGCAGCGCAAGAACAAGAAGGAGGAGGGGTTCTGGCTTGACCCGGAGCGCGGGTACTGGATCAAGCGCCCGGACGACCCCGAGGAACTCGACGAGCAGAACCCCAACAGCCGCCAGACCGTGCAGGTGATACCCTACGTGGAAGACCGCAAAAACGCCCTGCTCCTGAGGCCGGGGCCCACGCTCGATGAAGTGCAGTTTTACTCGCTGCTCTCTGCCCTCAAGACCGCCATCCAGGTGGGCTACCAGCTCGAGGATGGCGAACTGGCCGCCGAGGTTCTGCCCGACGGGGATAACCGGCGCGAGCTTTTGTTCTACGAGGCGGCCGAGGGAGGGGCGGGGGTGCTGCGCCAGCTGGTCAGTGACACCAAGGCGTTGCCTCGAGTGGCCCGCATTGCCCTGGAAATCTGCCACTTCGATGAAAATGGCGTGGATCAAGGCCGTGCGGCCCACGCCAGCGAGAGCTGCGAGGCGGCCTGCTACGACTGCCTGATGAGCTACAGCAACCAGCGCATCCACCGCTACCTGGATCGCAAGGCCATCCGGGACTTCCTGCTCGAGCTTGCCGGCAGCCAGGTGGCCTCCTCCCCGGTGGAAGCCCGCCGCGACGAGCACCTACGGCGCCTGCTGGCGATGTGCGAGTCGAACCTCGAGCGTGAGTTTCTGGAGTTCCTCGAGGCCCGCCGCCTGGCCCTGCCCAGCCGGGCCCAGGTCTTCATCGAGGAGGCCGCCACCCGGGTCGACTTCCTCTACGACAGCCAGCGGGCGGTGATCTACGTGGACGGCCCCCACCACCTCTACTCCGAGCGCCGCGCCCGCGACCAGCAGCAGGAGCGCCTGTTGCGCCTGAAGGGTTATTCTGTGCTGCGCTTCGCTGCGCACGAGGAATGGGAGGCCAAGGTGCGCGCGCGCCCGGACATCTTTGGAGGTCTTTCGTGAACAAATCCCTTACCTACCCCGATGGGGGGGCGAACCACACCCCGGGCTCGCTCATCAAGGCGCGGGGGCGGGAGTGGGTGGTGCTGCCCGAGTCGCAGCCGCCCCTGCTCATCGCCCGGCCCATCGGCGGCACCGAAGAGGAAATTGCTGGCATCCACACCGAACTGGAAGAGGTCAGTCCCTCCAGCTTCGGGACACCCACCCTGGACGACCTGAGCGACTACCGCTCGGGGCGCCTGTTGCGGGAGGCGGTGCGCCTGACCTCGCGCAACGTGGCTGGGCCCTTCCGCTCCTTTGGCCGCATTGCGGTGGAGCCGCGCCCCTACCAGCTGGTGCCGCTCCTGCTGGCGTTGCAGCAAGACCCGGTGCGGCTGCTGATCGCCGATGACGTGGGCATTGGCAAGACCGTGGAAGCCCTGCTCATCGCGCGCGAGCTGTGGGATCGGGGGGAGATTCGCAGTTTGAGTGTGCTGTGTCCGCCGCACCTGGCCGAGCAGTGGCAGGCCGAGCTCTCCGAGAAGTTCCACCTCGAGGCCGAGCGGGTGCTCTCTTCCACGGCGGCCCGCCTCGAGCGCGGCCTGCGGGTGGGGGAGACCCTCTTCCAGCGCCACCCCATCACGGTGGTCTCGATGGACTTCATCAAAAGCGAGCGCCGCCGCGAGGAGTTCCTGCGCACCGCGCCCGAACTGGTTATTGTGGACGAGGCCCACACCTGCGCCTACGGCGGGGTGAACCGGGGCAGCCAGCACCAGCGCCACACCTTGGTGGCCCGCCTGGCCGAGCACCCTGAGCGCCACCTCATCCTGGTGACCGCCACCCCCCACTCCGGCCACGAGGAGGCCTTCCGCTCGCTGCTGGCCCTGCTCGACCCGGCCTTCCGCGAGATGCCCCCTGACCTCAGCCGCGAGGAGGCCGAGGGCTGGCGGCGGCGGCTGGCCCGGCACATGATTCAGCGCAAGCGGGCCGATATCCGGGGCTACCTGAACGAGGGCACCCCCTTCCCCGAGCGCCTCGAGGCCGAGGTCAACTACAACCTTTCGCCCGAGTACGGCCGCCTGCTGGACAAGGTGCTGGCCTACGCCCGCGAGCTGGTCAGCGACCCCACGGGCGACCAGCGGCACCAGCGGGTGCGCTGGTGGGCGGCCCTGGCCCTCTTGCGCTCGGTGGCCTCGAGCCCCGCCGCTGCCGCCCTGGCCCTGCGCAACCGGGCCGCGGTGGCCGATGCCGAGACCGAGGCCGAGGTGGACGAGCTGGGCGGGCGGATGGTGCTCGACCAGGAGGAGTACGACCAGGAGTTCGACCTCACGCCGGGGGGTGAGGTGAGCGCCGAGGCCGCCGAGCAGCGCAGGCTGCGCGAGCTGGCCCGCGAGGCCGAGGCCCTGGCCGGGGCCAAGGACCGCAAGCTGCAGAGGGCCATCGAGCTGGTGAAGGATCTGCTGGCCGAGGGCCACCACCCCATCGTCTTCTGCCGCTTCATCCAGACCGCGGAGTACGTGGCCGGGCACCTGCGGCAGGCTTTGGGCGCGGGGGTGGCGGTGGAGGCGGTGACGGGCCTTTTGAGCCCGCCCGAGCGCGAGCAGGCCGTGGAGCGGCTGGGCCAACAGCCGGTGCGGGTGCTGGTGGCGACCGACTGCCTCTCCGAGGGCATCAACCTGCAGCAGTACTTCAGCGCGGTGCTGCACTACGACCTTTCCTGGAACCCCACCCGCCACGAGCAGCGCGAGGGCCGGGTGGATCGCTACGGCCAGCCGCGCCGCCAGGTCAAGACCCTGACCTACTTTGGGGCCAACAACCCGGTGGACGGGATCGTGCTCGAGGTGCTGTTGCGCAAGCATAAGGCCATCCGCAGCGCCCTGGGCGTCTCGGTGCCGGTGCCGGTGGACAACGACGCGGTCATCCAGGCCGTGATGCAGAGCATGCTGCTCCGGGACACCCGCCGCGCCCAGATGCAGAGTCTGTTCGAGCCCTTCGACGAGCGGGGCTTCGAGGTAGAGTGGCGCAACGCCGCCGAGCGGGAGAAGCGCTCGCGCACCCTCTTCGCCCAGCACACCATCAGGCCGGAGGAGGTGGCCCGGCAGCTTTTCGAGACCCGCCGGGCGGTGGGCTCGGGGGTGGAGCTGGAGCGCTTTGTGCAGGAGGCGCTGGAGGTGCACGGGGGCCAGGTGCACGCCCTGGGCGAGGGCCTGTACCGCTTCGACCTGGGGGGGCTGCCCCGCGCCCTGCGTGACCTGCTGGGCCGCGATAGCCTCACAGGGCGCTTCTCGCTGCCGGTGCAGCCGGGCGAGGTGTACCTGAGCCGCACCCACCCGCTGGTGGAGACCCTCTCGAGCTTCCTGCTGGAGGGGGCGCTGGATCCGCTTTCCCAGAGCAAGGCCCGGCGGGCCGGGGTGATCGCCACCGACGCGGTGCGCGATCTCTCCACCCTGCTGCTGCTGCGCCTGCGCTACCACCTCACCACCACCTCCACCCGCAAGGACAGAACGCGCTGGCAGCAACTGGCCGAGGAGGTGCACGCTGTGGCCTTCCGCGGCTTCCCCGACGCGCCGGAGTGGCTGGACGGGGCGGAGGTGGAGGCTTTGTGGCAGGCCCGCCCCACCGAGAATCTTTCTTTACCGCAGGCCCAGGAGTTCGCGGACATGGTGCTGCCGGAGCTGGGGCGGTTGCAGGGCTACCTCGAGGAGGTGGCGCAGAAGCAGGCCAGGCGCTTCGAGGAGGCCCACCGCAGCGTGCGCCAGGCCGCCGACCTCAAGCTGCGCTACGAGGTGGAGCCCATCCTTCCGGTGGACGTGGTGGGTGTGTACGTCTATGTCCCGAGGTGAGCCGTGCCCTACCTTCGCTATCCCAAAGGCAATGGGCGCACGCGAACCCGACGGGAGTCCACCACTACGATGGCCCCAGCCTTGAGCGCCTCTGCTGCAGCCGCCAGCACTTGCAGCAGGCGCTCTCCGCTAGCCTCGGGCCGCAAGTCCACTTCCCGCAGAATCACCACGCTTGGGCTCGCCTTACGGCTATACGCCAGCAGGTCGCCAAAGTCGAGGTCGTGGGTTAAGAGCAAGTACCCTTGGGCGGCAGCGAAGCGCAACACCTCGAGGTCGTCTGCGCTAGCTAGCCCCACTTCCGACCATCGCACGGCCTGGTGGCCCCGTTCACGCAAAAAACCCACCCAGCGAGGGGTGAGGTTCATGTCCAGTAGAATCTTCAAACCGCAACCTCGCGCTCCTCGGCCAGAAAAACCGCGTACTCCAGCGCGGCGTCGATATCCTCTGACTCGAGCTCGGGGTAGTCGCGCAGAATCTCTGCCGGGGTCTGGAAGCGGAGCTGGTTGAGGATGGTGCCCACGGTGATGCGCGTTCCCCGAATGCAGGGCCGCCCGCCCATGACCAGCGGGTTGAAGGTAATGCGCTCAGACAGCCTCATATGTTTATGTTAGCACTCCGGAATCAAGCCCCCACAGAACACCTGAACAACGTATGAAGAACGCCGTTTCTACCCACGTCAAAACCGTCGGCGGCCTGCTGCCCTCCGAGCTGTTGCAGCGGGTGGCAGCCCTGGACAGGGGGCTGGGGGGCCTCGAGGCCGACGACTACCACCTGGTGGGCGAGCGCATCCCCGAGGCCATCAGCCGCAGTTGGGGCCGGATGCTGGCGGTGTGGGCCAGCTTCCGGGCCGCCGGGACGGGCCTGCCCGCGGGTGAGGCCGCCACCAGCCTGACCCGCGAGAAGCTGCTGCTGCCGCTGTTTGCCGAGCTGGGCTATGGCCGCCTGCCCCTGGCGCGGGGCCTCGAGGTGGCGGGGAAGCCCTACCCCATCTCCCACCTGTGGAACGGGGTGCCCATCCACCTGGTGGGCGTGGGCGTGGACCTCGACCGGCGCACCCCCGGCGCGGTGGGGGCCGCCCGCCAGAGCCCCCACGGGCTGGTGCAGGAGTACCTCAACCGCTCCGAGGCCCTGTGGGGCTTCGTCTCCAACGGCCTCAAGCTGCGCCTGCTGCGCGACAACGCCGCCCTCACCCGGCAGGCCTACGTGGAGTTCGATCTCGAGGCCATCTTCGAGGCCGAGGCCTACCCCGACTTCGCCCTGTTGTGGCTGCTGGCCCACGAGTCGCGGGTCTATAGCGAGGGAAAACCGCCTTCGGAGTGCTGGCTCGAGCGCTGGCAGCAGCAGGGGGCCGAGCAGGGCAAGCGGGCCCTGGAGCGCCTGCGCGAGGGGGTGCGCGCGGCCCTGCTGCACCTGGGCGAGGGCTTCCTGGCCCACCCCGCCAACGCCGCGCTCAGGGAGGCCCTGCGGGAGGGCCGCCTCACCCCGCAGGGCTACTACCGCGAGCTTCTGCGCCTGGTCTACCGGCTATTGTTCCTGTTTGTGGCCGAAGACCGCGAGGTGCTGCTCGACCCCGAGGCCCCCCCGGAGGCCCGCCGCACCTACCTCGAGCACTACTCCACCGCCCGCCTGCGCCAGATCGCCCAGCGGGTTCGGGGCACCCGCCACCCCGACCTCTACCACCTGCACAAGCGGGTGGCGGGCTGGCTGGCCGAGGGGGGCGCGCCCCAACTCGCGCTCAAGCCGCTCAACTCCCTGCTCTTCGACCCGGCGGCCACCCCCCACCTCTCACAGGCCGAGCTTGCCAACCAGAGCTTCCTCGAGGCCATCCGCTCGCTGGCCTTCACCCAGGACGACGCGGTGCTGCGCCCGGTGGACTACAAGAACCTGGGGGCCGAGGAGCTGGGCAGCGTCTACGAGCAACTGCTGGAGCTGGTGCCGGAGGTGGACGTGGCCGCGGCCCACTTCGCCCTGCAAAACCGCTCCGGCAACGAGCGCAAGACCACCGGCAGCTACTACACCCCCGACGCCCTGGTGCAGGTGGTGCTGGACGAGGCCCTGGAGCCCCGCCTGGCGGAGGCCCTGAAGACACCCGACCCCGAGCGGGCCCTGCTCTCGCTCAGGGTGGTGGATCCTGCGGTGGGCTCGGGCCACTTCCTGATCGCCGCCGCCCACCGCATGGCCCGCGCCCTGGCTAGGATTCGTTCTGGCGAGGACGAGCCCAGCCCCGAGGCCCAGCGCAGCGCCCTGCGCGACGTGATCCGCCACTGCCTGTATGGGGTGGACGTCAACGAGATGTCCGCCGAGCTGTGCAAGGTGGCCCTCTGGATGGAGATGGCCGAGCCCGGCAAGCCGCTGGGCTTCCTGGATCACCACATCAAGGTGGGCAACTCGCTTTTGGGCGCGCCCCCCAACTTCTACGAGCTGGGCATCCCCAGCGAGGCCCACAAGCGCGCCGACCTGCCGGAGGCTGCAAGGGCCCTCTCCAGAACCCTGGGCAAGAAGAAGCTCGAGGCCTGGCGCAATCAAAGCCACCCCCCGCTCTTCAAGGAGCCCCTCAAGGTTCCGCCCCTCGACACCCCGGAGGACGCCCTCGAGCAGGTGCGCTCCAAGGCCCAGGCCTACCGGGCGTGGCGCGAGAGCGAGACCGTGCGCAGGTACGAGTTTCTGGCCGACTACTGGACCGCAGCCTGGTTCGCCCGCCCAGCGGCCGGGCAGAAAGTGCCGGACATGGACGGCCTCACCGCCCTGGCCGAGGGGCAGTTCAGCCGCCTGGGGGTCGAGGAGCAGCGCCGGAAAAGCGGGCTGGCCGGGCCTGTGGACGAGGCCAGGAGCAAGTACCGCTTCTTCCACTGGTGGCTCGAGTTCGCCGAGGTCTTCTTCGACCCCGAGACCGGCCAGCTAAAGCCCGGGGGCGGCTTCGATGTGGTGCTGGGGAACCCGCCGTGGGAGCGGGTCAAGCTCCAGGAGAAGGAGTTTTTTGCGGGCCGCCACGAGGAAATCGCCCAGGCCGAGAACGCCGCCAAGCGCAAGCGGCTCATCGAAGGGCTACAGAAGAGCGATCCCTCGCTCTACGCAGCCTTTCAGGAAGCCCTGAACGCCGCCGAAAACGTTAGCAACTTCCTGCGCACCTCCGGGCGCTACCCCCTCACGGGCGGGGGTGACGTCAACACCTACCAGGTTTTCGCCGAGCTGGGCCGCGCGCTGATGGGCCAGCAGGGCCGCGCGGGCCTGATTGTGCCCACCGGCATCGCCACCGACGACTCCAACAAGGACTTCTTCGCCGACTTGGTGGCGCAGGGGCAGCTGGCCGCGCTGCTGGACTTCGAGAACCGGGAAGGCATTTTCCCCGGTGTGCACCGCTCGTACAAGTTCAGCGTCCTGGCAATGCGGGGCCGGGCGTCCCGCACCGGCGAGCCCGCCAGGCTCAGCTTCTTCGCCACCAACGTGGCCCACCTTGGCGACCCCGAGCGGGTCTTCAGCCTCACCCCGGAAGACTTCGCCCTGCTGAACCCCAACACCCGCACCTGCCCGGTCTTCCGCACCCGCGCCGACGCCGAGCTGACCAAAAAGATTTACCAGCGGGTGCCGGTGCTGTGGAGGGAAGAACCGGAGGAGAACCCCTGGGGCATCAAGTTTCTGGCGATGTTTCATATGTCCAACGACTCGAGCCTCTTCAAAGGGCGGGGGGAGCTCGAGCGCGAGGGTTTCGTGCTGCAGGGCAACCGCTTTGTGCGGGGAGAAGAAACCTACCTGCCCCTCTACGAGGCCAAGCTCATCTGGCACTTCGACCACCGCTTTGCCACCTACGACGGGGCCGACACCCGCGACATGACCCCCGCCGAGCACGCCAGCCCCGAGGCCCTGCCCCTGCCGCGCTACTGGGTGCCCGCAGCAGAGGTGGAGGAGCGCCTGGTGCAGCGAAACCGGGATGGGAATGTGGTGTGGGAGTGGAAGCGGGGGTGGCTGCTGGGCTTTCGGGACGTTACCAACGCGACCAATGAGCGCACGGCGATTTTCTCGCTGATGCCGAGGGTGGGGGTGGGGAACAACTGCCCACTTGCATTCCCCGAAGCCTCTGCACATAAGGTTGCTGCTTTGTTGGGAAATCTTGATAGTCCAGTATTCGACTTCCCCACTCGTCAGAAGATTGCTGGAACTCACATGAATTTCTTTCTGGTCAAACAGCTTCCGGTTCTACCCCCATCCGCCTACCACCCCCAAGACCTTCACTTCATCGTCCCCCGCGTCCTCGAGCTTACCTACACCGCCTGGGATCTGGCCCCCTTTGCGCAGGACGTTTGGGAGGAGTCGGGGCCGGAGCTACGGGGGCTGTTGCGCGCGCAGTGGGAGGCCAACGGCGGCCATCCCGATAACCCGCCCGGGTGGGTCGAAGGCGCCTACCCCTTCCCGCCCTTCCGCTGGGACGAAGAGCGCCGCGCCCGGCTGCGGGCCGAGCTGGATGCCTACTACGCCAGGCTCTACGGCCTTTCCCGCGAGGAGCTGTGCTACATCCTCGAGCCCCAGAGCGTGAAGGGGCTGCACTTCCCCAGCGAGACCTTCCGGGTGCTCCGGGACAAGGAAATGAAAACCTACGGCGAGTACCGCACCATGCGGCTGGTGCTGGAAGCCTGGGATCGGCTGTCGCTTGGCAGCGGGGGGTAGGGGGGCTCGAGGGAAGCCGACACTGTCCAGCAAATGTAAAGAAGCTGGCCTGGGTTGTGCAAATTACCCTGGAATTGTAAAAAAACCGGCTATCATGGCCCCATGTCGGTTCATCCAGAAGGGGCAACCGAGCTGCTGTTGGCCCTGGCGACTCCGACGCCCAAGGGCTACTGGGGCGTGCCGGTGCTGGTCTGGGGACGTCCGGGCACGGGCAAGTCTACCGGTTGGTGGGGGTAGTTGACCCCAAGTCCGCCAGCATTGCCTCAAAGGTTCTCTTGAGCACCGGAATCTGCTTGCGACAAACGGCAAAAACAATCTCGGGGTTTATGTCGAAATAGTGGTGACTGATAACGTCGCGCATTCCCTTGACCCCCTTCCAGTCCACATCGGGGTACTGAGCCAGTAGCTCGCCCCCAGTGATTTTGTCCAAGTTCTTACAGCTCTCGCCGATAGCGATGAGCATCATACCGATGGCGTCGAGCATGTCGTATCCCGCATCGCTCGACACGAAGTCGCTAGCCTGGGAGATGCCCGCTGCCCGGCGCTCGATGCGGCCAATGGCCGTCAGAATCTGTAAGATAACCTCCCGGATCAACTCACGGTCAGACATAAATGGCCCCGCGCTCGATGCGTGCTTTTAGGAAGCCGTTCATGAAGGCGGAGTAGGGAATTACATCAACAGGACGCCGGAACCCGGACTCCAGCTCCTCCTTGATATGCACCAGCGCAAAGAGATCTGGTTCGCTTAACTCGACAACAACATCAATATCGCTGCCAGGCTGCGCCTCACCCTGAGCGAAAGAACCAAACAGCGCGAGGCGGTTCACCCCGTAGCGGCGGGCAAGCTCTGGTTTGAGCCTGCGTAGTTCGGTGAGGATGGCATCGCGGGTTAGTGGCAGTTTGGTCATGGTTCTATCCTTCAAGGTCGTGGCTATTTACGTCACAGGAAACAATGTCATCAATACAACCATTGTATGCAGCACGTGTAGCAGGAGCAAGGAGAAAATATGCAAACGCAGGCTCTTGTGAGTGCCTGAGGTGAGCACTGGGGGGCTCGAGCACCGGCAGTTATGTCCAGCGACTGTAAAGAAGCTGCCCTCGATTGTGCAAAATACCCTAGGGCGGTTTGACAAGCTGCTAATCTTTAGCAGTATGAGAAAGCGTTACACGGGGTTTGTATTGCCGCTGCTGCTGGCGGTGGCCTGGGCTGCTTGCATCCCCGCGCAACAGCCCCAGGGCGCGCCCCCACCCATCGAGCGGTACCGCTTTGTGTTTCTGGTAGATACCTCTGGCTCCATGATGGGCCTGGGGGACGGGAAGGCGGTTATTTTTCCCAAGGTGCAGGCCGAGCTGGTGCGTTTTCTGAGAACCCTGCCCGCCTCGGAGGTGGTGTTTGTGCCCTTCCACCAGGGGCCCCAGGGGGAGCGCCGCTTCCGCCTGCCCGATGAGCTGGGTCAGGCGGTGGCCTATGTACAGAACCTGAAGGCCAACGGACAGAATACCTGGATCTATCGCACCCTGATGAGCGTTTTGCGCTCCACCTCCTCCAGAGAAGGGGTGGCCACCATCTACTACATCTTTACCGACGGCATTGACAACGACCGCCAGGGGCCTTACCGCATGGCCGACGTGGTGCGAACCCTTCGGCTCCAGCAAGGGCCCTACGACTGGGTGTACTACATCGCCCTGGGGGTTTCCGTCCCCGAAGAGGTACGGCAGGGTTTGGGCAGCCTACCTCGTACCCGCATCCAGGAGGCGGGGGTGGGGGAGGTGCCCACCCTGGGGGCCTACACCTTCAAGCCGGCGGTGCTCCAGCTTGGTAACCTGCTGCAAACCCCCGAGGCCCGGGTGGAGGTGGCCCTCGAGGCCCAGGGACGGCCCCGGCCTCTGCGCCTGGTGGTGGACGATGCGAGCCTGCAGAAGCAGGGGGCCTTCCTGGAAGTGTCCCCCAACCGCCTGGAGGCGGGCAACCGCACCCTGACCTTCCGCCTGCGGGGCCAGGGCCTCCGGGAAGGGGAGTACACGGCCTGGCTCTGCCTCGAGGCCGCCGAGGGCACCCTGGTGCGCCCGGAGGCCATCCCGCTGCGCTTCGCCTACCACCCCCCTGCTGCCTACACCCTGACCCCCGAGAACCCCCCCGAGCGGCTGGAGCTGCGCCCTGGGGAGAGCGCCACCCTCCAGTACCGGCTGGAGGGCAACGCCTGGGCCCGGGAGCCCCTCTCCCTGAACATCGAGGTTCCCCAGGGTCTCGAGGCCACCCTGAACGGGCAGGAGGGCCCTGTGGGGCTGAAGCCGGGGGAAAGGCTCGAGGTGCGCCTCACCAACCAGGGCCTGACCCCCGGGCAGAGCGTGCAGCCCAGCTTCCAGGCCCAGGCCCCCTCCGGCAGCCAGCTCGGCCCCCTCCCCCCCATGCCCCCTGTGACCCAGCCCAAGACCCTGTGGGAGAGGCTTCTGGACTACTGGTGGCTTTTGCTCCCCCTTCTTTTGCTCCTCCTCTATCTCCGTTCTCGTTGGTTGGCTGCCCAAAGGCCCTGGGGCGAAGCCCAATACGTCGGTCCTCCTCCCGACTGTCCGCAAGAACGCTTGAGGCTGAAGAGGCGGGTGGACCTGGGGCGGTTGGACAGGAACCTCCAGGGCGTGCAGATCTATCCCCAGGGCGGTGAGGTGGGCCTGACCCTCCCTCCCCACCTGAGCGCAAAGAGCCTGCTGGGGGGACGGAGACCGTTGCCCTTGGAAAACGGCGAAACGTTCTCGTACGGCACACCCGTTTACTTCTACGGGGACAATCCTAACCAAGAGATTGCAAGCCTTACCGTTTACCCCTTAAGAGGGGAGTCTTATGGAAACGAAAAAGCTTAAACGAACGGTCCTTATCGGCCTGGGCGGCACGGGCAAGTGGGCCCTTCTCCACGCCAAGAAGAAGCTGCTCGAGGCGTTTGGCGAGGAGCCCCCTCTGGTCAAGTTTCTGCTCATCGACACCACTGCCGCCAACAACGATCACCTGCTCACCGCCGATGGCAAGAAGGCCCGCCTGCAGGCCAGCGAGATCCTCCACATCGAGGCCCGGGGGGCGAGTCTCCTGCCCAAGGTGCACGACGAGATCCGCGAGTGGTTCCCGCCCAAGGCCGACCTCAAGGCCAACATCCTGGCCGGGGCCGGGCAGATCCGGGCCCTGGGCCGCCTGGCCCTCTTCGCCAACGCCAGCCTGGTTTACGAGAACCTGCGCGACCTGCTGGCCCTGGCCCGCGACTACAAGGACGAGCGCCCCAGCGGGGAGCGCCGCTACATCTACGAGCCCTACACCCCCCACCTCACGGTGGCGGTGGTGGGCTCCCTGGCGGGGGGCACGGGCTCCGGTACCTTCCTGGACGTGGCCTTCCTCCTGCGCCAGCTCATGAAGGACGAGGACCAGCTCTTCGGCTACTTCCTCCTGCCCGATATCTACACCAACCGCCCGGGCACCCAGAACGTGGAGGCCAACGCCTACGGGGCCCTGAAGGAGCTGGATCACTTCATGAACTTCAAGGAGAACCTGAGCTACACCTTGGGTGGGCGGCGCATTCAGGTGGAAAAAAAGCCCTTCGATATGGTTTTTCTGGTCAACCGGCAGAACCGCGCCGGGAAAACCTTCAACGAGGTGGACGACCTGACCGAGCTGCTGGGTCTCGGGCTTTTCCTCCAGGCGGGCCCCATGGGCAAGGAGCAGGCCGATGTGTTCGACAACATCGCCCACCAGCTCAACGAGCAGAAGGGGCGCTACTACGGCAAGACCGCCCACTACGCCAGCTTTGGGGCGGCGGAGCTGCGCTTTGAGCTCGAGAAGGTGCTGGGGGAGGCGCGAAAGCAGGCCACGGCCAGGGCCATCCAGGAGCTCCTGGCCGAGAACCCCCCCTGGGAGCCCGCCGGACTCCGACAGGCCATCGAGGAGGCCCTGGGGCAGAGCTCCCCGGAGCCGGAGGATCTTCCCAGGGTGCGGGGCGCCTCGAGCCCGGAGGACAACGCGCAGGTTATAGCAGAGCTCGAGGCGGCCCTCAACCTCCTCAAGAACCGCGCCAGGGAGACCGCCCGGAGGGCCTGGGAAGAAGTCCGCCTCGACCCCTGGCCCCACCTGGAAAAGGCCTTCCTCGACTACCCCCTAGGAAGCCTGGTTCGGGGGATGGAGCGACTGAGGGAGGAGCTGAACAAAAGCAAAGATGACCTCAGGGCCAGAGCGGAGGAAAGCGAGCAAAACCTTCAGGAAAGCCTGGATTCGCTAAAGAAGCGGTTTGGCGCGTCCCAACCCAAGGGATTCCGCCAGCTCTGGAACCCGTCCCCACCCGTGCCCCTTCTTACCAGCGCCCGCGTCAGCGATACGCTGAATCTGGCCTGGGATCTGGGCGTTGACCAGGCCCGCGCGGAGCTGGCCCAGGAACTCCTGCGGCAGTTGGAAGCAACCCTCGAGCGCATCAAAACGCTGCGCCTGCGCCTGAGCAACCACACGCAGGCCGCTCCTTCCGCCGCCTCCGCCCCCGCCCTGAACTGGGATCGCGCCCCCTTCACCCTCACCCTGCCCCCGCCCTACCTGGCCCAGGAGGCCCAGGCCGTCCAGGAGGGGCGGGTGGAGCTTAGTTCCCTGAGGCAGAAAGGCCTCCGGGCCCTGCTGGAAAACACCGAGGAGGTTTTGCAGTCGCTGAGGCTGGAGGAGGTCGGCCTCTCGGACTGGCTGCGCGGGGCGCTGCAAAATGGGGACGAGACCCTGAAGGAGTCGATCAAGCGGGCTTTCCGCGAGCTGGATCACCTGGCAGCCCCCGCCTGGGACTACCAGGACGCCTGGGTTTCCAACCCCAACCTGGGCTACCGGGAGATGGTTTCCATCCTGGGGGTGGGGGAGAAGGACGGCACCCACGATCCCCTCGAGGTCTCCGAGGATATCCTGAATATCCTGGCAGGCAACATCCACGAGCGGAGCAAGCTCCAGAAGGTGTCCACCGGGGACGGGCGGCGGGTGCTGCTTTACCGCATCGAGGCCTCCATTCCAGCCTTCGCCCTGCGGGGCGTTGAGGCCTACCGGGAGAAGTACCAGGCCCTTTCCAAAGACCGTAGCTTCCACCTTCACCGCTCCTGGGAGGAGGGCCTCGAGGATCTCTTCCCCCTGCCCGACCCAGGGGAGGCCGCCCGGATATGGACCCGGGCCCGCCTGCTGGGCATCATCCGCGAGGACAAAGGGGAGTACAGCTACGAGGACACCCGCGAGGTGGGCGGACGACGCATCGCCCTGGGCAGCACGCCCGGGGAAGCCTTTGAGGCTTTTGCCCAAGACTTCTTCGCCTTTAAGGAGGTGGAGGGCCAGGTGGTGAAAAAGGATAGGGCCTTGCGGCGGGAGCGGGAGCGCCTGCAGGCGTACCTGAGCAAGGTGCAGGAAGCCCTGGAAAGCCGCGAGGGCCTGCTCCAGAGCCGCGACTCCTGGATGGAGAAAGACCTGGCGATGTTCGAGCGAGAAAAAGCGGCCCTGCAAGCGCTTCAGGAGGAACTCCAGAGCTACAACCCCGATAGCGGCAAAGACACCTTCCCCTCCCTCTAGCCATGGTGCACCCCACCCTACTGCTCGTCTTTCCTAGTGCCCGCGCCCTGGTGGAGCCCCTTTATGCAGTATGGGAGAAGAGGCTGGGCCCTAAGGCCCTGGCCCTGGAGAGAGCCCAGCCGCAAGCCTGGCGGAAAGAGTTCTGGCGGCTTCTGAACCAGGGCCGCCTTCTGACCCTGCATGCGCGGGGTTTCCCCCCAGACCCCGCCCCTACCCTGGTGGTGGTGGCCAGTCCCCTGGATGGGGAGCTCGAGGCCACCCTGGCAGAGCTGGAGACATTTTTCCTGGGTGCGGGAAGCCAGGGCCTCGAGGCTCGGTTGCACCTGGTGCTTCTCCTGCGCAACCAAGAGGAGTTCCGGGCCGCCGGTCGCTTTCCCCCAGACCCCAACCACCCCCTACCCAGCCGGGTCTGGCCCCTGGCCCTGTGGAACCGCCAGGGGGAGCATCTGGCCCGGGAGGAGTACCTCCAGGTATGGGTACAGTATTTTGTGGAGGCCCTGCTCCACACCAACGCCCCCCTCCAGCCCACCCGGGGCCGGGACTGGATGGGGCTGGGCATCGCCTGCATGAAGCGCTCACAACCCCAGGCCCACGACCTGGTTCCGGGGCTCTGGGAGGCCATCAAGGGGGCCGGTGAGGGGTACTCGCCGACCCTCAGCCTCCCCCCGCCCCCAGGAAGGCCCTCCGAGGCCAGGTATCCCCCAAAGCCAGAGCGCCAGGACTGCTTACGCTACCCCGAGTGGCAGGGCTCGCTCTGGGAGAGGGCCCTGCAGGCGCTGTCTCAGGAAGAGGAGGCGGCTCTGGAGGAGGCCCTGCTATCCCTGGAGAACCCCATTCGCTTTTCTGGCGTAGACCAGGCCCTTTGCCAGGGCCCCAAGGCCCTGGAGGCCACGCTGACGGCCCTCCGCGGGGCCCAGGCCGAACTCCAAAGCAGGCGGCAGGCCGTGCTGGCGGAGCTGGATGAGGGCCTGGGGCTCCGGGGCCAGCGGGCCCGTTATCGTAGGCTGAAGGCCCGCAAAGACCAGGGACGACCCGTTGACACAGAGGAGTTCAACCGCCTCGAGGCCCTCTTCCAGGGGCTGGACGGGCTTTTGGAGGAAGGGCGCCTGGATGCGCTTTTGGAGAAGGACGGGGAGGCCCGGATCATTCAGAACAAACTGAATGACCTAAAAGCTGAGCTGGCGGAAGGGCAGGAGGCCTGGAACAAGCAGGAGGCTGTACCACCACCTCCGCCTCGAGGGCTCCGGGGTTTTTGGGAGCGGTTTCGCCCCCGCCCCACCGCTTCAGAAACCCCCTCCAGCCGCAAGCGGCTGTGCGACGAGGCCTGGAGCATCCTGGGGGAAGCTCATGAGCTGCACAAGGCTTACGCTGACAGGCTGGGGAAGTACCGGCGCATCTACCTGGAGATCAGTTACCTGAACGTGCTGCTCCCTGCCCTGGCCGAGGAGGAGCGCCAGCTCCAGGAAACGCTCGAGCGCATCCAGTCTTTTAGCCCACGGCCTCCCTCGAGAACCCACAACCCCCTGGTGGTTCGGCTTACCGGGCCCCGCCCCCCCCGCTCGGCCTACCGCCAGGAGGCCGCGCGGCTTTTGCAGGATGGGATTCTGGAGCATCTGTGGTACGGAGACGACCGGGAAGCCCTGGAAGAGGAGCTGCTGGAGGGGGCCGAGCGCCTCCTGGCCCACACCCCTCCCCCCGAGCCCCTGAACCCCTCGCCCGAGGCCTGGGCCCTCCTGGTGAAGGCGGCCACCCCCCAGGTGCCGGTGCGCACCTGGCCGGAGCACCGCGTCTACGCCTATGTGCTGGGAAGTGCCCAGGGACAGCGCTGGGGGGAACCTTACGCGGAAGAACCTGGGCGGGAGGGGGAGGTGGTGCTCTTCCGGCTCCTTTATCCCTTGACGGCTGAGGATCTGTGGCGGGAAGGGGCGGAGCCTTTCCCTGAGGAGGGGGAGGAGGTCTCTGCGCCAGAAGCCTCTTCACAAGGGGACGCTCCTACAGATGCTCTCCGACCCAACTCGCTTCTCGACGAATTGCAGGGGCTTTTGAGATGAGGAAGGTGGGCAGTGGTGCTTTTGGAAAAAGCTGAACAAGCGTTCCCGGGCCATATCCTGGACAAAGGCCTGATTCAGGAAGAGATTTTCTACCGCATCCCCCGCTACGTGGTGGAGTACCTTCTGGCCCGCATGGGGGGCCACCACGAGGCCGTGGAAAAGGTGCGCAAGCTCCTGGAGGAGCGCTACCTGGGCCCCGGCCACGAGCAGTGGATCAAGGACCAGCTCCTGCGCGCGGGCCGGTTTGTCCTCATCGATCGCCTCGAGGTGCAGGTGGATCTGCAGACCGGCACCTACCGGGGCCGGATCCCCAGCCTGGGGGAGCACCCCTTGGAGGTTCGCCCCCGCCTGGCGGAGGAGCACCCGGGGGTGTTGTACGGGATGTGGGGCACCCTGGAGCTCCTTTACGACCCGGCCACCCGCAGGGTGCGCCTGGGGCAGTTCATCCCCTTTGAGGCCCACCTCAAGGGCCTCGAGCCCTTCCAGCGGGGCCGGCAGGCCTTCACCGAGGAGGAGTGGACAGATTTCCTTCTGGGGAGCGTGGGCATCAACCCGGAGGCCCTGAGCGAGCGGCAAAAGCTCCTCTACCTGGCCCGGCTGGCCCCCCTGGTGGAGCCCAACCTGCACTACCTCGAGCTGGGCCCCCGCCAGACCGGGAAGACCTACCTCCTGCGCAACACCTCGGCCGAGGCCTTTGTGGTCTCCGGGGGCAAGGTGAGCCCGGCGGTACTGTTCTACAACCAGCTCACCCGTCGCCCCGGCCTCATCCCCACCTACGAGGTGGTGATCTTTGACGAGATCGCCCACACCGCCTGGGAGGATCCCTCGGTGATTTCCATCCTGAAGGACTACATGGAATCCGGCCAGTTCAGCCGGGGTGGGAAAACCCTGGCTGCGCAGGCCTCGCTGGTCTTCCTGGGCAACGCCGACGACCCCACCCCGCCCGTGACCCGCGTTCTGCCCAATGGGCTGCGGGGGGATACGGCCTTCCTGGATCGCATCCACGGCCTGCTCCCCGGCCATGAGTTCCCCAAGGTCACCCCCGAGCTCCTCTACCAGGGCCCGGCCCTGGTGGTGGACTACCTGGCCGCGGCCCTGCGCGGCCTGCGCCCCCTGGCCTTCTCTGTGGAAGTGAGCCTGCCCTCGGGGTACACCCAGCGGGACATCCGCGCGGTGCGCAAGTGGCTTTCCGCTTTGCTCAAGCTCCTTTACCCTCACCGGGCCTGGCCAGAGGGGCGGGTGAAGGAGCTTATGGACTTCGCCCTCGAGCTGCGGGAACGGGTTTACGAGGAACTCCATCGCCTGAACCCGGGCGAGTTCCCCTCGCGCAAGCCCCAGGCCCCGCCACCCCGCCTCGAATGGGCGGGGCTCCACGCCCTGCTGCCTGCAGAGTACACCGGCCTTTTTCAAGCCCTGCAGGAGGCGGGCCTGCCCCCGCCGGAGGAAGGCCCTGAGGATCTCACGGAAGAGGGGCGGGTTATCGGGCAGAGCCTGGCCCGCTGGGGCCAGAAGCGCCTGGTGCCTCCAGGGCTGGGGGCACACGGCCTCGAGGTTCACCCGGATACCCCGGTGGTGGATATACGTACTTACCTGGAGGGAGGGCTATGACGGGTAGTGCATCTGTTTGCATTTCGGAGAGTTTCTATAAGGGTAAGGATCGCCTTAATCAGATGGAACGGGGCCAGATAATGGATGCCCTTCTCAGCTTCTTCCAGGATCCTAGCTACCCTAGCTTGAGGCTGGAGAAAATCCATAATGACTTCTGGTCTATTCGAGCAAGCCGCGATCTGCGCATCATTCTTACTCGACAAGCCCAGGTGTGGATAGCGGCTTATTGCGGTCATCACGATGAGGCTTACCGCTGGGCGGAGCGTCGCCGGGTGGAGGTTCACCCCCAAACCGGTGATATCCAGATTGTTCGCATACCCGAGGTGGATACACCATCCAGGGAGCCTCCTGCCAATGCTCCTCTAGCCCGCTTCGACGAGGACTACCTCCTGAGCCTGGGGGTGCCCCAGGATTACGTAAAGCCCCTGCGCTACGCCACCGAGGATGGGGTTCTGGAGCTGCTGGACGGGCTTCCTCAGGCGATTCAGGAACGCATTTTAGATCTTCTGGATGGCAAACCTGTGATTCCGCCGCCCAAAATCCAGGTTCAAAACGCGGAGGAGCTCCTGGCCCATCCCATGGCTCAGCGGCAGTTCGTCCTGCTCAGAAGCCTCCAGGAGGTGCGCCAGGCCCTGCAAGGCTCCTGGGAGGCCTGGCACTTCTTCCTGCATCCCTTGCAGCAGGAGGTGGTGGGGGCCCGCTTTGGGGGGCCGGCCCGGGTGACGGGCGGGGCGGGCACGGGTAAGACCGTGGTGGCGATTCACCGCGCCCGCACCCTGGCCCAGCGCTACCCACAGGCGCGCATCCTCCTCACCACCTTCAACAAGGGCCTGGCCCGGAAGCTTAAAGTCGCCCTCAAGGGTCTGGCCGGGGAGGAACTCCCCAACGTTTGGGTGGATCACCTGCACAACCTGGCCCTGCGCCTCCACGAGGAGGTTGCTGAGCCGGTGCAGATCTGGACGGAGGAAAAATACCGTCCCATCCTGGAAAAGCTATGCCAAGGCCTGCCCTACAGCTCGGGTTTCCTCCTCTCCGAGTGGGAGATGGCCGACGCCTGGGGCCTGTACATCTGGGAGGCCTACCGGGGCTTTTCCCGCGAGGGCCGGGGCACCCCCCTGAGCGCCCGGGAGCGTCAGGCCCTTTTTGAGGTCTTCCAGCGGGTTTGGGAGACCCTGCGCGCCCAGGGGGCCGCCACCTTTAGCGGGGTCTGCCACCGGGTGCGCGCCGCCCTGGAGGAAGGGCACCTGCCCCGCTTCCGCGCGGTGGTGGCCGACGAGACCCAGGACTTCGGCCCCGCCGAGCTCATGCTCCTGCGGGCCCTGGCCGAGGAGGGGGAGGACGACCTCTTCCTCACCCTCGACCCCGCCCAGCGGATCTACCGGGGCCCCACCTCCTGGCGGGCGCTGGGCCTCGAGGTGCAGGGGCGCTCCCGCAGGCTTCGGGTCAACTACCGCACCACCCGGGAGATCGGGGAGCTGGCGGAGCGGACGCTTCCCTCCCAGGTGGAGGGGGAGGCGCGGGGGAGCCTGGCCCTCCTCCGGGGCCCCACACCGGAGCAAAGAGGCTTTAACCGGGAGGAAGAGGCCCTGAAGGAGCTTTTACGCTGGGTTCGCTGGCTCTTGGGCCAGGGTCTGGAGCCCCGCCAGATTGCCGTTTTGGCCCGGGTGCACAAGTTGGCAGAGTCGGTGGGGAAGCGTTTGCTGGCAGAAGGCCTCCCCGCTCAAAAGCTGGATGAAGACGGGGAAGGGGTCTGGTACGGAACGGTGCATGCGGCCAAGGGCCTGGAGTTCCGGGCAGTGGCCCTATTCGGGGCCAGCGCTGACCTGTTCCCCTTGAAAATCCTCCTGAATAAGGCCGCCGACCTTCAAGAAAAGGCCCTGGTGGAGGAGAAGGAGCGCAGCCTGCTGTACGTGGCCCTCTCCCGGCCCCGGGAGTACCTCTGGGTGGGTTACTGGGGTGAGCCCAGCCCCTACCTACCTTCCTAAGATAACCCAAGTTGCCACCTATCCTGACTACGCAGAAAATAAAGGCCACTATGAACTGGACTGTTCTAGTGGCCTTCTGCATTATAGACGATCTGCTCAAGACCCTCGGACACAAGGACGACCCCCAGAGCAAGACCCCTGTCAGCGTCGTCCTCACCCTCTGGATTCTGGCCGCCCTGGCTTTCGCTGGAAAGCACAAGCACGCCCTGATCTATGCCAAAGAGCAGGGTCTTTTCAGCTACATCCCCTCCCCCAGCCGCTTCAGCCGACGGCTGCACAGCCTGGCCCACTGGATACCGCTGCTATTGTCCCTGAGCAAGACTTTATGGGAGCAGCTAAGCTCAGTGGAGCACTACATCCTCGACACCTTACCCCTGCCGGTCTGTGAAAACATCCGCGCGCCCCGTTGCTGCCTGGCCCCAGCCCGCGTATACCGGGGCTACATTCCCAGCAAACGCAGCTACTTCCACGGACTCAAGCTCCACCTGGTCTGCACGGATAACCAGTGGATCAGCGAAGTTCTCCTCACCCCTGGCGCCACCGCGGACGTGGAGGGGTTGTATCGGCTGCCGCTGGACTTGCCGCAGGGAAGCGAGCTGTACGTGGATCGGGGGTACACCGACTATCAGGCCGACGGTGACCTGGCCATGGCTGAGGGCATCCGGCTGCGTGCCATCCGCAAGGGGAACTCCAAGCGCTACCACCCACCCGGTCAGTTCATAGCCACCGTGGGCAGGAAGATTATCGAGTCGGTGGGTGCTGCCCTGACGGAACTATTCCCCAAGCGCATACATGCCACGACCCTCCAGGGCTTTGTGCTCAAGGTGTGGGGCTTCATCTTTGCCCACAACTTCAGGCGGCTGGCTAGTATTTTGTAGGTGGCAACTTGGGTTAAGATATTGAGCTGGGGAGGGCTACAGGCTTCTCGGGGTAGTCGTTGGGGGAGGCTTCCCGCTCTTTCACCTGGGCAAGATCCCACACCCGCTCCCAGCACCCACCGAGCAACTCCCCGAAGGAGGGGGGGCGGGGAAACTCTTCTTCGGCCGTGGTCATCCAGAAGTGACGCGCACCGAACCCCGGGGAAAGCACCAGCAGATCCCGGGCTCGAGTGAGGGCCACGTAGAGGAGGCGCGCCTCCTCTTCGACCTGGCCGCGCAGGCTTTCCTTTAGAAGCTCCGCGTAAAGCCCACCTGGCTCTTTGTCCAGGCGAATTCCGAGGCCCCTCTCGGGGTGGAGCAGGAGGGAGGGGCTGGGGGCTGCGGGCCTTCTGTCCAGGCCCACCAGGAAGACCACCCGCCACTCCAGGCCCTTGGCCGCGTGAACGCTCAGGAGCTGGACGGCCTCGAGGCCCCCCAGGGGCGGCCTGGGTAGCTCCAGCCTGCGGCGCGCCAGGGTCCTGAGGCGATCCACCACCCCCCACAGCCCCTCGCCGCGGGCCTCCAGGCCCCTGACCAGCTCCAGGAAAGCCCCGTAATCCGCCAGGCGCCGCTCCGGCCCCGGAAGGTGGGCCAGGACGGCGGTGTACCCGGTGGCCAGGTCGGCCTCCTGCAGGAGGAAGCTGGGAAGCAGGCTCCGCTTCTGGCGCAGCTCCTCCAGCATCTGCCGGGGCTCCTCCGGGCCATCCGCCTGGAGGGCCTCCCACCAGGAGGCGGCCTGCCGACCCTCGGCCAGCCGGTGCAGAACAGCGTCGGGAACGGCAAAGTAGGGGCTTCGCAGGAGGGTCAGCAGGGCCAGGTCGTCCCGGGGGTCGGCCAGGAAGGCCAGGAGGGCCATCCCGTCCCGGGCCTCGGGGGTCTCCAGGAGGCTCCCTCCACCGGCCGATACGGCCGGGATGCCCTCGGCCTCCAGGGCCCGGGTGAAGGGCTCGAGGGTGTTCCAGGTGCGGGCCAGGATGGCGATCTCGCCGGGGCGCAGCGGGCCGTCTGGGAGCCCTTTTTCCAGAAGGGTGCGCACCTCCTGGGCCACCCGGCGGGCCTCAGCCTCTCGCAGCCTTTCTTTATCTTTGCTGGGCAGGGAGCCGCTAAAGACCAGGCGCCACAGGCAGGGTTCGGGGCTGTTCCAGGCGGGGCGGGTGGGCTGTAGGGGCTGGTGCAGGGGGCCGAGGAAACCCTCGGCCAGGCGATCCACAGCCTCCAGGAGGGGGGCCTGGGTGCGGTAGTTGGCCTCCAGCCGGACGGCCCGCCCCCGGGGCCGGGTTTTCACCTCCTCCACGAACCCCGTAAAGACCCGGTGATCCGCGTAGCGGAAGCCGTAGATGGCCTGCTTGCGATCCCCCACCACCGCCACCGGGGCCTCTCCGAAAAGCCGCTCGAGGATCTCCCCCTGGATGGGGTTGGTGTCCTGGTGCTCGTCCACCAGAAAGGCCCGCCAGCGTGCCCGGTAGGCCTCCAGCACCGGGGGGTGATCCAGGGCCCGCAAAGCGTGCACCTCGAGGTCGGCGAAGTTCAGGACGCCGTCCTCCCGCTTGCGCCTCTGGAGAAAATTCCGCACCCCCTGAAAAGCCTCCGCCAGGAGGTGGCGGTGCTTCAGGAGGAATAGATCCCCCGAGCCCATCTCGGGCAGAAAAAGGGCTGCCCGCCGGGCCTTATCCTTCAAGTCGCGCAGAAACTCCCTGGCCTCAGGGGCCCGGGGCAGCTTGAGGAAGCGGATTTCTTCCAGATGTTTACGGGCCATCTGGGGGTCGTTCTCGGCCGCCGCGGCCGCCTCCAGGAGCATGGATACCGCATGGTAGAGGTTGACTAGCTGGCTGGGGTGGTGGTGGGACTTCATCTTCCGCAGTTCTCCATCCATCTCCTCGGCCAGGCTGCGCACCTGATGGGCCCACCGCGCTCGACCCTGGTGAAACGCCCGCTCCAGGGCCTCCTGCCCCCCGGCCAGGCGCTGCTCCAGGGTGCGGAAAGCCTGCTCGGCCTCCAGGGGTTGGCGCAGGAGGGTCAGGAGGGCCTCCTCCAGAAGGCTGTAGGGAAGAAGTTGCTGGAGCTCCGGGGGCACCCCCTCCTCCAGGGCCTCGTCCAGGTGCTCGGAGAGCCAGAGGGCGCTTTCCACCTCGTCCAGAATGCGGAAGGCCGGATGAACCCCGGCTTCCTCGGGGTACTCCTGGCAGATGCGAGCCGCCAGGCTGTGCAGGGTCCCGATGGGGGCGGCTTCCACCTCGTACACCCGCTCGGGCGCCACCTGGCCCTGGAGCACCCGGCGCACCCGGGCCCGGAGTTCCCGGGCGGCCTTCTCTGTAAAGGTCACGGCCACGATCTCCAGGGGGGAAAACCCCTTATGCTCCACCAGCCAGAGGTAGCGGTGGGCCATGAGGTGGGTTTTGCCCGTCCCCGCCCCGGCCTCCACCGCCACCGGACCGTCGTGCTCCACCGCTGCCCGTTGTTCCGGGTTCAGGCTCATACCTTCTCCTTCCGCGCAAAGTGGGCACCGTGGCGGCACAGGGCCTTGAAGCCGCAGCTCCAGCAAGCCTTCTGGCTCCAGTCAGGGGGGAAAGCGGTCTGGAAGAAGCTTCCAGGGTTGACCTCAGAGGCCTGGTCTTCTCGAGGCTCCCCGTAGAGGTGCACGAACTCCACCTGGGCCTGCTCGCCCACCACCTCGGGCAGGATGTTCCTGAAGACGTTCAGGGCGGGGTCAGGCCCCTCCCGGCCCACATAGACCAGCACCCAGAGCGCCTCCGAGCGGCGCTCCACGTGATCCAGCCGGCCCTCCAGCGGGATGCCCTTCCAGGTGGCGGTGAAGGGGGCGTCTACCAGGAGAAGCTGGCTTTCCTGGGGCAGGATGGCCTCCGATTCCAGGCGCGCCCGCAGGGCCTCCCGGTGGCCCCGGGCCAGGGGAAGCTGGGGCAGGCGTTCCAGGGCCGCTTCCTTGGGGTTGGGGTGAAGGTGCACTTCCCGCAAAAGCCTCCGCAGGGCCTCGGCCCGGGGGTCTGGGGCCCGGTGGGGGCGCAGCACGCCCCGCAGCCAGAAGCGGAAGGGGCAGCGCCTGAGATCGGGAAGGGCTTCCAGGGGGATGGGGCCCCGGGGGATTGCCCCCACTTCCCCCTCGTGGCTGGGTATCCGGTCGTAGAGGCGGTGAAACTCCACCCACAGGGCTTTCCGGGCTTTCTGGGCCACCGGGTCTTGCAAGGAGAGCTGGGCCCACCGGGCCTCGATGGGGCTGGCTGGGGGGAGGTGGGCGGGCGGCTGGGCCTCGAGGCCCAGTTCCTCCAGCAAGGGGCTTGGGGCTAAGGGCTCCCGCCCCAACCGCAGGGGGAGGGAAAGGTGGAGGGTCTTTTGAGCGGTGAGGAGGAGGGCCAGGGCGGAAAGGCGTTCCCGCTGGGCAGCCTCCACCGGGCCTTCCAGGGGCAGGCCGTGGGCTTCTCTGAGTCGGCGGCGCAGGTGGAAGGGCAAAACCGGGTCGTCCGCTACCGGCTGGGGCCAGAGGCCCTCCGCCGCCCCCAGGACAAAAAGGTGATCTACCGCCGCCCCAAAAAGGGCCAGGGGGCTGTGGAATTCCACGCCCTTACCCGGCCAGTAGGGCACCGCCTCCTGTCGCAGGAGGCTTCGCAGCTCTTCCGCTAGGGCCGGGCCTTCCCGCACCTCTCTCTGATAGAGGCCGAGCAACTTGCGGATGGCCTCCTTGGCGGCCCGCTCCCGGGGGTTGGGGGTGGGTAGGGTTTCCACCCAGTCCCACAGGGTTTGGGCGTAGGCCAGCCCCGGGGCCTCCGCGGGCAGGGCCTGGAAGGCCTCCACCTCTGGGGCCAGGGGGTGGCGCTTCAGGAGCCGCAGGGGCGCCCCCTGCCAGCCCGAGGCCCAGGCAGCCAGGAGGAGATCGAAGGCCCGCCCCACCAGGGTTCGCTCCAGGGAAAGGCGCTGAAAAAGGGACAGGGATAGACCGTACTCCCGGGCCACGGCCAGGAGGAGGGGCAGATAGACCTGCTCCTCCCGGGCCGAGATGGCGATCCGGCGGGGAGGCACCCCAGCCTCCAGGCGGGCCCTGACCTGTTTCAGGGTGTGGCGAACCTCCGCCTCGGGGTCGGGGTGGACAGAGGCGGAAGGCTGGGCCTGAACCCATTTCCTCCAGTCCCAGGGGCCCGGCTCTCGCACCACTTGGAAGCCCTGGGCCTCGAGGAAGGCCGCGGCCTCCTCGTTGAGGCGGAACAGAGGGTCATCCCCAAAAGGGAGCCAGACCTCGCTACCTGGGGCGGCCAGGCGGGCCAGGAAGGACAGCTCTCCGGCGCCTAGGTAGGGGTAGCCCAGCACCTGGATGGGCCGGGGTCGGGAACGGGCGCGGTGGAAGACCTCTGCCGAATCACAAAGCCCTTCCTGCCGCAGGCTTTCCAAATAGCCCTCCAGGGCCTTGCGCAAGGGGCCTGCCTCCAGGTGCTCGGGCTCGGCCCCGGCTCGAAGGAGAAGGCGCAGGGCCGGGAGCAGCCGGGCTGCTTGCTCCGGGCCTGCCACCCGGGCCAGCCGCAGAAACCGCTCAGGCCCTTGCGCTACCCGAAGCCCGGCCATGGCTACTTTTTCCAGAGATTGAAAGGGCACCCCATAGCGGTAGGCGGCCTGGGGGGTGGGCACCAGCACCCGCAACTCCCCCCGCGGAGCCGGGGGGCGGTGGGTCAGGTAGAGGGTGCGCGCTAATCCCATAGCCGGGCCACCTCCCCAAAGGGAAAGCCCTCGTCCGCCAGGCCCCCCGGGGCCACCACCCAGAGGACGGGGAACCGGGGGGGCGTTTCGAGAAAGTCCCCATACCCGTCGGTGAGGTAGACCGCCAGGATCTCCCCCAGGGGGTTCTCCTGGGCCTCCAGGTGGCGGAAGAAGGGGCGGAAGTCCGTGCCGCCGCCCCCCCTTGGCCTAGGCCAGGGGCCCTCGGGCTCCAGGGGGTAGGGGCCGTAGAGCTGGGCGTCCGCGTAGTAGAGCTGGGCCTGGGTTCGGGGGTAGGCCCGCAGGATGGCCCGCACCTCTCCCAGGAAGCGGCTGAGCACCGCGCTCCCGATGGAGCCCGAGGTGTCCACCGCGATGTGCACCCGCACGTTCCACTCCTCCAGGGCCTCGAGGTAGAGCCGCTGGTGCACAAAGCGGCGGTCCAGGCCGCCGAAGTCCGTGGGGGTGGGGGTGAGGAAACGCCAGAGGAGGGTGCGCCAGTCCAGCCGCCCCTCCACTGCCTCCCGGTACTCCCTCGAGGCCCCCAAAGCCCCCTGGCCCTGGGAGCGGCTCCTGTAGGCGGTCTCCACCGCCACCTGGGCCTCCTCCAGAACCCGGCGCCAGTAGTCCCGGAGGTTGCTCGGGGCCAGGGCTTTCCCAGACCCGTCCTCGAGGCCTTGACTAAGAGCGTTTCCATCCCCTTGACCGCTGCGCTTCTGAGAGGCTCCTTTACCCTCACCTCCTTTTTCCTGGGCAGGGCTGCTTCCTTCTGCACCGGCCTCGCTGCCTTCTTCCCGATCCCCGCCCTGCCCCTTTTCAGCGCCACCTGGCTCGTCCAGGGACTCGTACTGGGAGGGGGCCTCCTCCAGCAGATCGGGCTGGGGTAAGGGAGGGGGCTCGGGGAGGAGTGCGTAGACCTCCTCCACCGGCAGATCCTGCAGGGCCAGATCCCGCAAGGCCCCCTGGGGCAGGCAGCCCACCCCCTCCCGCTCCACAATGCCGTTTACCACGATGTCCGCCGCCACGTTCCAGCGCAAAGGATCCCGCCCCCCCCGGCGGGGCAGGTGGCTGTAGGCCGCATGGAGAACCTCGTGCAGGAGAACCCCCAGCGCCTCGTCGTCGGTGAGGGTCTCCACAAAGGCAGGGTTGTAGTAAATGGCGTAGCCATCGGTGGCCATGGTGGGTATCTCAAAGGTCTCCCGCAGGGGGGCATGCAGGAGGAGGGTGCCGAAGAAGGGGTGGTCGGCCAGGAGGCGCAGGCGCAGGCGGTGGAGGCGTTCCCTTACCACAAGCTCCCCCATCCCGTGTTCTCGGTAGCAAACCGGAAGTAGCGCTGGCCGAACTGGTTGAGCCCTGGGCTCTGCTGAACGGCCTCTAGCCATACTCCACGCTCCAGACGCTCCAGGACGATAAAGGCAAAGAGGTACAGGAGCTCGTCGAGAAAATTGTGCTGGATGAGCCACTCCCCTGCCCGGGCCACCTGCCCGGCCTCCACCACCCGCTGGGCCAGGCCCACCACCGCCGCGTAGCGGGCGGAGAGCTCCCTAGGAGGCTTGGGGTTTTTCCCCTCGAGGATGGCCTCGAGGTCGGGAACCTGCCGCAAAACCCGCAGGAAGGCCTCAAACTCCCCCGCGGCCCCGGGGCCCACCGCCGGGGCGATGGGGAGGCCTTTCTCGTGGAGGCGGCTGGCCATCTCCCAGCTCCGGGGGCTGGGCCAGGCGGGCTCTTCCCGGTGGAGCTGGTGCAGGAGCTGTGGGCGGAAGCGCAGGAAGGCCAGGATATCCGGGTGCAGGCCATTTTGCACCGCGTACTGGGTGAAGGCGTCCAGATCCGGGCGGACGTGGAGGTGGAGGAAGCGGTTGGCCAGGGGGGCGGGCATGGCGTACACGCTGGCCGCATCCTCCTTGCGGTTGCCCGCCGCCCAGATGAACCACCCCTCGGGCACCCGGTAGGCGCCCACCTGCCGATCCAGGATGAGCTGCTGGGCGATGCCCTGGACGGCCGGGGGGGCCATGTTGAGCTCGTCCAGGAAGAGGATGCCCCGGGGCCCGTGCACCTCCTCCCGGGGAAGGAACTCCGGGGGCCACCAGCGGCTCACCCCGTTCTCGGGCACCGGCAGGCCGCGCAGGTCCGTGGGGGCCAGCTGAGAGAGGCGGAGGTCGATGGGCTCGGGCAGGCCGTGCTTCTGGGCCACCTGGCGCACCACGCTGGACTTGCCGATGCCCGGCGGGCCCCAGATCATCAGGCTCAGGGCCAGGCTTTTGGCCACCAAGCTGTCTAAGAAGGCTAGGAGCTGGGCAGGGGTCATCTCCTCAGGACGGCTCATGCTTCCTCCTCGCGCGGTCCCGCACCACACTGGCGGGGTCTTCTAAAAGCTTCTGCCGGAGATCCTCCGGTAGGTCGGGCCTCGAGGCCACCTCCGCCCGCACCGCGGTCTCTGGGTTCTCCGCCAGGCGGGCTAGGAGGGCGTGGGAAAGCCCCGGGCGTTGGGCCAGGAGGAGGCGCAGGTGCACCGGGCCCTCCAGCCAGGGGAGAAGGGCCGCTTCCGGGAGGGCGGCGAGGGCTTCCTGGGTGGCCCGCTGGGGTACAAGGACGTAGAGGCGGGCTTTGAGGTCTGGGGGGAGGTCCCTTTGAAGCAGGGCCTCTGCCCACTGGGGCTGCCCCTCCAGCTTGGGCCAGAGGGCCTCAACCAGCTCCGGCGGTAGGTCTTCCCGCTGGCAGAAACCTTCCAGGACAAAAGGGTTTTTACTCCGGGCTATCTCACGCAGCACCCTTTCGGGGGTGGCCGGGTGGCGGGCCAGGAGGATCTCCAGATAGGGGCCTCGAGGGGTGAAGGCCAGGGCTTTGGGCAGCACCTCCTGGCTTTCCTTCTCCATGGCTTGGAGCAGCCGGATCAGTCCGAGCACCGGCTCATTCTGAGCCTCGGGGCGCGCCCAGGCCTGGGCCCTCACCCCTGGGTCGGGATCCTGCACCAGCCGGAGCAGGGTCTCGGGCGGAAGGGGTTTTTGAGCCAGCGCCAGGCGCAAAGGGGTGTAGGGGATGCCAACCAGGATGGGCAGCCAGAATGCAGGCACCTCTTCCCAGGCCTGCACTGCCCGCAGCAGGAGCAGGGGAGAGAGCGAATGCAGGTACTCTTGGGATTCAGGGACGAGCCAGGCGGGGTTGGCCAGAGCCGCGCACGGGCACACCTCAGCCAGAGTCACAAGCTCCTCGAGGGGTGTCTCGGGATTGGAGGCCCGTGCGCAAGCTTCATCACTTGTCAATGAATCTAACATATATTTTACCTAGATTACACGATTACACCCGCATGGTGTAATCCCGTGTTTTTGCCAAGTGGCACACAAAGATGGGTGGATAGCCTAGCCTGCCCGCCAAAAAATTGATCAAGCGCGGTGCGCCCGGCAGGTGAGAGGAAAATCTGCAATGAAGGCCCACAGGCAACAATATGGGTAGCTTTGAGGAAGGCACCGATCTGCTCGGTGCGATCATCAAGCTCAGCCGTCCATCCAGTGCCCCAGCCGATCCCGCTTGGCTGCCAGGTATCCCTCGTTGTGTGGGTTATCTCCACTTCGCAGGGGCACCCGCTCGAGAATCTCGAGGCCGTAGCCGGAGAGGGCCCGCACCTTGCGGGGGTTGTTGGTCAGCAGGCGTAGGCGGCGAACGCCCAGGTCGTAGAGGATCTGCGCGCCCACCCCGTAATCGCGCAGATCTGGGGGGAAGCCCAGGGCCAGGTTGGCCTCCACGGTGTCCAGACCCCTATCCTGCAGGGCGTAGGCCCGAATTTTGTTGACCAGGCCGATGCCCCGCCCCTCCTGGCGCAGGTAGACCAGCACCCCCCGTCCCTCCTGAGCGATCATCTTCAGGGCCAGGTCGCGCTGGAAACCGCAGTCACAGCGCAGGCTGTGCAGCACATCCCCGGTCAGGCACTCCGAATGCATGCGCACCAGCAGCGGCCCGCCCCCCGCAACCTCCCCCATGACCAGCGCGGCGTGCTCCTCGCCGGTGAGGGTGTCGCGGTAGGCGATGATCCTGAACGCCCCGTACTGGGTGGGCAGGGCGGCTTCAGCCTCGCGCGCCACGTAGCGTTCGCCAAGGCTCAACCTATAGCGAATCAGCTCGGCAATGGTGCCCACCCGCAGGCCGTGTTGAGCGGCGAACTCCAGGATGGCCGGCAGCCGCATCATGGTGCCGTCGTCGTGCATGAGCTCGCTGATGGCCGCCACCGGCTTGAGCCCGGCCAGGCGGCACAGATCCACGCTGGCCTCGGTGTGGCCGGCGCGGCGCAGCACCCCGCCCTCCCGGGCCCGCAGCGGGAAGACGTGGCCCGGGCGCACGAAGTCCGCGGCCGTCACGCCGTCTTTGGCGGCCAGGCGCACCGTGGTGGCCCGGTCGGCGGCGCAGATGCCGGTGGTCACCCCCTCGCGGGCCTCGATGGAGACCGTGAAGGCTGTCCCCCTGGGCGCGGTGTTGTCCCGCACCATGGGGGGCAGCTCGAGGTGATCGGCCCAGGCCTCGGTCATCGCCAGGCAGACCACCCCCCCGGTGTAGCGGATCATGAAGGCCATCCACTCGGTGGTCATGTGTTCAGCGGGCATGACCAGGTCGCCCTCGTTCTCCCGATCCTCGTCGTCCACCAGGATGACCGGGCGACCGGCCCGGATCTCCTCCAAAAGTTCAGGAATCGAGCTGAGCATCGCGTCCTCCTGTTGTGCTCACTCCTGTTGTGCTCACCAGACGCTCCAGGTAGCGGGCCAGCAGGTCGACCTCGAGGTTCACCTCGTCCCCCTCTGCCAGCTCCTTTAGGGTGGTGACCTCCAGGGTGTGGGGGATCAGCGTCACCCAGAAGCGGTTGCCCTCGACGCCGGCCACCGTCAGCGAGACCCCGTCCAGGGCCACCGAGCCCTTGGGGGCGATGTAGCGGGTGAGTTCCTGCGGCACCTCGAGCCAGACGTCCCAGGCCCCCATCTCGCGGTTGATCCGCACCACCCGGGCCCGCCCGTCCACGTGGCCCGTGACAAGGTGCCCGCCCAGCCGGTCGCCCAGCGCCAGGGCGCGCTCGAGGTTGACCCGCTGCCCCACCTCCCAGCGCCGGGCTGTCCGGCGGAGGGTCTCCTGGGCCAGTTCCACGGCAAAGCCTTCTGAACCCAGCTCCACCACGGTCAAGCAGACGCCCGAAACCGCCACCGAATCCCCGAGCCTGGTGCCCTCCAGCGCCCGCTGGGCCTCGATGAAAAGCCGCCGCAAACCACCCATCTCGCGGGCCTCGCGGATCACCCCTGTTTCCTCGACAATTCCACTAAACATCCTCACCTCACCGAAAGATGCCCCGGCCCGTTCAGCGCCAGACCGGATAGGCCTCCAGCCAGATATCCCCTTCCAGAAGCTCCAGCCGCCGGGTCTCGAGGCCCAGCGCTTCGTCCATGCGCCCGGCGGCGAAGCCCAGCAGGGCCCCCCGCCCCTCTCCTACCAGCTTGGGCGCCAGGAACAGGGCCACCTTGTCCACCCACCCTTTCCGCAGCAGGGCCCCGGCCAGGGTGGGGCCGCCTTCCAGCAGCACCCCGTCCACGCCCTGCTCCCAGAGCCAGGCCAGCGCGGCCTCCAGGCTCACCCGGCCCCCCTCCCGGGGCAGCTCGACCACGGTGGCCCCGTGCCGCTCGAGGACGCGAATCCGGGCGGCGGGAGCACCTGCACCCACCAGCACCGCCACCCGCGCGGGCTCACCCCTGGGGCCCGGTGCGAACAGCCGGGCCCCCGGTGGGGTGCGGGCCTCGGTGTCCAGCACCACCTTGAGGGGGTCGCGCAGGGGGGGCGGCTCGAGCAGGTGGGGAAAGGCCCGGAAGTCGGGCTCGCGCACGGTGAGCTGCGGATCGTCCGCCAGCACGGTGCCCACGCCCACCATCACCGCCGGCAGCCACTGGCGGTAACCCTGGGCCACCCGGCGGGAGAGGGCGTTGGATACCCAGGCGGCGTGGCCGCTCCGGGTAGCCACCTGCCCGTCCAGGCTGAGCGCGGCCTTCCAGAGCACGAAGGGGCGCCGCCGCCGCAGGGCGTGGAAAAACACCTCGTTCTGGGCCCGGGCCTCGGCCTCGAGCAACCCTAGCTCCACCGCCACCCCGGCCGAGCGCAGCCGCTCCAGGCCCCCCTGGGCCTTCGGGTTCGGGTCGCGGGCTGCCACCACCACCCGGCCGACACCGGCCTCGAGGAGGGCCAGGGAGCACGGGGGGGTGCGTCCGTGGTGGTCGCAGGGCTCCAGGCTTACGTAAAGGGTGGCCCCCTGGGCTTCTTCCCCTGCCTGGTGCAAAGCGAAAACCTCGGCGTGGGGTTCCCCAGCCCGGGGGTGGTATCCTTCCCCCACGATGCGGCCGTTCTTAACCAGCACCGCGCCCACCAGGGGGTTGGGATGGGTGTGGCCCCGGCCTCTTTCCGCTAGTTGTAGGGCTCTTCGTAGATAGCGCTCATCCAGGGCGCACTGCAAAGAATGTTCAAGCACACCACCGCCGGGCTACCCCGGCTTTCACCTCCTTCTCCCATCCGGACTGTTACCGTCGGCCTCAGGATTCCACTGAGTCGGGCCCCTTGGGGGCTTCGCGGGCTTTCACCGCCGGTCGGGAATTGCACCCTGCCCTGAAGGAGGGCATAGCGTAGCCTAGCTTATTACATAAGCCCACGGACTCTGTAGGGCACACTTCTTTGTCGCCGTAGACCTGCCGCTCTAGTATGGCGTGTATGAAGCGTGTTCAAACCCTCCTCTCGGCCCGCGATGTTCGGATAGCCTTCGTAGTAAGCCGTTTCAACGAGCGCGTTACCCGGGCGCTGCTGGATGGGGCGCTCGAGGCCTATACCCGCCTCGGAGGCAACCTCGAGGAGGCCTGGACGGTCTGGGTGCCGGGTTCCTTCGAACTCCCTCTAGCGGCTAAAAAGCTAGCCCAGCGCCCCGAGGTGGACGGGGTCGTGGCCTTGGGGGCGGTCATCCGTGGGGAAACCCCACACTTTGAGTACGTCAGTGCCCAGGCTGCCAGCGGCTTGATGCAGGCCATGCTTGCCAGCGAAAAGCCCATCGCCTTCGGCGTGCTCACCACCGATACCTCCGAACAGGCCGAGGCCCGGGCCGGGGGTAAGGCCGGCAACAAGGGGGTGGAGGCGCTGTACAGCGCCGTGGAGATGGTGCAGCTCTTACGGGCTTTACAAACCCCTAGCTGACCTGTGGGTTGGCGCTGCAGAATGCAGCTTGCACCTCCTCCCAGGCAGGCAGACCGCTGTGGGCGGGCCCGGGTAAGGGGCTCGAGCGGGTTGCGTTGGTTGTGAACTGCCTGGGCCGCTGCAATGTTCTAGACTTGCTGATAGGCAATTGGAGGAGGTGAGCATGGAGCACATCGACCAGGAGATCGCGGAGGAACTGGGCTTTGGTCTGGTGCCCAATGTCTTTGCCTATGCGCAAAGCTCCGAACTAAAAGCGGCCTTATGGAAGGCTTTCCGCCACGTGGTGCTACGAGGGCTGCTGCCCCGAACAGTCAAGGAGATGATGGGGGTGCTCGTCTCGCGGGCCAGGGGTTCGAGCTACGCCGCCGAGGTGCACCTCCACGCCTTGATGGTGCAGGGCACCGAGACCGCGCTGCTGGAGGCGCTGCGGCGTGGGGAGGTGCCTTCGGGCCTGCCGGGTAAGGTACAGGCCTTGCTGGCTTTCGCCCACAAAGCGGCCACGGCCCCCGATCCAGGGCTGCTGGCGGGCCTGCGCCAAGCCGGGCTGAGCGAGGCTGAGGTGCAGGAGGCGGTAGCGGTGGTGGGGCTTTTTGCGCTGGTCAACACCTGGACTGATCTGCTTGAGATTCCTGTAGACCCCCTGTGAGCCTCGAGCCCCTCCTCCTACGCCTGCTGCTGCTGCACGAGGCAGTGGTGGGTTATGGCAGCCTGGATTTTAACGGGGTTCTGCAGCGCGCAAAGCATGCAGCAGAATGGATTTTTGAAGATGGTAAGCTGGAAGTGGTGCGCCCTGAAGCAGCTATAGGCCTTCCAGCGCGCGGGAGGGTGCCGGGGGGCTATGGGGCCTACTTCCCCGGCCCACCGGAGCCGCTGTACCTGCGCCTGGCATACCCAAAGATAGATGACGCCACCGAACTGCGCATAGCGGCCCTTTTTGTTGACCATCTGCTGGCAGCCCTGGAAGGGGCGGGCTACCGCGAGGAACTCGAGCGCCAGGCCCGCATCGACTGGCTCACCGGGCTGGGCAGCCGGCGTTTCCTCGAGCGGCGGCTGCAAGAGGGTCTTGGCGAGGGATGGGGTCTGGCCCTGCTGGATCTGGACGGACTTAAACAGGTCAACGATACGCAAGGTCACCTGGCCGGGGATCGCCTTCTAAAGGCACTGGCTGAGAGCTTGCGCCGCTACGCCCTCGAGGCCTACCGCCTGGCAGGGGACGAGTTCGTCGTGGTGCTGAGCCGGGAGGATATTCCACGGCTTCACCGCGCCCTGGAGGGCTTCGCTGTGAGCTATGGGGTGTCCTGGGCCGAAGAAGCACAGGGCGAAGCCCTGCTGGCGCTGGCCGATGCGCGGATGTACCAGCAAAAGCGCTCCAGGGGGAGGGATCGGTGAGGGATGAGATTTTTCGCATTGCGGTAGAGACGATTCTGGCTGGGGTGGTCATTACGGATGCCCAACTCCCCGACTACCCAATCGTCTACTGCAACCCAGGTTTTGTGCAGCTCACTGGCTATCCTTCAGAAGAAGTACTGGGGCGTAACTGCCGCTTCCTGCAGGGGCCTGCTACCAACCCTGAGACCGTTGCGCGCTTGCGCCGGGCTATTCATGAGGGGCGCCCAGCGCACGTCCTGCTGCTCAACTACCGAAAAGATGGTCAACCTTTCTGGAACGATCTGCGCATTGCGCCGGTGCGGGATGTGGAGGGGCGGTTGACGCATTTCGTGGGCATCCAGTCCGATGTGAGCGCGAAAGTGGAGGGCGTTCGTTTGCTGGAGCAGGCCCTGGAGGAGTGGCGTAGCACAGTGGACACGCTGCCTGAAATGGTATTCATGACCGATGAGGCCGGGCGCGTGCGACGGTGTAACCTGGCTGCCGCGGAGTTTTTTGGCTTGAGTTTTCACACTATCATAGGCCAGCCCCTGGCCAGTCTGCTGGGTCAGAAAGAGGAGCTCTTTCGCGGCGCTGGAGGGGAGTTTCGCCTGGGACGTAGCAGCTACGTTGTGCTTAACTATCCGATCCCCCGCCGCCCGCATGAATGGGTTCATGTGGTGCGGGATATCACTGCTCATAAAGAGATCGCATCCCAGATGGAGTGGCTGCTCACAGCGGTAAAGCAGGCTGCAGAGGCTATGGTGCTTACCGATCCATCCGGACTAATCGAAAGCCTCAACAATGCGTTTCAAGCCAAGACTGGCTGGCAAGAGGAAGAAGCGTTGGGCAAGGATATTTTTACGCTGCAGGCCATCCCACCAGAAGTCGCATCTGAGATACGCCAAACACTAGGGGCTGGACGGGTGTGGAGTGGTAGCTACCAGGCCTGCCGCCGCACCGGTGAGGTTTACTTGGCGGAGGCTACGATCTCACCGGTGAGGGATCTCAAGGGGCGCATAGTCAAACTGGTTCACATCCAGCGGGATGTAACGGAGCGGCGCCGCCTCGAGGCTATCGCCGAGACCATCAACATGACCGAGCAGATCGGCTATGTTTTCGCCGGTCTGCGCCATGAGCTGGTGAACCCTATCGGCTCAGCCATGATGGCCCTCAGCGCGTTGCGAGAAAATGTGGCCCTTTGGCCCCTGGAGAAGGTGGTGGAGTACGTAGAGCGGGCCCTGGCCGAGCTGGATCGGGCGGGTTATCTGCTGCGCACCCTCAAGACTTTTAGCCTGGAAGAGCTCGAGCTAGCACCGCTGGAGCTAGGCGCCTTTCTGCGACAGTTTGTGAAGCTAATACAGGAAGATTTCGAGCAACGGGGTATCAGCCTTTCTCTTGCTCCCACGCAGGAGAAAGTGATGGCGCTGGCTGATCCCAGGGCGCTGTACCAGGTACTACTCAATCTGCTATCTAACGCTGCAGATGCCCTGGAAGGACAGCCTTTGCGAGAGATTAGCTTGCGCCTGGAACGTCAGATACAAACGGTCGAGCTGGTAATAACGGACACTGGCCGGGGGATGGGGCCAGATGAGATGGCCCGGCTGTTCCGCCCCTTCTACACCACCAAGCCGCAAGGAAGCGGGCTTGGGCTGGTTATCGCTCAACGGCTGATGGCGGGGATGCGGGGTACCATCACGATAAAAAGTGAGCGTGGCCGGGGTACCGAAGTAACCCTTACCCTTGAGGGGGCTTGAGGATACCCCCAAGCTGAAGGCGGGCGAGCGCCAGCCGCTCCGGCCCCTCCAGTAGCAAGCCAAGCAAAGCTGTGGGTTTCTTGAGGGGACGTACCAGCAGGGCCCACCCTGAGCTGCACAGCGTCAGCTCTTCCACCTCTGCGCCGGCGAGTTGCTGGGCCACTTGACAGGCCAGGGCCAAAGAAGAGCCAAAACCCGCCACAACCTGGGTGAGCTCGCCTGTTCCGGCCAGCAGCTCACCCTTGGGTGTCAGCAAACACGCTGCCCGCACCCCCTCAATTTCTAAACAGGCTTCCAGGGGAAATTCTACACTTTGGGTCTTTCCCTTATAACGAGCAGCCTTAAGGAGCAATTGGGTCAGTGGGATGGGTTTGCCTGGCGCCCCGGGCTGCGCCTGGCGTACCTCGATGCGCACATCCTGCCAGGATAAAATCTCCAAGGCTGCCGCCTCTCCCTGCAACGCCCCTGCCTCTGCCCCGATCAAAGCGCCTGCGAAACAGCGCAATACCCCTACCTTTCCCCTGGCCGTTACCCAGACATCGCATACTTTTCGCTCCAGCTCGATAAGCTGTAAGAATCTTGATAAGGCCGAAGTACCTATGCCGTTTACATGCTCCCCGGCCAGTGCCTGGCGAATGGTCTCGAGGAGTTGCGGTAGTCGAAAGGGCTTCTCGAGGTAGGCATAGACTATACCCTGCAAGGAGCGCCCCATTGCCTCGCTACCGAAGGCGGTCATCACCACAATTGGTATCTGCGGGAAAGCGCTCGCAGCATAGGCAACAAGCGCGAGTCCATCCGTGCCTGGCATTCGCAGATCGCTGATCAGGAGGCTTACGTTTCCCTCTTCCAGGATGCGCACCGCTTCCGAGCCGTCTGTGGCGGTAAGCACCTGGAATTCCTTGCAATACGGCTGAAGCCCCTCAGCCAGGCTGCGGAGGAACAGCGGCTCATCGTCGACGATGAGCACCCGCCTCACAGGGTGAGCTTGCCCTCCACCTCAGCGAGCTTGAGGCGGGCCAAGGCCAGGTTGGCCCGTCCTCGGTCAAGCACATAGTAGAAAAAAAGGTTGTTGTGTTTTTGGCCCAGCCGAATCAGGTGGTACTGCTTACCAAGGGTAATCAGGATATCCTCGATGCGATCCTGTAGGCCCAGGCCCTGCATGGTTTTCAGTTTGGCCCGGACAACCTCGGTGTTGCCCGCAGCGGCGAATTCCAGGTTGACCCCCCCACCGGCCATGCCCAGGGCCATCCCGCTCTTGAAGTCCACCAGGGCCGCCCCCAGGGCGCCCTCGAGCCCCAACAATTCCTCCAAGCATTCTTTTACGTTGCTAGCCATATATCCTCCTGCCTAAAGTTTAGCTAGCTGCCCACTGCTCCTTGGTTTATTTGTCACAAGCGCGGTAGGACTGCACCTGTCCAGAAGTACGATGAGCTGTGTATGGAAAACCTGCAATGGAAAGGGATGCGGACTATCCAGATTCGGTTCTGGGCGATTTACAGCGGCGGGGCCGTACAGAACCTCGATTTGCGAACAGGGCTATACGGATTTTGCCCTATACTCCAGAAGTAGTTTCTGGAGGTCATGAAGAATGGATCTGATCGGTGGTATGGCCCTGCCCACAGGGGTGGTATTGGTCAGCGAGGAACGAACGGCGGTGGGCTATCACGAGAATGGCAAGCTCCGCCTGCACACCCGGACGATTGAGGCTGGGAACAGGGGGCGCGTCAGGCGGCTGGCCCTGCTGCTGCTGGAAGGGTTGAGAGGTCTGAGCCATGTTTACAGTGGAACCCCTGACAGCCGGCAAGATTTCATCTATACGATGATCACGATTGTCGTTGGGGCCATTACTGGTACAGCCATCCGGGCGTTGGGCCTGGCCACGTTGCAGGTGGCGTTGTTAGCCAACCTGCTGCTGGTAGTGGGCTGTGTTCTGGCCTACTACTACTACGAGCCTTTTCGTCGGTTTGTGCTGGAGTTTCGTCGCTACCACGGAGCCGAACATAAGGTAGTGCAGGTATTGCTGGCGGGCCGACCGCTAGAGGATGCGAAAGACCCTTCCGTTCCAATCACCACCGTTCATTGCGGCACCAACCTGTTTGCCCTGGTGCTGCCGTTTGGCGTGCTTTTCTTCTTCACTCCGATATGGCTGGCGATCCTGCTGGGCCTGGTGCTACCTTTTGCCCTGCTACCCCTCTGGGGCTGGATGCTGGATCACCCGCAGCACCCCGTCGCCCGGGCCTTCCTGGGCCTGGGCCTGTGGTTCCAGCGTTTTACCGTGGCGGAGCCGGAAGAGCGGTACCTCGAGGCCGCCATCCTGGCTGCCCGGGCGCTGAAGTGCGAAACAGTTCAGCCATCAGATTAAACGCGGCCTCGAGACGATTAGTGGCTTTGGAAGCCCTCCCTTAAGGGGGTGATCAGGTGGGAGGCGGTCACCCAGTTGGGCGTTCCGGTCAAAAATCACGGTTGGTTCTGATAGTCGACCTAGAATCTAAAACCGTATGTGGTTTTTTGCGGCACGCAAACCCCTCGAGGAAGCCGAGGTAGAGAGAAGGCTGATCCTCCTCAAAACCCAGGTAGAGGCCAGGCTTCACCGCCACGAGGCCCGTAACCAGGTCATCCATGAGCGCGCAGAGGTGCCCGCCTGGGTATTGACGGAAGGCCCCACACTCCTTGCCCGACTCTTTTACCACCTCGAGCTCAAAGGCTTCTACGAGCACAAGGAGGTGGAGGAGCGTTACACCTTCCTCCTGCCCAACAACCCCAGCCGATAGAGCCGGCCCGCGCCCAACCGGCGCTTCCACCTGCGCACCCTCTTTTTGCTCCGGCGCCCGCTCCGCTAGGCCTGTCCTTACCTCGAGCCGCCTGCTGGCAAGCCTCAAGGAGGCTCCAGCCATTCCGTAATTAAAGCCAGCCCTTCTCCCGGGCAATGCGGGCCGCTTCCACGCGGTTCTGAGCCCCCAGCTTGCTGATGGCCTCGGAGAGGTAGTTGCGCACGGTGCCTTCCGATAGCCCCAGCTCGGCGGCGATCTCGGCGCTGGTGCGGCCCTCTCCAGCCAGGCGCAACACCCTGCGCTCGCGGTCGGTGAGGGGGTCTTCCTCGCTCCAGGCCTGCGCGGCCAGAAGGGGGTCGATGGCCCGGCCTCCCAGGTAGACCCGGCGCACAGCCTCGGCCAGTTCGGAGGAGGGGGCGTCCTTGAGGAGGTAGCCGCTGGCCCCGGCCTCCAGCGCCCGCCGCAGGTACCCGGCGCGGCCAAAGGTGGTCACGATGACAACACGGGTTCCCAGGCCCAGCTTTTTCACCTCAGCGGCGAGCTCGAGGCCGCTCAGGTGGGGCATCTCGATGTCGGTGATCAGAAGGTCGGGCTGGTGGGTTTTTACCTCTTCCAGGGCGCTCCGGCCGTCTTTGGCTTGAGCCACCACCTTGATGTCGCCCTCAAGCTCCAGCAGCGCGGCCAGGGCCCCCAGAACCAGGGCCTGGTCTTCAGCGATGACGACGCGGATCATAGGGTATCGGGGCTGGGATGAAGGGTTTTGGGGAGCGCCTGGGAGGAGGTGCGCTCGGGGTCGGCTGTGGGCAGCCACAGGCGTAGCTTGGTGCCGCCGTTACTGCTGCGCTCGAGGCGGCCCCCCAGGGCCTCGGCCCGCTGGCGCATCCCTTGCAGGCCCGAGCCCTCCTCCAGCACGCCGCCCTTGCCGTCGTCCTCCACCTCCAGGAGCACCCCGCCCCCTGCCTTCAGCAGCCGCACTGCGCAGCAGGTGGCGCCCGAGTGGCGGATGACGTTGGTCACCGCCTCGCGCAGGGCCAGGCCGAGGACGCTTTCCTGGGTGGGGGAGAGGGTGAGCGGCTGGATGTAGCAGTCGAAGCGAATTCCAGCGGTCTGCAAGGCCAACCTGGCCCCCGCCAGTTCGCCCTGCAAACCCCGCGACCGGTAGCCCTGCACGGCCTCGCGCACCTGGGCGGTGGCCTCGCGCGAGATACGCTCGACCTCGCGCATCTCCTGGGCGGCTCGAGCGGGGTCGCGCCCTGCGAGGCGGGCGGCGAGCTCGGCTTTGAGGGTGATGACCGAGAGGGTGTGGCCTAGCAGGTCGTGCAGGTCGCGGGCGATGCGCTCACGCTCGGCAATGGCCGCCAGGCGCTGGTTTTCTTCTAGGGCCGCCTCGAGCTCGCGGCGGTGTTGCTCCCGCTTGGTCTCGCTGAGGTTGCTAAGCCCCACCCCCAGCACGAACACCGCGGTAAGGACGGAGGAGACCATGCTGATCTGCGCGGGCGTCCCCACCCCCATGAGGATCAAAAAATAGAAGGCTGTGAGCCCCACCAGGCCCCAGACAACCCGCAGGGCCAGCCTCGAAGGCCACAGCCCACCCGCGAAGGCCGCGGCGTAGATCAGGTAGACGTTGGCGCCGTAATTGAAGGGAGCTACCGTCAGCCCCAGGGCGGCCAGCGCGGCGGTGGCGACCAGGCGGGCGCGGTTGTGGTGGGGGCGCCGTAGGAAGAAAAGCAAACAGATCGCCACCGAAAGCAGCGTGACCGCTGCGTCAACCCGGCTAAACCCCGGGTCGAGGGCGGGCTGCCACAGCAGGTTGGCCAGGTAGACCAGGTAGGCGTAATCGTACCACCGGGGCCGCCGGGCAGGCGAACGATTGGGCTGAGGGGTGGGCATGGCGGCTAGTAACCTCCCTATTTTACTTCGTCGCCTAGCTAAAACGCTGCCCTTCATCACGCCGGTAGCCCCACAGGGCCAGGGCTCCAAAAATCAGAGCGAAGACGGCCAGCCAGGCAAAGTCCTGCCCATGCCAGGGCTGCCCGGTCACCGCCGGCCACACCACCTCGCCCCAGCGCCGGGTGGGGGTTAGGAGTGAGATCGGCTGCACCAGGGTGGGCAGCTGCTGTGGCGGTGCCCACAACCCGCCCGCGTACGAGAGCGGCAGGTAAAAGAGCTGGGCCAGGGTCACCGCACCCCTGGAGGAGGCGAAGTAGCCGATAGCAAAGCCCAGCAGGCTAATGGGAATTGCACCGGCCAGCAGGGCCAGCGCCAGGCGGCCCCAGGCCACCGGCGGGAGGTGGACGGGCGTGGTGAGGTGGGCCACCAGGGCCATCACGATCGTAGCGCAGGCGGCAAAGGTGAAGCCGTTCAGAACCCTCGAGGCCAGCCGCACCAGCGGCGGGGCCGGCAGGGTGCGCTCGTAGACCGCCCATGCCGAGGCTCGATCGTGGGCGATGCCCACCGCAAAGCCAAAAAACAGCGCCCCCATCACCGCGAAGATCATGAAAGAACCCAGCGCGAAATTGGCCCCGCTGCTGTCCCGGACGCTAGAGGGAACGAAGAAAAGGAAGAAGAGCGCCGGAAAGACGATGCTGCCGATGAAGTAGCCGGGGTTGCGGGAGAGGGAGAGGAGACCGGCTTTGTACTGGGCGAGAACGAGTTGCATCTTCACTCCTTTTGGGGCTCGCCCGTCAGGGCGACAAAGGCTTCCTCCAGGCTCACCGACCGAACTTCCAGGCCCTTGAAGGCTACGCTTTTCTGCACCAACTGGCGCACCACCGTGTCGGCCTCGGGGGTGTAGAGGGTGAAGGTGTCGCCCTCGCGCTCGAGCCGGCTCACCCCCTCCAGGGGTGGAAGCTCGGCGGCAGCGAAGCGCACCTGCTTGAGCCCGACCCTGGCCTTGATCTGGCCCACCGTCCCCTCGGCGATGAGCCGGCCGCGGTCGATCACGGCGATGCGGCTGGCCAGGGCCTCGGCCTCCTCGAGGTAGTGGGTGGTCAGCAGAACGGTGCCGCCCTGGGCCTGGTAGCGCTTTACCCCTTCCCACAACGAACGCCGCGCCTCCACGTCGAGGCCGGTGGTGGGCTCATCGAGGATCACCAGCCGGGGGTTCCCGGCAAAGGCCAGCGCGACCGCCAGCCGGCGTTTCTGCCCGCCGGAGAGGCCGCCGCACTGCCGCCGCTCGAGGCCACCCAGGCCGAAGCGCTCGAGGAGCTCCCGGCGCGGCGTGGGATTGGGGTAGTGGGCCTGCACCAGCTCGAGCACCTCGTGCACACGAAGCTCGTTGGGCAACCCGGTCTCCTGTGGGGTTACGCCCAGGTTGGCCCGGGCCTGGGGGTCTCGCGGGTCGAGGCCGAACAGCCAGGCCCTCCCACGGTCGGGCCTGCGCAAACCCGCCAGCAGGCTGATGGCCGTGCTCTTACCCGCCCCGTTGGGGCCCAGGAGGGCCAGGAGTTCCCCCTCTGTTACCTCGAGGCTCAGCTCCTCGAGGGCCTTTACCCGGCCGTAGTGCTTGGAAACCTGCTCGAGCACCGCCGGGCTCGAGGCTTTGTGGACGACCTTTGCGAGACTGCGAACCATGCATTCCTCCAGGGCCCAGTCTGGCAAGGATGGGGGAGGCACGGTACTGGTAAAAATCAGCGTGCAGAGATGACAAATGTCAAGGGAGGGGGATGCGTGCTTCAGAGAACCTCAAGTCTTACCTCGCCGATCAGCGCTTTGACCCGGTTCAGATCAGGAAATTCCACCCCTTCGCCACCGGCCCGGGCTGCCGCCAGCGCTGTTGCAAACCTGGCTCCGTCCGGCCAGGGGCGCTGATGGAGAATTCCCGCAACAACCCCGGCCAGTAAGGCATCTCCACAGCCCACGGTACTCTTCACCTGAACCCTGGGTGGGTGTGCCCAAACGCCTTCCTTGGGAGACAGGAACACCGCCCCATCGCCCCCCAGGGAGAGCACCACGTGCTGTGCGCCCAGCGCCTGGATGCGCTGGGCAGCCCAGATGGCATCCTTTCGGTCTCTGATGGGCAGACCCAGCAATTCCTCGGCCTCGAGTCGGTTCGGCTTGACTAGAAAAGGCCTGGCAGGAAGCGCTTCTCGTAAAGCCGCTCCTGCTGTGTCCAGCAGGGCGCTGGCTCCGATTTCATGGGTTTTCTGCACCAGGCTGGCGTAAACCGTGGAGCTGGCTCCAGCCGGCAGGCTACCCGCTAGAACTACCTGGTCACCTTCTTCCAAAGGCTCAAACAAAGCTGCTTCAATCCGTTTCCACTCTTCTCTGGTGAGGGCTGGCCCTGGGGCGTTAAATTCGGTAACCTCGCTGCTGTTGGCATCGATAACCTTAAGGTTGCAACGGGTAGATTCGGTGATCTGCACACCAATCAACTCAAGGCCGGTCTCGGCTAAAACCAACTGCTCTATGGCTAGACCGAAACTGCCCCCTAGTGGGGCTACGGCCCGAACCCTGATGCCCAGCCGGGCCAGCGCCCGCGCCACGTTAATACCCTTACCGCTGGGCTCTACGTCCATGCGCTGGGCTCGGTTGAGCGCACCTAGCCGGGGCGCGCTAAAGCGCATCTTTACGTCCAGTGCTGGATTCAGGGTCAGGGTGATGACTGTCTTTGGTCTCATGCCTTCCCTTCTGGGACGAGCAGGCTGGATTGAACCTGAGCCAGGGCCTGGAGTAAAAGCCCATAGGAGCGACGTAGCTTGGCTGCCGCTTCCGTCTGGCCTGGCATGTAGCGAGCTCGAGGCTTCAATCCCTTAAGCTCGCCCTGGAGGGGCTGGCCTTGCAGGTGCAACCAGGCCAGGAGTGCCGCTCCCCAGGCTGCTGCGTGTGGACACTCGTAGATCTCGATGGGCCGCCCCAGCATATCGGCTTTGATCTGCATCCAAACCGGGTTGGTCGTGGGGCCGCCTACCGCACGGATGGGGTCACTCGACCCCTGTTTACCAGCCCCTCGCATACGCTCCAAAAGCCGGTAGCTCTCAAAAGAGAGACCCTCGAGCACAGCCCTAGCAAGGTGCCCTGAGTGGTGCGACTCCTGCAGGCCCCAGAACACCCCGCCTGGCAAGGCAACGTCCTCTGGGTTATCGGTAAGTTGGCGCAGATGAGGGATGAACCGCAGGCCATCCGCACCGGGGGGAATGCTAGAGGCCGCCTGGGTGATGCTTTGGCGGGCAGCTTCTACGTCTTCACCAGGGAAGAGGGCGTGCGCGAACCAGTCGAACACCGATCCCGAGGCCCTCAGTGTAGCCATAAGGTAGTAGGTGTCCGGTATGGCATGATGACCGACGATGAGGGTGCTCGAGTTTAGAGAATCGACCAGGCCATCCGGGCCGATAATCTGGAGTAGGGTTTCAGCGGTACCGCAGGCATTGATGATGGATCCGGGATCGAGGGCGCCGAGACCCGCTGCCGCGCAGGCCTGATCGTGTCCGGCCTCCATGACCGGAAGACTGGAGGGAAGACCGCTCTGGCTTGCAGCCTCAGGGGTTACGGGGCCGATGGGAGCGCCGGGAAATCGCAGGGAGGGGAGTAAACCAGGGTTCAGCCCCACCTCGAGCAGGGTATCTTCCATCCAACGGCGTGACAGCAGGTCAAAAAGTAGGGTGCGGGAGGCCTGGGTCAGACCCATCTGCAACCTCCCGGTGAGACGGAAGGCAATCCAATCGGCCACCGAGACCCAGCATAGACTGCCCTGGAGCAGCTTTGGGCACTCCTGCCGTAACCATAAGAGCTTGGCCAGGCTATAAGTGTGATCGGGCAGCAGGCCGGTTCGCAGGCGCAACCGGCTTGGATCCAGGGCCAGCAGAACCTGGCTTAGGTGCTCAAAAATCTCCTTGGGGCGTTCATCGTACCAGGCCATCACCTCAGGAAATCGCAGGCCACCATCCCGTCCCAGCAGCACCCCGGACTCCCCAAAGCTGCTAATGCCCACCACCCCCAGCCGCTCCCATTCAGACTGGGATAACTCCTTGGTTAGCCTGCCAACCAACTCCGCAACGCTTTCCCATAGCTCGTCTGCCAGGTAGTAACCCTGAACAGACCCAATGCGGTTCAGGGGTGCAGGGGCTTGATTAAGGGCAACCACCTCGCCTAAAGGGGTAAAAACCCCCGCCTTGATGAAACTGGTTCCTATGTCGATTCCCAAAAGAAGTTGCATGCCCGGCCTCGAGTGCTAGTTTCTGGAATGAATACCCTGGCCCCTACGCTGCTCCAACACTGCCAGTGCACCGTGGAATACGGCTGCGGAGTCCAGCTCAGCCCAGGTCAGGCGAATCGTGGTGCGGGGATAAGGACGGCGTAGGTGCTCGAGAACCGTTTGGCTAAAAGCCTCCCGGGGGTAGCCTTCCATCTGGGGAATCCCACCGCCTATCACACACACTGCCGGGTCAAGGAGGTTGATGGCCGTTGCCACCGCGTATGCCTGATCCCGCACAAACTCGTGCAGAGCCCGATCCAGCCCTGGGTCTTCATGGCGACGTACGAAAAGCTCAGGTACAGGAATACCTGTCTGCTGGGAGAGCGCGTTCAGGGTGTGGCCACAGGCGTAGGCTTCCAGGCAGTCCAGATTGCCACAAATACACACACGACCCTCGCCCCGGATGGGGATATGCCCCAGCTCGAGCCCCACCGAGTATCCCCGGTAGGGCCTGCCTTCGAAGAGCATGGCAGCCCCCACACCGGTGCCGAAAAAAACACCCAACACAGAATTCGCGCCCTCTGCAGCCCCGGCGCGATACTCTCCCAGGAGCAGCAGGGCGATATCCCGTTCAAGGTAAACGCGGTACCCTAGCTGCACCTCGAGCTCGCTGGCCAGGGTGAGCCCCTCGAGCTGGGGGATGTTGGGACTGGAAAGCACCTTATCCAGATCGCGGTCAAGGCTTACCGGCACCCCCAGGACAGCGGCCTGGGGGGAGAGGTTCTCCTCCGCAGCATAAGCCTTGAGCAGGCCCGCTAGGGACGCTACTGGGGTGGGGGTTCGAATTAAATCGGTGGAGAGCTTTTTAATTTCCTCTCTAAGGGCAGGGATTCGCCGGCTTACCCCTTTGCTACTGACTTTTCCTACAAGCCTTATATGCCCGACCCTGATCTTGGTTCCGCCTATGTCGGCCACTAGGATAACGGGCTCCTGCTTACTTCGACCACGACCTTTAGGGGTCGACCCCGGCGGGTTTACTACATTAGTATCCGAGAAGTCTACCATTTATAGTTAGCTAACCTTACTAATAATCCCATACTGTGTCAATAGTGAGCCTTGGAGCAATAAAAGCCCGAAAATAGAGTTTGCTCGATAAAATGAGGATAATCTCTCTGTTTGCATACTCTGCCAATAGGGTGCTGCCGTTGGGTATCGCTGGACTCCCTTGCATTATTTAGTTAGGTTGCTTTATTATATTGCAAACCATCTAGGGCAACGCTCTGCAGGCGTTAGTCGGCTCTCTTGTTCGAGTTATTGAGGCCGGGCCGCGAGACTGTGAAACGCACACCACTTTTTCTATGAAGAAGACCGAATCTTTGAACAAGACCCCACCCCAACCGGCGCTGGACTCTCTCAGTGGGCATCGTCCGACAGATGCCCGCAGACTCAATCGAGCCAAGGCCCTCGAACTACTAAGGGTGATGCCCAGGAGCCGGGCTGAGCTGGCTCGAGCGCTGGGGCTTTCTAAACCCGCGCTGGGAGACCTGGTTGGTGATCTGATTGAACTGGGGTTGGTTCTGGAAGCAGCGCCAACTTCCATTCAGCGCGGCCGCCGCCCCGCGCCGTTGCGCATCAACCCAAGGCGCTTCTGCGTGATGGGAATTGACCTTGGCGTGGATACCTATGAACTAGGATTGTACAATCCTCTGGGCCAGCCTCTGCAAATCCTGCAGACCCCCTCTGGTGTGGGCAAGGGCGCCGAGGTGGTTTACAGCCGTTTGCTCGAGGCCGCACAACATCTGATCGAGCAGGCACCGGTGCCTGTTGTAGCGGTAGGCGTGGCCTCTCCGGGGCCCATCAGCTTCGAGCGCGGCCAGATACTAACCCCCCCTCATTTCCCCGATCTGCACAACATGTACCTGGTCGAACGCCTTCAGCGTGACCTGGACAGACCCACATACCTGGAACACGATAGCGCTGCTGCTGCACGACGCTTTCTGCGCTCCACCTCAGCCGAGAACTTCATCTACATTCTGCTACAGCAAGGTATTGGTGCCGGCATTGTAATAAAGCGACAGGTATATCGAGGCCATCACGGTTTCGCTGGGGAGCTGGGCCACATGTCGGTCAATATGGACGGCGAGCCTTGCCCATGCGGCAACCGTGGCTGCCTGGAGAATGTGGCCGGTACCACCGCCATCGAGTTTCGCTACCTCCGCCTGACCAAACAAAGCCTTCCGCTAAGCACTATTGCTGAGCTTGCGCATGCTGGTAACCCCCAGGCCCTTCTCTCCTTCGAGCAGGCCGGGCGGGCACTGGGCTGGGCGGCTGTAAACCTGGTCAACTTATTCGACCCCGAGCTGTTGGTGCTTGGGGGGCCAGGCGCTGCTTATGCAGACTTGCTCATCCCCAGCCTGCGACACCACCTCAACACCCACGCCTACCCCTACCTGGGTTGGGGGGAGCACCTACAAATTCTGGTTGACCCGCTTCTAAACCCCATTGGCCCTGGTGCTGCCGAGTGCGCCCTCGAGGCCATCTACCTGGGAGATATTCCGCTCCCATAGCGGAGGGAAGGAGGTCGAAGAACTAGACAACACAACAATCGGCAAACGGCACCTTGGCAAGCGGTTCTGAACCTGGCAGCGAGATGCCTGATTGGGAAGCAGGTTCTGCCGAAGGATACTTTCCCCGGAGGAAGCACATGAGCAAACGAGTGAAGTGGGTATTTACGGTTCTGACTTTGAGTCTGTTGATTGCGGTGGCGATGTACGGCCTTGCCCAACAACAGAAGAAGTACACCATTGCTCTCATTCCTGGTCTCACCACCGACGGCTTTTACATCACCATGCACAAGGGCGCGGAAGAAGCTGCTAAGAGGTTGGGTGTGGAGTTGATTTTCCAAGGCGGCCCTGAGTTCAGCCCCACCACACAGATTCCAGTACTCAATGCCATCATCGCCCGTAAGCCTGATGCCATCCTGATTGCCCCTACTGACAGAAACCAGCTCATTGCCCCCTTGAAACGTGCCCACGAGGCTGGCATCAAAATCATTACCGTGGACACCTTCATCGGTGAGAATGGTCAGTACCAGACCGGCAAAGGCAACGCCGACTTCCCACTGGCTTACGTGGCTTCTGACAACGTTGAGGGCGGGCGCATCGCTGCCAGGGCCCTAGCCAAGGCTATCGGTGAGAAGGGCAAGGTCTACGTTTCAAACGTCAAACCGGGCATCTCCACAACCGACCAGCGCGAACAAGGCTTCAAGGAGGAAATGAAGAAGTACCCCGGCATCACCGTGCTCGCAACCCAGTACAACGATAATGATGCTAATAAGGCTGCCTCACAGTTGGCGGCTGCGCTGGCCCGCAACCCTGACCTTGCCGGCGTTTTTGGCGCAAACCTATTCAGTGCCATAGGTGCAGCCAATGGGGTGAAGAACGCAGGCAAGCGCGGAGCAGTAAAAGTAGCGGCTTTCGATTGCCCCGAATCCATCATCAACGATATAAAGGGTGGAACCATCGATATGGCCGTCTGCCAGCATCCGGCCGAGATGGGTCGGATAGCTGTCGAATGGGCAGTTAAGGCCCTTAATGGTGAGAAGATCCCCAACCGCTATGGCACCGGCTACACCGTGATTGACAGGGCCAACGTCGATAGCGCTGAAGCCAAGGCTGCTATCTACTCCTCCAAATAGATTCGGGCTGGGGGCGGCTAGCAGTGCGGCTGCTCCCAGACCTCATGGCTTCTATACGAGCAACTTCGAGAAAAATCAAAGATCAACCAATGTGCGACCTTAAGGGCTTACCGATAAGGGAAGCAGATGGTTTAGCTGTCATCTAATCAACGGTGGGCGTTAAATACACGTAGAAAAGCTCCCTTGAAAGGAAGGTTACTTGTTGTGAATCCACCTATAACAGGCTCCGAACGCAAACCTTCGGCCTGGCTTGGTTTTCTGGCTGGGGCCTGGTCGTGGCTTTTCCTGATCTTCATGACTGTGTTTTTCGAAGTATGGGCCAGGATGGCCTACGACAGCAGCTTTATTCTCAATGCTACCAATATTCAGAGCATACTTTTGGCTGCAGTACAACCTTTACTGCTCGCCCTGGGGCAGACCCTGGTGATCATTGCAGGCGGCATCGACCTCTCCGTTGGCTTCACAGTGGGCTTAGCGGCTGTGGTGAGTGCCCGGGTCATGCAGCACCTCGATCCCTCCATGCCTGCAGCGCTCTCTTTTGTGCTGGCATGTCTTTTTGCGCTGATCGCAGCGTTGAGTGTGGGTGCGGTTAATGCCTTTCTGGTGGCGCGGCTCAATGTTCCCCCCTTCATCGGAACGCTGGGGATGTATGGGGTGGCCAGGGGTGTGGGCTTTCTGGTCGCGGCGGGAAACACCGTACCTACCGACAACCCTGTTAATTCCGCAATGGGCAATGGCTTTGTGCTGGGTGTAATCCCCATACCAGTGCTGATTACTGCGGTGGTGGTACTGTTTATGCACTACCTATTAAGCCAGACCAGGTTTGGGCAGTACACCTATGCTATCGGCGGTAACCGCCAGGCTGCTGAACGGGCTGGCATCAACGTAACGCGCCACACCATGCAGCTCTATCTAATCACGGCTTTGCTGGCAGGCATCGCTGGAATTATCTACACCGGGCGCTTCACAGCCGGGGCCGCCCAGGCCGGTGAGGCCACCCTGTTGGACTCCATCGCTGCAGTGGTAATCGGAGGGGCCAGTCTGTTTGGAGGTGCCGGAACCATTGTAGGCACAGTGATCGGGGCTTTGATTATCGCAATCATTCAGTTTGGCCTGGTGTTCATCAATGTGCAGCCCTTCTGGCAGTTCATAGCGGTAGGCTTGGTGATCATCCTAAGCGTGCTGGTGGATCAGGCTAAGCAGGGGGTGGTAAGGCGATGAGCAGCCCTCTGCTGGAAGTTCGCGGTATCACCAAGCGGTTTGGTGGGGTGACCGCCCTGAGCGAGGTATCGTTTCAAGTCTACCCGGGCGAGGTGCTAGCCCTAGCTGGTGACAACGGCGCTGGGAAGAGCACCCTGATTAAGTGTATAAGCGGTGTTCATCAACCTGAGGAAGGGCAGATTTTATTTGAAGGGCGCGAGGTGCGTTTTCACAACCCTCGAGAGGCCCGGAACGCAGGCATTGAGACCATTTATCAGGATCTGGCCCTGGCCGATAACCTGGATGTTGGGGCCAATGTTTTCCTGGGTCGTGAACCCATGAAGCGAGTCCTTGGACTGCCTGTACTGGATCGGGCCAGGATGCGGGTTGAGGCCCGCGCTGTGCTGGATACCCTTGATATTCACACGGCCTTGAACCGACCTGTTAGCGCGCTTTCTGGTGGGCAGCGCCAGGCTGTGGCCATCGGGCGGGCTGTCTACTGGAAAGCCCGCTTGCTGATCATGGACGAGCCTACCGCCGCTTTGGGGGTGCCCGAGCAGCGCAAGGTGGTGGAGCTGATCCAGCGGCTGAAGTCGCAGGGGGTGGCCATCATCTTTATTTCGCACAACCTGGGTGACATCTTTGCGGTTTCGGATCGAATCCTGGTGCTCTTGCGCGGCAAGAAGGCAGGCGAGCGCAGGATAGGCGAGACCAGCGGTGATGAGATCGTGAAGCTGATGGTTGGGGGATGAGGTGAGCCATGCCTAAGCTAGCCATCCTGACCTCTGGGGGTGATGCACCCGGTATGAATATGGCGGTATGGGCGGCATGTAACGCTCTCGAGCCTCGAGGATGGTCGTGTGTGGGGGTTCGAGAGGGTTTTGCTGGTCTGCTGGTAGGTAACTTTGTCGGTCTCAATGCGGCCTCCATCCTGCCCTATACCCGCCTGGGCGGTACCTTTCTGGGCACCTCGCGAGATCCTGGGTTCAGGGCCAAGCTGCCAGAAGCCTTGAGGGCTTTGCAGGCAGCCGACATCAACCACCTGATGGTGCTGGGCGGGAATGGCTCGCTCCAGGGTGCCAGAATCCTGGCCCAGGCTGGCCTCTGTGTGGTGGGGCTTCCCGCCACCATCGACAACGACGTGGCTGCCTCGGAGGAGTCGATTGGCTTTGATACCGCGCTGAACCTTGGATTATTGCTTCTGGATCAGTTTCGCGACACCGCTGAGTCCCTGCCGCGGCTGTGTGCCCTCGAGACCCTGGGAGGCAGCACCGGCTTCCTGGCGCGGGCGGTGGGTCAGGCTGGTGGAGCCGATGCCTTGCTGCTGCCGGAGGAGCCCCTCCCACTTGAGCGCCTCCTGGAGATTACCCAGACCGCTGTTGCCCGCCATCGCTTTGCCCTGATCGTCGCCTCGGAGGGCTACCCCGGTCTCGAGGCCACCCTAGAGGCGCTGTCTGAGCGGGTTGGCCTGCGCCTGCGCTTTGCACGCCCCTCCCACACCCTGCGGGGTGGCAGGCCTAGCGCTCGCGATCGCCTGCTTGCACGGGTGCTGGCCGAGGCTGGGGTGGAACACCTGGCCAACCATCGCTCGGGGGCTTTGCTGATCCAGCAGGGGCAGCCTGTTCTGGTTCCCTTTGAGCAACTTGAACCATACAAAACCCCTTTCGGACAGGTGTAGCCTTTATATAACCCGCGGGAAACTTTGCCCTTTGGCTTGTCTTACAAAGTATTTTTCTCATTCGAACGCCCTTTTGCGCTTCCCGTGGGAGCCCAGGAAGAAGAAAAATCAGGAGAACACCATGCCCTTAGTTACTGCAACCGAAGTTCTTAAGCCTGCTCGAGCCCATAAGTATGCGGTGGGGGCCTTTAACTGTATCAACCTTGAATACGTTCGCGCCGTGGTGGACACCGCTGAAAGCCTACGGAGTCCGGTTATAGTGGCCCTGACCACCGGAGCCTTGGGCTATGCCGGGTGGGAGGCCCTTCCTGCTGCGGTGCGGGCGGTGGCTGAGGCCGCCAGCACCCCCGTGGTAATGCACCTTGACCATGGTCAGAGCTTAGAGGATATCCGGCGTGCGCTGGAAGCGGGCTTCAGCAGCGTGATGATTGATGCTTCACATCTGCCGCTGGAGGAGAATATCTTGCTCACGCGCGAGGCAGCCCAGATGGCCCACGCGGTGGGGGTGAGCCTGGAGGGGGAACTGGGCCAGATCGGCGGTAAGGAAGAGGAAATTGTCTCCGAAGGGCTGTTAACCGATCCGGAGATGGTGCCGTACTTTGTGGAAGCTACCGGCCTGGATGTTCTGGCAGCCTCCTTCGGTTCGATCCATCAAAAGGCCACACGGGATGCGCATTTAGATCTGCCCCGGCTGGAAAGGATCGCCGCGGCCACGCCGTTGCCCCTGGTGCTGCACGGGGGCTCGGGTGTCCCCAACAACATGCTCCAGGCCGCTGCGGGGCGGGGGGTGGCTAAGGTCAACGTGGGAACCGAACTTCAGCGCACCTTTGCCCGTGCCCTGCGTAATACACTGCAGTTACAGCCTGAGGAGTGGGACGTGCGCAAGCTGCTCAAGCCCAGCATCAAGGCCATCGCCTCGGTTGTGCGAGAGCGGCTTGAGGTGCTGGGTAGCGTAGGTAGGGCCTGAGAGGAGAAGCGAGCATGAAGACACTAAACCAACGCCTGCACCGCGTTCTTCCTCCAGATCGTAAAGCCCTGATTGTTCCCATCGATCATGGTCTGAGCCTGGGCAACCTGCAGGGCCTGGAAAACCCTCGAGCCACGCTGCAGGCCCTCCGCGAGGCCGGGGTGGACGGTACTTTGATGTCAGCCGGGCTTGCTAAACAGCTCGGCCTGGAGCGGGGCGAAATGAGCCTGACCCTGACTATGGACTCACAGCTCTGGGGTAACCGCCCAGGGACTTTGGAGCAAATCAAAGCCGCAATTCCCGTTGCGACAATGCGCCGTGCTGCAGCGCTGGGGGCGGATGCAGTAAAAGTTCTTTTTCCCTGGGGCCTAAACCTCGAGGTGATTGAGGCCAATATCCGCCTGATTGCTCAGGTGGCCGAAGAGGCTGATCAGTACGGCTTTCCGCTGATGATCGAACCCCTGTGGATGGGCGGGGTCTTGCCGCTGGAGGAGCACGACCAGGCTATTGTTCACGGGGCGCGCATCGCTATGGAGTTGGGGGCCGATATCCTGAAAATTCCGGCGGTGGGGTTGAGCGCCCTCGAGCAGATCCTGGCCTGGGAAGTGCCCACGGTTTTTCTGGGTGGAGCTAAACAGGACAACCCTGAGGTGCTATACCGGCGCATCTCGGAGGGGCTTAGGAGCGGAGCCCGTGGGGTGGTGATTGGGCGCAACGTCTGGCAGCGCCCAGATATGGCTGAGGCTATCCAGGCCATCCGTGCGTTGATGTAAGGTGCGGTTTAAGGATGAGGAGATGAGGGCTATAGAAGCGGTTTCAGTGGGTATTCTGGTGGCAGATGTGATCGCCAGACCGGTACGGGGTACCGCCGAGAAAGGCCGCCTGGAGCTGGTAGACGAGGTCTTGCTCTGTTCGGGAGGGTCGGCGGCCAATACCGGGTATGTCCTGGCGCGCTTTGGCATCCCCACGGCGGTGATCGGACGTGTCGGGCAGGATGGCTTTGGTGACTTCCTGGTTGCCGAGGCCCGGCGACATGGGGCCGAAAGCCTGCTCATCCGCGATCCTTCAGCAGCCACCTCGGCGACCCAGGTGCTGGTGGATGAGGAAGGGGAGCGTACCTTCATCCACGCCATCGGGGCCAACGCCAGGCTGGTACCAGGTGACGTGCCCCTGGAAGACTTGCGAGCCCGGGGAGCCAGGTTGCTGCACCTGGCGGGGTACTTTGCCCTGCCCGGGATGGAAGGGGTGGACGGGGGCCCAGCACGAGACCTTTTTGCCCGCGCTGTGCAACTCGGCTATGTTACTTCGCTGGACAACGTCTGGAATGCCAGAGGAAACTGGGAGCTGATAAATCCACTGCTGCCCCACACCGATATCTTCTGTCCCAGCATCCACGATGCTCGTCACATTACCCGAGCCCACGAACCCTACCTCGTAGCGCAAAAGCTATTCGAGCTGGGTGTGCGCCGGGTGGTAGCGCTCAAGATGGGCGCCGAGGGGTCTTTGGTGATGAGCCGCGAGGGTGAGAGCTATCAGCTACCCATTGTTCCGATCCACACGGTAGATGGCACTGGCTCGGGCGACGCGTTTATCGCTGGTTTCCTGGCAGCCTGGTTGCGCGGCATGAGCCTTGAGGCCTGTGCTAAGTATGGCAATGCGGGGGGGGCCATGGCGGCGCGGGCGATGGGTGCGATGAATGGAATCACCGACTGGGGCGAGCTCGAGATCCTCGCAAAGCAGATCCTCTAAGGCAAACTTCACCCTGGGGTTTGCATAGGTTTTTAGGGATAGCATATGAAACGTTCCGAAATCAACCGTATCATTCGCGATGCAGAGACCTTCGTGCGGGCGCAAGGGTTTTTCCTACCGCCTTTTGCAGACTGGACTCCCCAGGAATGGCAGTCCAGAGGCCCCGAAGCTGCCGAGATCGTGCATAACAGCCTCGGATGGGATGTGACGGACTTCGGCCTGGGTGAGTACGAGAAAAAAGGTGTGCTACTCTTTACCATCCGCAACGGCACGCTCGAGGAGCTTTCCAAGGGTGTGGGCAAAGTCTATTGTGAGAAAATCCTGGTCTGCAATCCTGGCCAGATGGTGCTGCATCATTTTCACTGGCGCAAGACCGAGGACATTATCAATCGCGGCGGAGGAAAACTGGAAATTGTGCTGCACCAGGCTGATGCCAATGGGCGGCTTTCCAATGAGGATGTCCGTGTGAATTGCGACGGGCTCTGGCACACGGTGCCGGCTGGCGGCCGCATCGTGCTTTCCCCTGGCGAGTCTATTACCCTCAGACCCTTCCAGTACCACCAGTTTTCTGCCCTTGAGGCCCCGGTGTTGGTGGGAGAAGTCTCCACGGTAAACGATGATGCTAGCGACAACCACTTCCTCGAGCCGGTGGGCCGCTTCCCTCAAGTGGAGGAAGACGAAGAACCCTACCGCCTGCTTGTAATCGATTACCCACGGTATTACCCATATGCTCGAGGGAGCCGCGCAGGGTAATAGCCAACTCAACTTCTTTGTGCAACCTGCCGCCCCGCCTCGAGCGCCCGCACCCCATGCACAATGGCCCGCCGCGCGGTGTTGGAATCGGTGTAACCTGAGCGGAAAAACTCCCAGGCGCACAGATAGAAGCCGGCGTAGTCGGCGGCCAGTTGCTCCTGCCCGGCGGCCTCGAGCCGGCCCACCAGGTGGGTGCGGTTGTGGCCCCAGGCCTCCTCGAAGCTGCTACCCAGGAGCGAGAGTACCCGTGAGGCGGTGGGCCCTACCCGCCAGGTGAGTTGCCTCAGGCAGTGGAACAGGTACTTGCCGGGCATATCGATGAAGTTGAGGGGAAAGGCTTTCAGATCCTCGGGTTTGGCACGCTCGAGCAGGCCCCAGCGGTCGGCCTCCCGCACGGCTTCGCGGTCGGTGAGGGGGTGCACCTCGGTATAGGGCATACCGAAGAGGGTCTGCACGATTGCGGCAGGGGAGGGCGAGAAATTGGGGTCGCTCAGGTACGGGTTGATAACCATGATCTGGGGGCGGGGCAGGTGCAGGGGCTGCGGAACACGTTGAAAAAAGCGACGCTCCATCTCAGCCTGCACCGCCAGGGCCAGCTCGATGTCGTTAAGAAGCGCTGGATCGCGAAGGACAAGCTGCACGTCTATATCGGAGAGTTCGGGCACGTAGTCGAGCGGGCTGTCCCAGGGCTTAAGCGCCGAGCCCTTGGCGTAGATGCCCACGAAGGCCTCCTCTCCGAGCTGGTTCAGCAAGGCCCCCAGCACCGATTCGAGCATGACGACAACCTCTAGCTGTAGCTGGGTTTTGGGGGGATAGCCATTCTCCCAGCGGGGTGGGCTTATAAGCATAGGCCGCCCATCCTAACAGGTTTTCTGCGCAGGCTCAAGGCACCCCCTGCGCCTTGCTGCAGGGGTGTTTGAGGTGGTTAAAGACATTCTGTGTGCGGCCCTGCGGCTTCAGCGCACTCCACACCCAACCTCTAGACATCCAGACGCCGGGCCAGCCACCCCTTGGCGGCCTCCAGCTCCTCCGGGTGCAGCTCATGGCCGGCCTCCTGCCAGCGCAGCTCAACCTGGGCGCCGGCCCGCTCAAGCCAGCCCGCCAGGGCCTCCACGCGCTCAACAGGAGCCCAGGGGTCGCGACGGCCCGCGGCCAGGAAAGCGGCTTTGCCGGAAAGGCTGGGTGGGCGAGAAGGCTCCAGGGGCAGCACCGGGCGGAGCAGCACGCCCCCGGCCAGCGCCTCGGGGTGCAGCAGCATCAGGGCGGCGGCCATGTTGGCGCCGTTGGAGTAGCCCAGGGCGTAGACCCGGCCCGCATCGAAGCCGTAGCGTTCGGCAGCTTCCTGCACGAAGCGGGCGAGGTTGGCGGCCTGGGCCATAAGGTCGGCCTGGTCAAACACCCCCATCGCCAGCCGCCGGAAGAAGCGCGGGGCGCCGTTCTCGAGCACCTTCCCACGGGGGGAGAGCAGGTTGGCCGCCGGGGCCATCTGGCGGGCCAGCTCCACCAGGCTGTGCTCGTTGCCCCCGGTGCCGTGCAGCAGGAGCAGCGTGGCCCGCGCGCTACCGGGCTCGTAGCAGTGGACGAAGCCCAGCTCGGGGGTCATGGCTCCACCTCCGGCGCGGGCAGGTGCAGCTTGGGCAGCGCGGCTTCGATGCGGGGGCGCGCCGGCTCGAGCCAGGGTGGCAGCACCAGCCGCTCGCCCAGGTGGGCGGGGTCTTCGTCTACGGCGAAGCCGGGGCCGTCGGTAGCCAGCTCAAAGAGCGCCCCACCCGGCTCGTTGAAGTAGACCGACTTGAACCAGAAACGGTCGATCGGCGGTGTGGCCCGCATGCCGCTGTCCTCGATGCGCGCCCGCACCGCCATCTGGTGGGCGCTGTCCTCCACCCGCCAGGCCAGGTGGTGGATGCTGCCCCGGCCCCAGCGGCCCTGGGGCAGGTTGGGGAGCTCCTTGATGTCCAGGAAATTGCCCGAGCCGCCGCCATTCACCACGAAGCGGTTCCAGCCTTTCTCCTGGCCCGCCCCCACAAAGCCCAGAGCCTGGCCCAGGAACTGCGCGGTGGGGTAGAGCTCCCGCACCCACAGCCGCGCACCGTGCAGGCCCATAATTTGCTTGTCTTCGGGAACGGGGCTTTCCTCCCAGGGGGTGAAGGGGCGGGGGCCGGTTTCCACCAGGGCCACCTCGAGGCCGTCCGGATCCTGGAAGGGCAGGGCCCGTTCCCCGAAGCGCACCTCCACCGCCCCCACCTTGACCCCGTAGCGCTGCAAGCGCCCGGCCCAGAACTCCAGGCTGCCCTGGGGCACGGCGAGCTGCACCTCCACGGCCAGGCCGGTGCCCTTGCGCGGGGCGGCCAGGTTCTCCCAGGGGAAGAAGGTAAGGTCGGTGCCAGGGCGGCCCTCGGCGTCGGCGTAGAAGAGGTGGTAGGTGCTGGGGTCGTCCTGGTTGACGCTCCGCTTCACCAGCCGCATCCCCAGAATCCCGGCGTAAAAGTCCAGGTTGCGCTGGGCCTGGGTGGCCATGGCGGTGACGTGGTGCAGGCCGTTCACCCCCCTCATGCCCGCACCCCCGCGCCCGGTTGGGCGAGCCCCAGTGCTGGCGTGTGGTGAATTCCGTTGGTTTTCTCCATGGTGTGTTCTCCCTCGAGTGCACTCCTTAGTAATATTATACATAGCACTATAAATAATCAAGTAAATGGCCGGCCCCTCCACACCGCCGGATCGCCTCTAAAAAGCCCGTATGGGCCCAGGCTATTGAGGCACGTAACGCCCCGCCATGGCCGCGATCAACCGGCCCCGCGTCACCACCCCTAGGAGCCGCCCTTTCTCGTCCAGTATGGGCAAGGGCAGCGCGGTTTCACTGAACAGCGGCAGGGCCTCTTCCAGGGTCTGACCGGGCGAAAGCGCGGGTAGGGGTTCCAGGAGGCTCTCCAGCCCACCACGCTCCCCTTCGGCCTTAAGCGCTTCGGCCAACTTTTCAGCTCGCACCATCCCCTGAAAAAATCCGCTACGATTTACCACATAGGCATTCACAGCACCGGCCTGGCCCATCTTGCGCAGGGCTGAGCGCAGGCCCTCCCGTTCCAGCACCACGGTCACGGGTTCCTGCACCAGCTCCTCCACCTTGTAGATTTTGGCGGGATTAACACCGGACAAAAAGGCGGCCACATAATCGTCTGCAGGGCGGGCCAGAATCTCCTCCGCGGTTCCTACCTGCACCACCTCCCCGTCCCGCATGATGGCGATACGGTCTCCCAGGCGCATGGCCTCATCCAGGTCGTGGGTTACAAAGACGATGGTCTTTTTTAACTCTTGCTGCAGACGCAAAAGTTCGTCCTGCATCTCCTTGCGGATCAGGGGATCCAGCGCGCTGAAGGCCTCGTCCATGAGCAGGATGGGAGGGTTTGCGCAAAGGGCCCGCGCCAGGCCAACCCGCTGTTTCTGTCCACCAGACAACTGCCCTGGGTAATGCTTCTCATAGCCGGAAAGCCCCACCCGCTCTAACCAGGCCATGCCCTGCTCCTCCCGCTCCTTACGGGAAAGCCCTTTGAGCTCCAGCGGGAAAGCCACGTTGCGCAGAATGTTGTAGTGAGGAAGCAAAGCAAAGTGCTGGAAAACCATACCGAAGGTGTCCTGGCGGAAACGCAGAAGCTCTTTGTGCGGGAGGGTGGTTACCTCGGTATCACCGACCAAAACCCGACCTGCTGTGGGCTCGATCAGGCGGTTGAGCACCCGAAGCAGGGTGGACTTGCCCGACCCCGAAAGCCCCATGATCACAAAAAATTCGCCCTGCTTCACCTCCAGGTTGATCCTGTTCAGGCCCAGCACGTGGCGGGTCTTTTGAAAAAGCGTGTCTTTATCGGTGCCCCCCTGCACCATTTCCAGGGCTTGTCCGGCCTTTGGGCCGAAGATCTTGTATAGGTTTTCTACACGTATAAAACTCATCGCTCCTCCCGGTAACGTTTAACGGCCCGTTGCCCGGCTGCCTGAATCAGTCGATCCAGCACGATGGCCAGGGCCACAATGGCCACCCCTGCCACCGCGCCCCGGCCCACATCCAGGCGCTGGATTCCCAGAAGAACCTCCTCCCCGAGACCTCGAGCCCCAATCATAGAGGCGATAACCACCATCGCCAGGGCCATCATGGTGGTCTGGTTCAACCCTGCCAGGAGGTTGGGCAAGGCCAGAGGCAGCTCCACCTTAAGCAGCCGCTGCCACGAAGTGGCCCCGAAGGCCTCGGCAGCCTCCATAACCTCCCGCTGCACCATGCGCAGCCCAAGGTCGGTAAGGCGGATCATGGGGGGAACCGCATAGATGACCGTGGCGATCAGGGCTGGAACCTTTCCCAGACCAAAGAGCAGCAGAGCCGGAATCAGATACACGAAACTGGGCATGGTCTGCATGGCGTCCAGAATTGGCAGCATGAACCCGCGGAAGCGGTCGCTCCGCCCCATCAGGATTCCCAGAGGGAGGCCGATAATTACCGAAACCGCCACCGCAGCTAGCACCAGGGCCAGGGTCTGCATGCCTTTGTCCCACAGACCCAGCGCCTCTATCAGCCACACGCCAAGCCCCATGCCCAGGGCAAAGACCAGGCGGCGGCTCAACCACCAGCCCGCCAGAAACACCAAGCCGGCTACCCAGAACCAGGAAAGATCCCGCAACAACCCCTCAAAGAACAGAAGGAAGCTCAGGAGGCCCTGAGAAATCGCCTCAAAGGTCTCTCCGTAGTTTTGAACCAGCCAGCGCACAAAGGCATTGATTGCCTCCGCAAGATCCATAGATTTACACCTCCAAAGAAAGGGAGGGGGAACCGAGGCCCCCCACCCCCATGGCTAGCGTTAGAGCGCTCGCTTCACTCTTTCAGCAACTTCAGCAGGCACCCAGGCCGTCCAGAGCTCTGGATGGGTTTTCAGAAAGTGGCGGGCCACCTCCTCCTCCTTGGCCCGGTTTTCCTCCATGTAGGCCAGCAGCTCGCTGGTTAGGGCGTTGGAGGTGCGGTACTTCTTTAGGAACTCCACCACGGAAGGAGCCTCACGGGCTAGACGTGTATTGACTGCGTTGTAAACCGTTTCCATGGGGAAGGCGGTGGCCTTGGAGGGGTTGTCCTGCCCTATAAGGGCATTCCAAGTCTCGGCATCATAGGAGGGTTCTTCCAGCATGGTCAGGTCGTATTTACCCAGAACCCAGGTAGGCCCCCAGTAGTAAAAGACGATGGGACGCCCCCGCTCGTAGGCCGAAGCAATGGCCGCCACCAGGGCATCGGAGGTGCCGGGGCGGAAGTTGGTGAAGTGGGCCTCGAGGCCGTAGGCTTTGAGCTTTTTGGTGTTAACCCTTTCCGCGAACCAACCCAGCACCCCGTTGTAGAAGCGCCCTTTGCTGGGCTCCTCGGGGTCGCGGAAAAGCGTCTTGTACTTTGGAAGGTCAAAAACGGACTTCAGGTCGGGCGCCATGGGCCTGATACCCCTTTGGGAATCGCCCTTAATCACGTAAGTGGGTACAAACCATCCCTGCACCGCATCGGGAAAGGTTACCCCAAGGCGCTGTATCTTCCCCTCCGTTTCCAGTTGAGTAACCACGTCGCGGGTCAGGTTGTACCAGATTTCCATGGATACATCGATGTCCCCCCGGCCCAGTCCGGTGATCAGCGGGATGGAAGTGCCCGGTAGGGCGTCTGTCTTACACCCGTAGCCCTTCTCTAGGATGAACTGAGCAATCCGGTTATGCACGCGGGCGCTTTCCCAATCGTAGTCGGCAAAGACGATGGGCCGATTTACCTCGCATTGCTGGCCCATAGCAGTGCCAAAGGCCACGACGAGACTGAGTAGAACAAGTTTTCCTCGCATTACCACCTCCGCAGGCAACTCTATTGCGGTTGCTTGACGGACTTGTGAGGGGTGGAAGCGAAGGGGTTCATTCTCACCTATGAGAACCACCTCGAGCCAGGTTGGAAAAAAGGTTTTTTCTACAAGGCTGGTGGGCACATGAAAGAAGACTTAAGTGCTTTAGGTGTATCTCACATACCCAACACATACTTCACACACACTTCCTATGCTGCTGAACTGGTTGGGGGACTTAGGAGTAGGTAATGTTTTTTGTATTACAAAATATATCAAGTATATGTAACAGCTTACGAGATGTATTTTCCTGATCATGAGAAAATTATAGTGATATACTCACGCCTGGCTATGCGGAATAGCTGACTCCAGAACGACACTATCATGTGTCTGGAGATTATTTGCTATTAGAGCATGGCAACAAATTAGGACAGAGGTGAAAAGAAAATGAAAAGAATGGGAGCAGTGATTTTTCTTTTTTCTGCGCTTCTGCTTGCGGGGTGCGCTCCTTCGGTTTCCACATCCGTTGCTGGCAAAGAAATTAAGAAAGTCGACTACTCGAGCTATAAAGGACCAAGGGCTCGGGTCGTGGTGGCCAGCTTCGAATGCAACAGCCCTCAATGTGGTACTGGCCCTGCAGTTTCTGGTGGAGCAGCTCAGGTGCTCAACTTTTTTGGGATTAGCATTCCTGTTGCCACCTCTGGTATAGGCGCTGATGTATCCACCATGCTCAACACTGCGCTGGTGAGCAGCAACCACTTTGTGGTTTACGATCGCAGCATCATTACACAACTGCGTAGCGAGGCTGCTTTGTCGAACCAGCAAAACTCTTTCACCGGGGCCGATCTTATTATCACCGGTGTAATCACGGGGTTTGAGCCCAATGCGTCCGGAAGCAGTGGGCTGGGAGCCATTCCGTTTATTGGCGGCCTCGTTCAGCAAAAGAAATCCTACATCCGCGTGGATATGCGCATTGTGGATACCCGTACTGGTGCCATTATTGCCGCCTTCCCTGTGGAGGCAGAAGCCACCGACACTAATTTCGCGGGGGTCGGTGCTGGGCTTTTGCCTGGAGGCCTTGGTGGGCTTGTAGGTGGCTTGCGTACATACAGCAACACGCCTATGGCAAAAGCGCTTGCGCTTATGATTGAAGCTGCAACACAAGCAATCATAGAGCGCGTGCCCGAGAGCTACATGAAATACGATGCCACCGGTAAGCCAATCCAGTAATGTAAACCCAGCGCCATACGAATGACATAAACCGTGGGATTGCCGGTGTTGCCCAGAGAGAAGAGGCAAAACCGGCAATCTCGTTTTTCGGGCTCTTGTAAGGGCTTCGGGAAGGATGCCAGGAGCGATGAAATGGGGGTTTTCATGAGCATCCATCAGGCGTTATCTAAACGGGATCAGCCGGGAGCTTGTCCTCTCGGCTTTCTCTTGTACCCGGCTCCAGCCACTGTCCGCTACCGCACCGCCCCATGGTACTAGGAGACGCGGTTGGGTTGGACAAGACCCCGCGCACCAGGCCAACCCGGGTGCGGTGCCGCCCAGCCCGGCAAGGCCTCACGGGCCCGCACCTTCTGTCTGCACGTCCCCAGCATCGGATTACCTTCCGCCACCCAAAGCTCCAGCATTCTGCCCAGGACACGGGCCAGGTGGGTCGTATCCAGTCTTTCCAGCATTCAACAAATAGCCACCACCCACAGCCCCAGTAAAGCAGGCAGGGGATGCGCCCGGCCCTGTCTGCGGCCACGGTTGCTTTTTCATACCACCCGATACTCGATAATACGGTCATGCTGGCAGGGCTTCGGGCCGCCGTTATCGGTTTGCTGCTCCTGGCCTTCTGGGGGCCCAGCCTGCCGTTGCAGCCGCTGCAAACCGTGGTTCTGCTGGATCAGAGCCCCTCGGCCCGGGAGGCGGTCTGGCAGGTTGCGCCCCGGCTTCAGCTACCTGGTGCCCAGTATGTGGCTTTTGCCAGTGGGGCCATCCAGGTGGCGGGCCCGACAGCCCGGCGTCTTGACCTGGGCGAGGGCACCCGTCTGGGGGAAGCCCTGGCGAAAGCGCGGGAGCTGAAAGCGGATCGGATAGTGCTGGTGTCGGATGGGTTGTTTCAGGATAGGGCCGAGCCCATTGGCATACCCATCTACAGCCTTTACCAGCCGCCCAGCCCCAACCTTTCGGTTGTTCTAACCGGGCCGGCGCTTCCAGCCAAGGGCGAGACTGTCGAGGTGCGGGCCGTGCTGGAGTCGACCACGGCGGTGCGGGCTCAGCTTACCTTCAACGGGCCGGCTGGGGTTGTGGAGCGGGCGGTGCAGCTCGAGCCCGGTCGCAGCAGTGTGGGGTATCGTTTCCGGCTGGATGGGCCCAGCACGGTCACGGTGCGGGTGGAGAGCCCCCTGGGCCTCGAGCAGGGCCGCCTCGAGCTGAGCCCCACGGACTCGACGCGGGTCTGGGTGCTGGGGGATGCGGCCCTGGCCCGCTATTTGCGAGCCCAGGGCTTTAGCGTGGAGGAGCGAAAGGAGATCACCCTCCCCATCCGGGCCGAGGTGGTGGCCTTGGGGGTGGGGGCGCGGGATCTGTCGGCTGCTGAGCTGGATGCCTTGCAGAGCTTTTTGAACCAGGGTGGGAGCCTGCTCTGGACTGCGACCCCCCAGGGCTTGTTTTTTGGCGGTTGGGAGCGCACCAGTCTGGCCGATAGCCTGCCGGTGGAGCCGGTGGAGGAGCCGGGTGGGGTGGGGATTGTGCTGGTGTTGGATGTCTCGGGCAGCATGCTCGAGGACGACAAGCTGGGGCTGGCGGTGACGGGTTCGCTCGAGCTGATCCGCTCGGCCCGCCCCCAGGACTACATCGGGGTGGTGGTCTTCTCCGACCGCCCGCGCTGGCTGTTCCGCCCCCGGCCCATGACCGAGCAGGGCCGCAAGGAGGCCGAGAGCCTCCTGCTCTCCACCCAGGCTGGGGGCGGCACCATGATCCGCCGGGCCTACCTGGAGGCCCTGGAAGCACTGGAGCAGGTTCCCACCGAGTCCAAACAGGTGATAGCCCTCACCGATGGGCTGGCCGCCGATGTAACCCCCGACCTGTTTGATGCCGCCCGCGAGGCCAGCCCCAGGATCAAAACCAACACCGTGGCCATCGGGGCTGATGCCGACGGCCGGTTTTTGCGCGAGCTGGCCCAGGCCGGGGATGGCACCTACTGGGATGTGCCCCGCCCAGAGGATCTACCCCGATTCTTCTTGGAAGAAGCCCAGCGGGTTTTCCGGCGCGAGGCCCTGGAGGGCAGCTTCCCGGTGGCCGTGCGACCCCACCCCATCACCCGCGCCGCCAACCCCCCGCCCCTCTCGGTGATCCTCCCGGCTAAAACCAAGCCCTGGGCCCAGACCCTGCTCAGCTCCGGCGAGGGTACCGTGCTGGCCGTGGGGGAGAGCGGGCGGGGCCGGGTGGCCGCCCTCACCACCGACCTCTCGCGCTCCTGGCAAGGCTGGCAGGGCGCCCCGGCGCTGCTGGGTGAACTCCTGCGCTGGCTTTCGCAGACCCCCGCGCGGCCCCGGGTGCAGGCTGTGCGCGAGCTGGACGGGGTGCGCGTGACCCTGGAGGGCCAGTTCGAACGGCCCCGCCTGCGCGCGGCAGGCCAGGAGCAGCCCATGGCCCCGGTCGGGCCGCTGCGCTTTGAAACCTGGCTGCCCCGAGAAGCCGTGGGGGAGGCTGTGGTATTCGAAAACGAGCAGCCACGCTTGCGCTTGCAGCTACCCAGTCTGCCCGAATGGCGCCTGGAGGATGGGCGGGAAAACCTGCGCCGCCTCTCGGAGCTGAGCGGGGGCCGGCTTTTGGCCGATGCCACTGAGCTGCGAGAACTTGCAGGCCGCAAGGCTTACAACCTGCAATGGCCCCTCATCGCGCTGGCGGTGGTGCTTTTTTTGCTGGAGCGTTACCTCGAGCGAAGACGAGGCCATCGCGGCTTATGAGGAATTGCTCGCCAGTTTGTTTTACTGCTCGCGCCTGCGGCCTCGAGCGAAGACGAGGCCATCGCGGCTTATGAGGAATTGCTCGCCAGTTTGTTTTACTGCTCGCGCCTGCGGCCTCGAGCGAAGACGAGGCCATCGCGGCTTATGAGGAATTGCTCGCCAGTTTGTTTTACTGCTCGCGCCTGCGGCCTCGAGCGAAGACGGGCTTATCTCCAAAGAAACCCTGTACCTTGGCCTGCCCCACGCTCGGCGATAATTTGGTCAAATCCGGCTTGACTTCTACCGCACCGGCGCTAGTGTGGGAGAGATGCGGCGGTACCCGGTTTTGATTCTGCTGTCTGCGCTACTGGTGGGTTGTGGTTCCAATGGGGCTTTGGTGTCGGCCATCCCCAAAGAGGTAGTGCTGGAGGGGCTCGAGGGTAGCCTGGTGCTACCGGTGGGCTCCAACGTGGCCTGGAAGATCGAGAGCTACAGCACCTGGCTGAGCGTGACGCCGCAAGCCGGTATCGGCCCAAAAGTTGTGCAAATCCGGGCCGAGTTTGCCGACGGAATTCAAGAACAGCCCGAATACACCGGCAGCCTCCGCCTTACGGGTGATCTGGAAGCTGAGGTGCTGGTTCGGCTGCCGTTGGTGAAGGTTACGGGTGGGGTGGTGGACTCGAGCCTGACCGCTGCCTCGGTGAGCGGGGCGCCCCTGGCCTCCCAGTCGTTGCCTAGCCAGAGCGCCCCGGCTCCCAGCGCTGCTAGCAATGAAATTCTGGTCAAGTACCGTACCGATCTGCGCGCCGCTGTCCTGCCACAGGGGAGCCGGGTTCTATCCCACGACCGCATCAGCCGTATCACCAAGCTGCGGGCTGCCAATCCAGAAGCCTTGCTGCAACGCCTGCGCCTCGACCCCAGCGTGGAGTGGGCCGAAATCAACGGAACCGTGCGCGCCCAGGGTGAGCCCACCGACCAGTACTACCCACAGCAGTGGCACCTGCGCAGCACCGGGGCGCGCTTTACTTATCTACAAAACTACACGACCCCCATCACGGTGGCGGTGGTGGATTCCGGTGTGCGTTACGATCACCCTGACCTGGCCGGGCGGCTGTGGCGGCCGGGCGAGGGGGCTTACGATTTTGTGGGCGATGCTGCGCCACCTGACAACCCCGCCGACCCCTACGATCCTTGCGGTGCGCCTGCCCCGGACACCTTGGGTGACGATGACCCCACCGATCCCTGTGACCTTAATGGAACCACCGGTGGAAGCCATGGCACCCATGTGACCGGCCTCATTGTGGCAAACAGCGGGTCGTTTGCGCCGCCCTGCGCCAATTGCTCGGCCTCGGGGGTGGTGGGAATGGCCTACAATGCCCCCGTCAAGGTGCTGCCGTTGCGGGTACTGGATTCGGGCGGTAGCGGTACGTTTGAGAACGTGGCCCTGGCGGTGCGCTATGCGGCGGGCATCCCGGTGGAGCTGGGCGGCCAGCTTGTACAGAACCCGCACCCAGCCCAGGTGATTAACCTTTCGCTGGGCTCAATCAACTACTCCAACGCCATGTGCGAGGCGGTGGCGGATGTGGTGGCTCGAGGGGTGCTGGTGGTGGCAGCGGCGGGCAATTTCCAGAACCGCAATCCGGGTGCGCTGGTCTACCCAGCGGCCTGCCCTGGGGCCATCTCGGTCGCGGCCACCGATATGTACAACCAGGTGGCGTACTACAGCCAGCAGAATGGCGAGGTAGACATTGCCGCGCCGGGCGGCAACACAACCCAGCCAGGGGGCGGTGTGCTCTCTACCACCTGGAATTATCAAACCAACCTGCCCAACTATACCTTTTACATGGGCACTTCCCAGGCTGCTCCCCAGGTGGCGGCAGCGCTGGCCATGGTGCTGTCCAGCGGACGCGCTACCAACGCGGAAGAAGCCTGGAACCTGATCCGCTCGAGCGCCACCGATCTGGGTGCGCCGGGCCGGGACAATGCCTACGGGTATGGCCTGCTCAACCTGCCGGGGGCTTTTGGCTGGACGCTGCCCCGGGGCGAGCTTCTGGTAAGCCTGAGCGGCCCCATTGCCCGGCGGGTGCCGGTGGTCAACGGGCGCTTCGAGACCTTTTTGCTGCCGGGGCGCTACACCCTGGTAGCCTGCCGCGACGATTCGGGCAACAGCTTGTGCGATAGCGGCGAGCCGCAAGTGGAGCGTCAGGTGCAGGTGAATGGGGGGAACACCCTCGACCTGGGAATCATCCAGATAGGGTCGCAGTAAGGATTGCACGGTACCAGACCCGAAAGAACCCCGGGGCGGTTTGGGGGTAGGGAGGGGGTGTGCTCGAGAACCGTAGCAGGGCCTGGCATCCAGCAAGCCAACCTTCGAGCGGCCGCACCACCGCAAGCTGAGCGCGGCTACTCCCCACCAAAGTACTCCGGTAGCTGGTCGCGGGTAATCAGCACATCCCGGGGCTTGCTGCCCTGGTGCGGCCCCACGATGCCCATGGCCTCGAGGGCGTCCACCAGCTTGCCGGCCCGGGCGTGCCCCACCGAGAGGCGGCGCTGGAGCCGGCTGACCGAGGCGTAACCCTCCTCGATCACAATCTCGGCGGCTTTTTTGAGCAGAGGATCGCCGAAGTCGATTTCACCGGCATCGGGGCCGCCACCCCCGCCCAGGTTCAAGGGGCCTTCGAAGTCGGGGCCGTACTGGGCCACGAAGGCGTCCTCGAAGCTTTGTTCCCGTAAGAACCCGGCGATGCGGTGCACCTCGGTTTCCGAGAGGAAAGGGCCCTGCAGGCGCACCGGCTTGGGCAGGCCCGGCTGGTGGAAGAGCATATCGCCCTGGCCCACCAGCCGCTCGGCCCCGTAGGTATCCAGGATGGTGCGGGAGTCGAAGCCCGAGGAGACCGCAAAGGCCATGCGGGCCGGGATATTGACCTTGATGAGCGAGGTCAGGATGTCCACCGAGGGGCGCTGGGTGGCCAGAATCAGGTGCATGCCGGTGGCGCGGGCCATCTGGGCCAGGCGTAAAATGGCCTGCTCGACCTCTTTGGGGGCGGTAATCATCAGGTCGGCCAGCTCGTCAATCACAATCACCAGGTAGGGCAAGGTGGCCTCGCCGGCGGCCCGCATTTTGTGGTTGAACTGCTCGAGGTTGCGCGCCCCCACCTGGCTCATCATCTTGTAGCGCCGCTCCATGTGGGCCACCGCGCCCAGAAGCACCCCGGCGGCGTCGGCGGGGTTGGTCACCACCGGCCGCACCAGGTGGGGGATGCCCTCGTAGGGGGTGAGTTCCACCATCTTGGGGTCGATCATCAGAAAGCGCAGCTCGGTGGGAAGGTATTTGAAGAGCAGGCTGGTGATGAGGGTGTTCACCGCCACCGACTTGCCCGAACCGGTGGAGCCCGCGATGAGCAGGTGGGGCATTTTGGCCAGGTCGCGCACCCAGACCTCGCCGTCGATGCTTTTGCCCAGCACCATCGGCAGGGTGTCTTTGCTACGGGTGAAGGCGCTGGACTGGACGGCCTCGCTGTAGCGCACCAGTTCGCGCTCGGTGTTGGGCACCTCGAGGCCAATCACGCTCTTGCCGGGGATGGGGGCTTCGATGCGCACCGAGCCGGCGGCCAGGGCCAGGGCCAGGTCGTTGTGCAGGTTCTGTACCCGGCTGATTTTTTCGCCGGGGGCGGGCTCGAGCTCGAACCGCGTCACCGTGGGCCCGCGCGACCAGCTCACCACCCGGGCCTCCACCCCGTGGTGCTTGAGGGTGTTGTTGATGAGCTCAACCTGCCGCTGGGTGATGAGTTCCAGCGCCTTGGGGTCGTAGCGTGGTGGCTCGGGCGGGTCGAGCAGGTCAAAGCCGGGAAGCTCGAGGGCGGTGGAGGTTCGGGTGACGACCGGGGGCGTGGGAGCGGCTTTAGCTAGGCTAGGCCTGGGGCTTTCCTGTGCGGGTTTGCTGGGGGTTGGTGCTTTATCGGGCTCGGGGAAGACCAGGTCAAAGTCGAAAGGGGGCTCGGTGGGGGGCTTGGCGGTTGCGACGGCAAAGGCTGGCGGCTCGGCTTGCAAGCCTTTTTCCAATAGAGCCCGCAGCCCGGCGGGGTGGGCTTCCAGCGGCGCAGACTCTACCCATTCGGCCCAGCGCAGCCAGCCATCCACGCGCCGCTCGAGGTCAAGCGTCAACGCCTCGCTTTCCTGCCAGGCCGCCAGGCGGCCCTGGTGTTCGTCCAGGGTGGTGAGCAGGGCCTGGGTGGTGATGGGGTGAACCAGCGCGCGCGCCGCGGCCTCACCCTGGCGGGTCAGGGTCTGGGCCTTGGTGAGCAACGCGCCGACCTCCAGTACCAAAGCGGTGCGCCGTTCTTCCAGGGCCTGGGCCAGGCCTTCGCCTTTGAGCGGCGCGGCCAGGGCGGCGGCCAGGCGCTCGAGGCGCGCTGGAAGGGGGCGCGCTTCCGTGGCCAGCCTGCCCGCCAGCTCCTTGGTGCGCTCGGTTTTGAAGTCGTCCAGAAGCTTGGCCAGCCCCTCAATGACCTCCGGGTCTTTAGGTGTGCGCCTGAAGGCCTCGAGGTCTTGTTGCAGGACGCGCAAAGCTTTGTGCTCGGGGTAGCGTTCCGATAAGGCCCGAACCTCCCCCAGCAGGCGCTGGGCGGCCTGCGCGAGGCGATAGGCATGGTGCAGCCGCCTGCCCGCCAGCACGATCCGGCGCAGACCTCTGCTCAAAAGAAAACCGGGCCGCTGGCGAAGGGCCAGGTCGGCTACCAAACTGAGGGCCAGCAGCGGGATGAGGAGGCCAAAGTTGCCCAGGTTGTCTACCAGTAGGCTATGCAGGCTGCTGCCCAGCAACCCCCCGTAGGGCTTGGCGAAGTGGGCTACAAGCGGTAGGGTGAGCAGGCCCGCTGTAAAAACCAGCCCCACGTTTCTGGCAAACCTGCCCAGGGGTCGGTCTAATAATAGCCACAGGCCCAACAACGCAAATGCCGGTGGAATGAGCCAGGCCACGTACCCCAGGTGGCCCCAGAGCAAGGCTTGCAGGCCATGCCCAATCTGTCCAGCCAGGTTGGAGCCAAAATAAATGGCGGCAGCGAGCAGTGCGGCCACCCCTAAAACCAGCAAAGCCAGGGCCTCGAGGTCGCGCTTGCGTTCGGTTGAGGCGGCCCTACCCGCTTTGTCTGCTTTGGATTTGCCCTTCGCCATCGCTTACGATTGTAACATACCCAGTAAACCTCGAAGGGCTGCGTTCTAGACGCCAAATCTTGCTGGGCTGGTATAAAGGCGCGAACCACAGGCTGCTGAAAAATACCTGTGGCTCGCGATGGTTGGCTTACTTAGGAAGGGCTTTGATCACCGCATCGGTGATCTCGAGTTCGTCGGCAGCATAAACCACCAGACCGCTGGTGGCCGCCACTTTTTTGTCCAATATCATGGCAAAACCCTGCTGCTGGGCGACCCGTGCAATCACCTGATCGATCTCCTCGGTAATCGGTTTGAGCGCGGCGTTGGTCCGGTCGCTCCACTTTTTGCCCGCTTCTTGCAGGCTCTGGGCCAGCACCCGGTAGTCCTGCTGATCCTTGGCGGTGGCATTGCCGGCCCGCAGCTTGGCCTCGAGGGGTTGGAGCTGATCGCGTAAGGGTTTCAGCTCGCGCTCGGCCTGGTTACGGATATCCTGCACTTTTTTGAAGTCCTTGTGGGCCTGCACCACCTTTTCGGCGTCCACATAACCGATGCGGGTGGGGGTGGTACGGTTTTGTGCGATGAGCGAACCGCCCAACAGCAAGCTTAGGAGCATTACGACAAACAACCAGTTTTTGCTCATAGTTCTTCTCCGCTACTTAGGTAAGGCCTGCAAGATGGCTGGGGTCAGGTCGAGCCCTGCGCCGCATAAACGACCAATCCACTGCTGGCCGCTACTTCCTGATCCAAAACGATGGCAAAACCCTGTTCCTTGGCTACTTTACTCACAATTTTGTCGATGTCTTCGGTGATGGGTCGAAGCACGCTGTTTTGCTGCTCAGTCCACTTTTGGCTGGCGGCCTGTAGATCCTGGGCCAGGGTGCGGTAGTTTTGCTGTTCCTGGGCAGTGGCGTTGCCTGCGCGGATTTTGGCCTCCAGGGACTGTAGCTCAGCTTTTAGGGGGTTGAGCTCTGCTTCCGCCTTGGCCTGAACCTCCTTGACCTTGGCAAACTGGGGGTGGGCTTCTACCACAGCCCGCGCGTTAAGGTAGCCAATCTTGTCGGCTGTGGGTTGAGTTTGTGCCCCCAGCAGGCCGCTCAGGAGCAGTCCGGCCAGGGCGGGCACAAACAGCGAGAATCGCTTCATATCGGCCATACTGTAAGGGTGTGGCCTTAGCGTAGCGTGAGAGCGAACCCCCTGGTCATTTAGGCCGACCTGGGCTATGGTATCGCCTGTGAGGTGTGCCATGAAGCGTTTACCTGTTTTGATCGTCTTGCTGTTGCTGGTGTTTGCCTCTACAGGCTTTGCGCAACGCTCCTTCCAGCTTCGCATCTCAGTGCCCTCGCCCACATTGGGGTTTGGCCTCGAGGCCAACCTGCAGCGCGACCTGGTGGCCCTGGTCTACGGCGATGTGATCTTTCAGGGGCCCGGCTTCCTGATCGGGGGCGAGGTGCTCTTTAAGCCCGATCTGGGCCAGTTCGACCGTGATCTGCGGGGTATCAAGCCCTACTTTGGTGGGGGGCTGGGCCTGCGGCTGCCCAACGCCAACTTTGCTCTCACCCTGGACGCTGGCCTCGAGTTCGCCCTCGACCGCGATACCGGCCTTTTTATCGGCGGCCAGAGCGTTTTTCCCCTTAACAGCTCGCCCTATGGACGGGTGCTGTTTGGGGCCACCTTCCGCTAGCCCCAAAACCTCGCCCAGGCCACAGCGCCCTAATTGCGGGGCGCTTGTTTTATGGCTCCCTGAGCAGGCCCCAGCTTGTGACAGCGGGGTAGGAGCCCAGCACTTTGACAAACGAGGCCCTGCGCAACAGGGTCAGCAAGGCCTGGGAGGGGCCGGGGTCTTCGGCGTGACCCTCGAAGTCGGCGTAGAAGATGGGGGAGAAGGGGCGGTCGGGGTCGCGGCGGGGGCGGGACTCGAGCTTGGTCAGGTTGATGCCCTGGTCGGCAAAAGCCTGCAAAGCGGCCAAAAGCTCGCCGGGCCGGTGGCGGGTGGTGAAGACCACCGAGGTTTTGTAGGGCCCCTCGCGGCGGGGGAAGTCTTCGCGTGAGAGTACAAAAAAGCGCGTGTAGTTACCAATAAAGTCCTGGATGCCTTCGGCGATGACCTCCAGGCCGTAGCGCTCGGCGGCGCGGCGGCTGGCGATGGCCGCCAGGCCAGGCTGGGGGTGTTCGGCCAGCTCACGGGCGGCCCCGGCGGTGTCGTAGACCGGTTCGGCCTCGAGCTTGTACCGGGCGATGAAGCCGTCGCACTGGGCCAGGCCCTGGGGGTGGCTCTTGACCTTACGAATATCCTCCAGCCGGGTTCCGGGCGGGGCCAGCAGGCAGTGGTCTACTTTCAGCACCAGTTCACCCACCACGTGCAGGTCGGTCTCGAGGAGCAGGTCGTAGGTCTGGTTGATGATGCCGGCGGTGGTGTTCTCAACCGGTACCACCCCCAGGTCTACCTCGTAGTTGGTTACTGCTGCAAATACCTGATGAAATGTGGGCAGGCCGATGGTCTCAGCATCTGGAAAGGCTTTGAGTGAGGCTTCTTCGCTATAGGCACCCTCGGTTCCCTGAAAAGCGATCCGCATAACGTAGCTCAGTATAAGTTTTTTGTGCGGATAGGGCATAATGGTGGTTTGTGCTAAGGCAGGAATCCATTTCCGACCCCGCCACTTGGAACCAGATGGTGTCTTCGCTACCCATTACCAGTGCATTGCAGTCCTGGGGTTGGGGTGAAGTTAAGAAGCTCTCGGGCTGGCAGCCAGAGCGCTGGGCGCTGTTTGAAGGCCAGCAGCTTATTGCGGCGGTGCAGCTTTTTCGTCGGCAGTTGGTGGGGCCGGTCTCCATGCTGTACGCCCCCCGCGGGCCAGCGCTGCGGGACTTAAGCGATCTGCCCAGGGTGGTACAGGCCCTCAAACAGCGGGCGGGGGGGGCGGTTTACCTGAAGCTCGAGCCCGAAGTGGGGTTTCCGGCTGATTTATCGGTTCCCGAGTTTCCCCCGGCACGGCTTGAAGAGACCATCCAGCCCGAATACTCCATCTGGCTCGACCTGTCGCTGGGCCGTGAAGGCCTGCTGGCCCAGATGGACAACATGCACCGCCGCAACACCAGGCTGGCCGAAAAGCGGGTGGTGACCACCATAGAGGGGATGGAGGCTTTCGAGGAATTCTGGCGGCTGTTTGAGGAGACCAACCGCCGGGCCCGGCTGCTACAGCATTCCAAAGCCTACTATCAAACCGTCCTCACGGCCATGAACCAGCCCTTTGGAACGGCTTTTATCTCGATTGCCCGCCAGGAGGGCCGGGCGCTAGCCGCGGGCTTGTTTGTGGCTTTTGGGGGTAAGGTGGACTACCTCTATGGGGGCAGCAGCCGGGAAAACTCCAACGCCAAGGCCCCCAACGGTATGCACTGGGGGGCCATTAACTGGGGTATTGAAAAGGGCTACCGTATATACGATTTGTGGGGCGTGCCGCGGCGCAACGAGGGTAGCCACGCCGCTGGCATCGATGCCTTCAAGGAGGGTTTTGGCGGGCAGCGGGTGCGCTTCCCGGCCTACGATGTGGCCTTTTCGCCCCTGTATGGGCCCCTTAAAAAAGCTTTGCGCCTGAGGAAAAATTGGGTCAACTACCGCACCCGCGGCACAACCCGGGATGTGCTCTGAAGTAGGCTTTCTGGTCTGGTTTTTTATATGAGCTGGTGCAGGGTATGTGCTTGCAAACGGTGCCGGAGCACCAGAAAGAGCTCGGCTGTAGCAAGGGCATCCCAGAGAGCATGGTGCTCGAGGTGGCCGGGCAGCCCAAAGGTAGCCCTGGCAGCCCCCAGCGCACCGGGGTAGGGCTGGCTGTGGGGCTCGAGCCACCTTTTTCGTTCGTTTAGTCGGGCCAGCAATACCGCTGTATCCACTACCAAGGGCTTTGGCCAGGGCCGGCCCAGGGTCTTATAGCTTTGCCGGAGAAAGCTTAGATCAATCGAACTGAAGTGCAAAATCAGCACGTCCTGGCCGATGCGCTGCTCCATTTCGTCGAGCACCTGGGCCAGGGGTGGGGCGGCCTCCAGTTCGCTGGGTAGAATATGGTGCGCCTGGATGCCTTCAACCGAGAGCGCCTGGGGCCGCACGGGCCGAACCAGGCTATAGTAGTGTGCGCCAAACTCGATAACCCCCCCCCGGATGGGCACCATCCCCACCGAAAGAATCTGATCGGATGGCTCCAGGCCGCTGGTTTCCAGATCCAAAGCCCAGTAGTTGATCTCGTTCCAGGCGGGGCTTTTGCGCAAAGGCCAGATCATGGGCGGTGGTCTAACCCAGGCGGTCGGTATGGAAGCGCTGGCCCATGGCCTCCTGCATCTCGCGAATCTGCAAGAAGGCTTCCTTGAGATGGCGGCGCTCGAGCGAGGAAAGCTGCTCGAGGCGAATCTTGTTATCGGGTGGGAGTTCCTGCCGCAGGTTGGTGAGTTGTTGCCGTAGACGGATTTTCATTAGAAAACCGAAGGCCTCGATTAGGGTTTCGGCCCCCTCTGGGCTCAGCTTGTTTTCCTGGGCGGCGATTTTCAGGCGTTCGACGGTGCTCTTGGCCAGGCTGCCGGCCTCCAGGGCGTGTACCCGGGCCAGGCTGACGATGGGGGCGATGCCCCCTTTCTTGATATCCACACCGCCGTCTTCTTCCCTGATCTGCCGAAAAAAGCCGATGGGGGGGCGGAAGTGCAGTGAGGCCTTGGCTAGGTGAGCCAGGAAGATGGACTCCTCGCCGCTGCTAGCCACGATGCGCTCGAGCGGCTCCAGGGAGAGTTCACCGTACACACTGCGGAAATCGAAGAAAATCTGGGCCTCGAGCAACTCCTGGGGGGTGGGCATCTTTACCCAGTGCTGGAAGAGCCTTTGCCACTCCGCGATGGGTTTGCGCCAGCGGGTGGCCATATAGCCGCCCGGGCAGGGTGGGAAGCCGGCCTGGATCAGGCCGCTCACCACATACTCCGCCAGCTCGGCAAAGTACCGCTGGGCCTCAGGGCTTTCCTCGGCATAGACCAGGGCGTTGTCCTGGTCGGTAAGCAGGGCCTGCTCCATGCGCCCTTCGGAGCCGAAAACAATCCAGGCGTAAGGTGTGGGGGGCGGCCCCAGGCGTTCTTCAGCCAGACGGAGCAGCGTCCGAACCAGGTGGTCGTTAAGCGAGCTAACGCTGCGGCCAATTTCGCTGGCCCCCAGGCCCCCGGCCAGAAGGGACTCAGCGATACCGCTCAGCTCCTGGCCGTAGCCTTTGAGGTCTTCTGGGTTGTGGGTGCGCTCGAGCCGCCTGAGCAGGTGGAGGGGGCTGCGGGCCTGCTGCCGCATGAAGACCGTGTCGGTTACCACCCCCACAATCCGGCCGTCCTGCTCGAGCGGCAGGTGGTGTATGCCCTGGCGAACCATGAAGGTTAGCGCTTCAAACAAAGGGGTGCTGGCCGGTAGGATTTTGGCCGGGGCGCTCATTACATCGGCCAGGGGGGTCTCGGGGCCTTTCCCCTCGGCCAGCACCCGGTTGCGCAGGTCGCGGTCGGTCAGGATGCCCAGCGGGCTGCCTTCGACCAGAATCGAGCTAATCTGGTGTTCGCGCATGGCTTTGGCTGCTTCCTGTACGGTGGCGTTGCGGGCGATGAAGACCGGGGGACGGGTTATCAGCTCGCCTACCGGCAGACTCAGGTCGATGGGGGCGGCCTCGAGGCCCTCTTGCTGGGTTACCAGACGCAGGCGGGCGGCCAGACCTTTGGTAAAAAACTCTGCGAAAGGGCGATGGGTCATCAGCTCACGAAAAACCCGTTCTGGCCAGCGGTAGACCAACAAATCTTCCTCGGCGATCACGTCGAAGGCCGGGGCATCTTGCGAGATCAGGGAGGGGTAGCCAAAAACCTCCCCCTCCTCGAGGTACATCATGGCCTGGCCGTCGCGCTCGAGGCGGGCCGTGCCCTTGCGAATCATGTACAGGTGCTGGCTTTTAAGTCCATGCCGGGCCAGCACCTTGCTGCTTTTGGGGAAAAAGGTAATTTCCAGACCCTGCTCCACCTGTGCCAGTGCTTCTTGGGGTAGCAGATTAAACGGGGTGTGGGCACGGATGAACTCAAGTGGGTTCACAGACCTATTGTGCCGACTTGGCAGGGGAATTTTGCCCCTCTTCGGGCAGGCGAATAATCAGACCCGAACTGATCCAGGCCGATAAAGGCAGGATGATGCTCAAGGCCTGGTTGGCTCCGGAAAAAACCTGCAAGGCGTAGCCAAATAACAAGGCAGGCAGCAGCATGAAAAAGATTCTGAAAATGCGCTCGAGGCCGGGCGTGGGCGGCAGGGGCCAGAAACGCGAAAAGATTAGCCCCAAAAGCCCCCCCAACACCACCGCCGAGGCGATGCGTAAAAGGTCGAATGGGGTGGGGAAGGGCCAGCCGGTCAGATAGTGCCCGACCACATAAAACAAAAACAAAAAGGCCGACATGCCGACCAGCAACCGCAGTAAACGCAGCGTTAAATCGGCGGGTATATAGACGTTGCTCTTTTTGGGTTCAATCTTTTTGTTTTTGCTCATGACTGCAAATTGAGCTTATCACAATAAAAAAGAACGGGGGTGGGGCATCCCCACCCCCAACTGGCTTTAGTGATAATGGGCCTCTTTGGCACCGCGCGGGATGCGCACCGATTCCACCAGATCTTGTACTTCTTTGGGCGGCTCGGGGGTCATGCGCGAGACCACGATGGTGATGATCAGGTTGATCAACATGCCCACGGTACCGATGCCTTCGGGGCTTACCCCAAAGAACCAGCGGGGCATACCAAAGTAGCTGGTGCCGATGATGTAACTGGCAGTGAAGACCAGACCCACCACCATACCGGCGATGGCTCCCTCACGGGTGGTGCGCTTATCGAAGATGCCAAGCAGGATGGCGGGGAAGAAGCTGCTGGCAGCCAGCCCGAAGGCAAACGCCACCAACTGCGCGATAAAGCCCGGTGGGTTTTGCCCAAAATATCCGGCGATCAGCACCGCTAGCAAAATTCCCACGCGGGCCACCAACAGACGCTGCCCCTCGGAGGCCCTTGGGTTGATGATGCGGTAATACAGGTCGTGTGAGAGCGCCGAAGAGATCACAATCAGCAGCCCCGATGCGGTGGAAAGCGCCGCGGCCAGACCACCTGCCGCCACCAGGGCGATGATCAGCGGGGCCAGCTTGGCTACCTCGGGGGTGGAAAGTACGATGATGTCGTTGTTGATGAACACCTCGTTGGCGCTGGTGGTATCGGGGTTGTTGACGTCGGGGCGGGTGGTGCCGGGGACAAACTTGAAGGCATTGCCCTTGGCAACAGTTACAATGCCGTTGCCGTCCTTATCCACAAAGCGCAGCAGACCGGTTTTCTCCCATTTGGCCACCCAGTCGATCTGGCGGACTTCCTCCAGGCTTTTACCGTGCAGGGTGTTGATCAGGTTGTAACGGGCAAACACCGAGACGGCCGGCGCGGTGGTGTAGAGCAGAGCGATGAAGAGCAAGGCCCAGCCAGCGGAGGCGCGTGCGTCCTTGACCGTGGGTACGGTGTAGAAGCGAATGATTACGTGGGGCAGGCCAGCCGTGCCGAACATCAAGCACGCTGTAATCAGCAGAATGTTCAGCATGTCGAAGCGCTGGAACGGCTGGGTGTACTGGGTAAAGCCCAGGTCTACCTGTAGCTGGTTGAGCCGGCTGACGATGTCGCTAAAGGTAAGGGCTAGCTGGGGGATGGGGTTGCCGGTGAGGATGCTGGCAATGGCTACCGCTGGAATCAGGTAGGCGATAATCAGCACCGTGTACTGGGCCACCTGCGTCCAGGTGATGCCCTTCATCCCGCCCAGTACGGCGAAGAGTGCGGTAACGGCCACACCCACCCACAACCCGGTGGTGCTTTCGACCCCCAGGTAGCGGGCAAAAACCGTACCCACCCCTACGAGTTGTGGGATCACGTAGGTGAACGAGACGAACACCGCGGCGATCACGGCGACCACCCGAGCAGTCTGGGAGTAGTAGCGGTCGCCCACAAAGTCCGGGACGGTAAACTTGCCAAACTTGCGCAGGTATGGCGCCAGCAGCAAAGCCAGCAGCACATAGCCGCCGGTCCAGCCCATCAGGTAGATGGTGCCGTCGTAGCCCAGGGTGGAGATCAAGCCGGCCATCGAGATAAAGCTGGCCGCGCTCATCCAGTCGGCAGCGGTGGCCATGCCGTTGGCAATGGGGGGTACTCCACGCCCGGCCACATAAAAGCCCTCGGTCTCACGCACACGGGCCCAGATGCCGATTCCCACGTACAGGCCGAAGGTCAGGAGCACGATGATCCATGTCCAGAGTTCTACGCTCATTGGTGGCCCCCTATTCGTGCACGTCGAACTGCTGGTCAATCTTGTTCATCTGCGAGGCGTAGATGAAGATCAAGATGACGAAGATGATGATGGCACCCTGGTGGGCAAACCAAAAGCCCAGGGGAACCGACCCGAGCTTGATGTTGTTGAGCACATTAACCAACACAATCCCAAACCCATAGGAGACCACTGCCCAGACGATGAGCAGGTTACGGATTAGGGTGATGTTGGCCTTCCAGTACGCATCGGCCTTTGCTTTATCCATGCCTACCTCCATGTAGCACAAGTCCAGCCACCATTGCTACGGGGGTGGTCGCTTTTGCGCGTTTCAGACTTGCGCCATGAATCTAATGCTCTTTTGTTGACTCGGTCAAGTTATTGCCAGTTTTTGTATATCTGCGAAAAGCGATGCAATTATTTGTTTTATGAGAATAGAGCGCATCGGCTCGGTGCCTATCTGGACGGTGCTGCAAGGGGCCAACACGCTGGTGAGCAGGCGAAACTTAAGCATCTGAAGCAAAGCAATGCTTATGAAAAACCAAGGCCTGCTTATCGCCGGGCCTGTGACCAATTGAGGAGGCGCTCCCTTTTGGGGGGCGGCATATATACCAACACATGATAGAGACAGCCTGTAGGGGTTTGAGGGCTGGTTTTTGAGACGGTGGCTACTCCTCGAGCGTGCTCAAATCGCCGGGATCCCGCCCCATCTCCTGGGCCTTGAGCAGGCGGCGCAGAATTTTCCCGCTGCGGGTCTTGGGGAGCTTGTCCAGGAAAACCAGTTCACCGGGGGTGGCGATGGGGCCCAGCTCGAGCCGCACATGCTGCACGATTTCGTCTCGCAGGGCCTCGGTTTTTTCGTGTCCTACCCGTAAAACCACAAAAGCCTTGATGTTTTCACCTTTGACAGGGTCGGGTACCCCAATTACCGCGGCCTCAGCCACCGCTGGGTGTGAGACCAGGGCGCTCTCTACGTCGGCGGTGCCGATGCGGTGCCCGGCCACGTTTAGCACATCGTCGGCCCGACCCAGCACCGCAAAGTAGCCCTCTGGGGTTTTGCTGGCCACGTCGCCGGCGGCATACACGTGGCCGGGGATTTCCGTCCAGTACTGGGCGTAGCGGGCGTGGTTGCCCCAGACCGTGCGCATCATGTGGGGGAAGGGGCGCTTGAGCGCGAGCAAGCCGCCGGTTCCGGGGGCTACCTCGTGGCCCTCGGCATCCACCACCGTGGCCTCCACGCCGGGCAGGGGCACCCCTACAAAGCCGGGCCGGCCCTCCAGGGTGAGCGGGGTGCCCAGGGTGGGGCCGCCCAGTTCGGTCTGCCACCAGTTATCGGCCACAAAGCCGCGCTGGCCGCCCTCCATCAGGTGCTCAACCGCCCATTGCCAGGCCTCGGGGTTGAGGGGCTCGCCGGCCACCCCGATGAACCGCAGCGAGGAGAGGTCGTGCCGGGCGGGCCATTCGGGGCCAAACTTCATGAACATGCGAACCGCCGTGGGAGCGGTGAACATCACGTTGACCCGGTAGCGCTCGACGGCCTGCCAGATGGCGGCGGGGTTGGGGTGGTCGGGCGCGCCTTCCCGCAGCACGCTGGTGACGCCCTCGAGCAAAGGCGCGTACACGATGTAGCTGTGCCCCACAATCCAGCCGATGTCCGAGGTGGCCCAGTAGACATCGCTATCCTTCACATCGAAAAAGGTGCGCAGGTGGTAGGCGGTGCCCACCATGTAGCCCCCGTGCACGTGCACCACGCCCTTGGGTTTGCCGGTGGAGCCCGAGGTATAGAGGATAAACAGAGGGTGCTCGCTATCCAGCGGAACCGCTTCGGCCTCGGGTTTGTGCGACCAGAGCAGGTTGTTGAAGTCGTGAAAGCGAGGCCCCTCGGGCACGGCTTTGTTGCGGCAGAACCAGATGGTGTGAAGGTCTAGGTCTTCGATGGCCTGGAGCACGATGGACTCGAGGTCTACCGGCTTGCCCCGGCGGTAGCTCACGTCCCCGGCGATTACCAGCCTGGCCCCGGCGTCCATGATGCGCTCGCGCAAGGCTGAAACCCCCAGCCCGGCATAGACCACCGAGTGAATGGCGCCAATGCGGGCACAGGCCAGCATGGCAATAACGCCTTCCAGGGTGAGGGGCATGTAGATGATGACCCGATCGCCTTTTTCCACCCCCAACGCTCTGAGCCCGCTTGCAAAGCGTGAGACCCGATCCAACAGCTCGCCATAGGTCAGCTTTTGCTCGCTGCCGTCCTCGCTTAAGTACAGGAGCGCGACCTGGTTGCGCTTGGCGCCCTGGGCATGGCGATCCAGGGCGTTGTAGGTGATGTTGGTCTGGCCGCCCACAAACCAGCGGTGGTCGGGGAAGTTCCACTCTAGCACCTGCCCAAAGGGCCGGAACCAGTGAAACCGCCGGGCCTGTTCACCCCAGAACGCCTCAGGGTCTTGCAGGCTGCGGGTGTACTCGGCCCAGAAGTCGGACAGGTTGGCCTGGTTTCGCTGGGCCTCGGGGGCCTGGTAGCTGACCTTGGGTTTTAGCAGTTGCTCGAGTTCCATAAGGGGCCTCCGGTTGTTGCGGCGCTGCTGCTTAACCGAGCGCTTCTCAAAACCTTGCCGCTGGGGCTTGTGGCAAAAATAGAGGAAACCGCTGTGGCAAGAACCCTGACCGGAGGGGGCTTGAAACACCTGGCCCAACGAGCTTGCTGCATACTCACGGCTCCAGGGTGGACAGGTCGCCCGGATCGTTGCCGAGCTCCTGGGCTTTGAGCAGGCGGCGCAGGATTTTGCCGCTTTTGGTGCGGGGTAGCTGGTCGAGGATTTCGACCTCGGTGGGCAGGTGGATATTGCCCAGTTGGCGGCGCAGGTGGGCTTGCAGTTTGTCGGCCAGGATGGCGCGCACCTCGAGGCTGGCCTCGCGGGTTTTGAGCACCACGTATACCTTAATGACCTCACCGACCTCGGGGTTGGGAATCCCCACCGCGGCCACTTCGGCCACCGAAGGGTGCGAGAGCATGGCCCCCTCGATCTCAGCCGTACCGATACGCATCTCCCCGGCCTTGATGACGTCGTCGGAGCGGCCCAGCAGGGCGATATAGCCCTCTTTATCCCGCACGGCGATATCGCCGGTGCTGTAGCAGCCGGGAATGCGGCTCCACTGCTCGAGGTAGCGCTCATCGTTGTTCCAGAAGGTGCGCATGAAATGGGGGAAGGGCTGGCTGATGACCAGGTGGCCTTTCTGGCCGGGGGGTAGCTCACGCCCCAAGGAGTCCACCACGCGCACCTCCACCCCTGGCAGGGGCAGGCCGACCTTGCCGGGTTTGGCCGGCATGCACACGGGGGTGGAGAGGCACGGGCCCCCGGTCTCGGTCTGCCACCAGTGATCCACCACGTGGGCCAGGTGTTTGGCGGCCCAGTGCCAGATCTCGGGGGCCAGATACTCCCCCACGCTGGCCACCAGCCGGAGGTCGGAAAGCTGGGCCTTCTGGGCGAATTCGTCGCCGTGCTTGCGCAGGGTGCGTAGCCAGGTGGGGCTGATGATCAGTACGTTGACCCCGCAGTCCTCCAGGGTCTCATAGAAGCTGCTGGCATCGGGGTAGTCGAGCCGCTCGGCCCGCAGTACGGTGGTGAGTCCTTCCAGCAAGGGTGCATACAGCCCGTAGCTGTGCCCCACAATCCAGGAGAGGTCGGCGGTGGCCCAGGAGATCTCGCCGTCCTTCAGGTCGAAGAGGGTGCGCAGGTGGTAGGTGATGCCCACCATATAGCCCCCGTGCACGTGCACCACGCCCTTGGGCTTGCCGGTGGAACCCGAGGTGTACAGGATGAACAAGGGGTGTTCGCTGTCGACCGGCAGGGCGGGGGTGGTGGGCCGGTGGGCCTCGATTAAATCCCAGAATTCCAGCGGCCTGACCGCGCCGCCCCGGCTGAACCACAGCACCGGTATATCCAGGCCCTGGATGGCCTCCTCGAGCACATGGCTGAAGTGCAGGGTGCGCCCGCCCTGGTACATGCGGTCGGCCGCCACCAGCAGCCGGGCCTGGGTATCCTCCAGGCGTTCGCGCAGGGCCTGGCTGCCCAGGCCGGCAGGAATGGCCACGTGCACCGCCCCGATGCGGGCGCAGGCCAGAAAGGTCAGGGCCATCTCCAGCCCGGTGGGCATATACACCGCCACCCGGTCGCCGGGCTTGATGCCCAGCGACAGCAGCCCACCGGCCAGCCGGGCGGCCAGGTCGCGCAGCTCGCGGTAGGTTAGCTTGTGCACTGTGCCGTCCCCGGCCAGGGCCATCAGGGCCAGTTGATTGCGGCGTGGCCCGTCGGCGTGCCGATCCAGGGCGTTGTAGGTGATGTTGGTGGTGGCCCCCACAAACCAGCGATGGTAGGGGCCGTCCACTTCGCGAACCCGCTTCCAGGGGTTGAACCAGTGGAAGCGCTCAGCCCATTCACCCCAAAAAGCCTCGGGCTGCTCGAGGCTGCGCCGATACTCGGCAGGGTAGTCCTTGAGGTTGGCTTTTTCCACCAGGGGCCTGGGGGCCCAGACGGGGGTTTCTTCGCTGGATGCGCCCAGGTAAACGGGCTCGCTGGAGGGTAAGGGCTTGCTATCGCTGGGTGGGGTGTGTTCGACCTGGACGCGGCTGGAAGCAGCCCTGGCTACCTCCTGCACAGCTTGCACCAGCCGGGTGAAGGCATAAGGAAAGCGCCTCGAGGGCACCACCACCCCAAAGGCTCCTATCACCGTACCGTCCGGGCTGAAAATGGGGGCGGCCACCCCGGAGATGCCGTCGGCGTGCTCCTCGAGCTCCACGGCAAACCCCATCTGGCGCACCTTGGCCAGCTCTTCCTCCAGGGTCAGGGGGTCGGTGATGGTGAGCCGGGTATAAGCCTTCAGATCTTGCAGGTGGGGGGCCTGGGCCTGGCTGTCCATATAGGCCAGCACGGCTTTGCCTAAAGCCAGGGCATGAAAGCCTTCAGACACCTGATCCACGAGGCCGGCCAGCTTGGGCAGGCCCTGCCGCCCGCGGGTGGACAGGCGCAGCTTGCCGTCGCGATCCAGCAGGGCCAGGTAGGTGCGCTCACGGGTGCGCAGGTAAAGCTCTTCCAGCGCATCCGATAGCTTCTCAGGCTCGGCCAGGCGGTTGGGTGAGGGCGCCAGGGCGTTTTTGGATAGCCGGTAGGTGCTACCGTCCCGTTCGGCAAACCCTTCCGAGACCAGGCTGGCCAGCAGGGCGTAGGCGGTGGAAAGGCTTTTGCCTAAAAAAGCGGCCAGACGGGCAGCCTCCACCCCCTCGGGGTGTTCGGCCAGGTAGGCCAGCACCCTTAGCGCCGCTTGAACGGTGGTGAGTTTGCGACTCTGTGCCATAGGTCTTCGGGTTGCTGCACCGTATGATCAAAGGAAGACCAGCGCAGGCTCATCTGGGTTCTGCGGCTATGATGGCCTGGATTGCTCTGGGCTGTCAAGTAAAGCCGGGTTTCGCATATTTGCCGAAGCCCAGTCTTTCTTGACGCCGACCCCTGCCCCGCCTATGCTCACCAACAAACGACCCCTTGATTCGGTAGCCTAACCGAACCCAGAAGAGGTAATTTATGGAAAAAATCGAAGCGGTTCTAAAGGAGGAGCGGGTTTTTCAACCCTCGGAGGATTTTCGGCAGGCGGCCCGTATTCGTCGGCTCGAGGACTACGAGGCCCTTTACCGCGAGAGCCTCCAAGAGCCCGAAAAGTTCTGGAGCCGGGTAGCCTCGGAGCTACACTGGTTCAAGCCCTGGGATAAGGTGCTCGAGTGGAACCCCCCCAACGCCAAGTGGTTCATCGGGGGGCAGCTCAACCTTTCCTACAACTGCCTGGATCGCCACCTCGCAACCCGTGGCAACAAGGCTGCCATCATCTTTGAGGGGGAGCCGGGCGACTCGCGCATCCTCACCTACCAGCAATTGCACCGCGAGGTGAGCAAGTTTGCCAACGTGCTTAAAGGGCTGGGGGTGCGGAAGGGCGACCGTGTGACCATCTACCTGCCCATGATCCCCGAGGCTGCCATCGCCATGCTGGCCTGTGTGCGCATTGGGGCGGTGCACTCGGTGGTGTTTGGGGGCTTCTCGGCCTCGGCCCTGGCCGACCGGATTAATGACGCGCAGGCCAAGGTGCTCATCACCGCCGACGGTGGCTGGCGGCGGGGGAACGTGGTACCGCTCAAGGTCAACAGCGACGAGGCTTTAGCCGATGCCAAATCCGTTGAGCAGGTGGTGGTGGTGCGGCGCACCGGCCACGAGGTTCCTATGGAGCGGGGCCGCGACCACTGGTACCACGAGCTGATGGCCTCGGCCTCACCCGACTGCCCCCCCGAGCCCATGGACGCCGAAGACCCTCTTTTCATCCTGTATACCTCGGGTTCCACCGGCAAGCCCAAAGGGGTTTTGCACACCACCGGGGGCTACTCGGTGTATACCTACCTGACCGCCCAGTACATCTTCGACCTCAAGGAGTCCGATACCTACTTCTGCACGGCGGATGTGGGCTGGATTACCGGTCACAGCTATGTGGTGTATGGGCTGCTGCAAAACGGGGCCACCACCCTGATGTACGAAGGCGCGCCCAACACACCGGACGAGGGCCGCATCTGGAGCATCATTGAAAAATACAGTGTGAGCATCCTGTACACCGCGCCCACGGCCATTCGCGCCTTTATGAAGTGGGGCGAGCAGTGGCCCCTCAAGTACAACCTCTCGAGCCTCCGCCTGCTGGGCTCGGTAGGGGAGCCCATCAACCCCGAGGCCTGGTTCTGGTACTACAAGGTGATCGGCAAGGAGCGCTGCCCCATCGTGGATACCTGGTGGCAGACCGAGACCGGCGGGATCATGATCACCACCCTGCCGGGTGTGCACCCCATGAAGCCCGGTCATGCCGGCAAGCCCTTCTTTGGGGTACAGCCCGAAATTGTAGACACCTCGGGCCAGCCGGTGAACAACCCCGACGAGGGCGGCCACCTGATCATCCAGAAACCCTGGCCCTCCATGCTGCGCACGGTCTGGGGCGACCCGGAGCGCTTCGAGCGGCAGTATTTTTCCCAGTACCCCGGCAACTACTTCACCGGCGACGGGGCCCGGCGCGACGAAGACGGCTATTACCTGATTCTGGGCCGGGTGGACGACGTGCTCAACGTTTCGGGTCACCGCCTGGGCACCATGGAGGTCGAAAGCGCCCTGGTCTCGCACCCGGCGGTGGCTGAGGCGGCGGTGGTGGGGCGGCCCGACCCCATCAAAGGTGAGGGCATTGTGGCCTTTGTAACCCTCAAGACCGGTTTCAGCCCCAGCGCTGAGCTGGCCCAGGAACTCAAGGCCCATGTGGTCAAGGCCATTGGGGCCATTGCCCGCCCCGACGAGATTCGCCTGACCGATGCCCTGCCCAAAACCCGCTCCGGCAAGATTATGCGCCGCCTGCTGCGGCAGGTGGCCTCGGGTGAGGAGATCAAGGGGGATACCAGCACCCTCGAGGATCGGGGGGTGGTGGAGCGGTTGAAATCCACCCCCGCGCAGTAGCTTTTATAAGGGAGCAGGGGTGTATTCCGGCCGTATTGCTTAGGCTTTCAAAGGTGAACGATGCGGCCGGAATGCGCACTGCACAGCAAGCCACCCTTGGCATCGGAAAAAGCCAGGGAGTGCTGTGCACCGGACTCCAAAAGGTCATCCCCTGGAGTCCGGTGATGTTCTGTTGGGATTTGCGCGGGTGGCCCTACTCCTCGTCGGCGCTGGCGACCGCCTCCCGCCGCCCGGCTTTCCACTCCAGCCCGGCCCAGATGAGGCTCTCGAGGTCGCCGTCCAGCACGTTCTCGGGGTCGTGGCGCATCTCGCCGGTGCGGTGGTCTTTGATGTACTGCTTGTCCAGCACGTAGCTCCGGATCTGGCTGCCCCACTCGATAGGCCGTGACTCACCTTTGAGCCGGGCCAGCTCCTCCTGCTTTTTCTTCCACTCGATCTCGAACAGCTTCGAGCGCAGGATGTTCAGGGCCATCTCTTTGTTCTTCTGCTGGCTGCGGGTGACCTGGCACTTCACGAAAATGCCGGTGGGCAGGTGCACCACCCGCACCGCGGAGTCGGTGGTGTTGACCCCCTGGCCGCCCTTGCCCTGCGAGCGCATCACGTCAATGCGCAGGTCTTCGGGGGCAATTTGGATGTCCACCGATTCGTCTACCTCGGGCATCACCTCCACCGCGGCGAAGCTGGTCTGGCGCTTGCCCTGGGCGTTGAAGGGGGAGGGCCGTACCAGGCGGTGCACCCCGGCCTCGGCCGAGAGCAGGCCGTAGGCGTTCTCACCCCGCACGATAAACTGGGCCTGGTCAATTCCGGCCTCGGCGCCGGGTTCTAAGTCCACAAGCTCTAGGCTGAAGCCCTTGCGCTCGGCAAAGCGGGTGTACATGCGGTAGAGCATCTGGGCCCAGTCGCAGGCCTCGGTGCCGCCCGCGCCGGGCTTGATGGTCACAATGGCTGCGTTTTCAGCGTAGGGAAAGCCGAGCAGGGTTTGGTGGTAAAGCTCCTCCAACTCGCGCCCAGCCCGCTCGAGTTCGGGTTGCATCTGCTCCCGCTCCTCGGGCGAAAGCTCCGGCCAGAGTTCCAACAGCCCTTGCAGGTCGGACTCCAGGCGGCGGTAGCCCTCCACCGCTTTGCGCAGCCGGGCTGCTTCCTGCGAGATTTTGCGGGCGTGGGCCGGGTCGTTCCAGAGGCTGGGGTCGTTGATTTGACGGTCTAGTTCCTTCAGGCGGGCTTCTTTACCCGCGATGTCAAAGATACCCCCGAAGGGCCTCGAGCCGGTGTTCTAGGGTCTCTAAATCCATAGCACTTGAGTGTAGGCTTTCTGGGGCCAAACGTCAAACGTGGTTTGACCCGAAGCAACGGCCCCCATCAATCAGCAGCCAGGGCCAGGTCGGGCATTTGCAGGCCGACCTGGGCCCCCAGGCTGCGCAGCCGGTTTTCGATGTCGTCGTAGCCGCGCTCGATGTACTGCATTCCGGTGATATGGCTTTCGCCTTCGGCAGCCAGGGCCGCGATAATCAGACCTCCTCCAGCCCGAATATCGCGGGCCTCAACGGCAGCCCCGGTGAGCTGGCGGCCCTGAATCACCAGGGTGCGGTCTTTTAAGGTGACATCGGCCCCCATGCGGGCCAGCTCGCTGGCGTGGGTGAAGCGGTCGGGGTAGACCCGATCCGAGACCAGCGAGGTGCCGTGCACGGTGGCCAGGTAAGCCGTGGCCGGGGGTTGCAGGTCGGTGACGAAGCCGGGGTATTCACGGGCCTCGAGGTTGAAAGGTTGGGGGTTGGGGGTGGCTTCCAGTCGAATCCAGTCCTGGCCGGTGGTGATGTGGTGGCCCGACTGCGCGAGCTTATCCAGCACCGCGTCCATGTGGAACGGTTCCACGTTGGTCAGGGTGATGGAGCCCCTGGTAGCGGCGGCGGCGAACAGATAGGTGCCGGCCTCAATGCGGTCGGGGATGACGGTGTAGCGCCCCCCCCGCAGACTGGGCTTACCCTTGATGTGCAGGATGCTGCTCCCGATGCCCTTGATCTCGGCCCCCATCATGGTCAGGAAGTTGCACAGATCGACGATCTCAGGCTCCTGCGGGGTGTTTACCAGGACAGCCTCGCCGCCCAGGGCTGCGGCCATCAGGGCCTGCTCGGTACCGCCCAGGGTGGGAAGGTCGTAGACCACCCGACCCGAGGCCGGTTTGCGCCGGCGGGCGGTGTAGGCCAGGCCCTGCTCGGTGATCTCGGTGGTGACCTCGAAGCCCAGCGCACGCAGGGCTTTGATGTGCTGATCGACCGGCCGCTCAGCGAAGTTGCAGCCACCCGGCAGGGGCACGGTACCCTCGCCGGCCCGTGCGGCCAGGGCGCCCAGGACGTTGAAGCTGGCCCGCATCTTGCCGACCAGCTCGAAAGGGGCCTGGGTAGAACGAATTTCGGGTGTGTGCAGGTGCAGGGTACGGCCCTCCCAGGCGTGGCGGGTGCCCAGGTGGCCCAGGAGCTCGAGCAAAACGTCAATATCACGCAGGCGCGGAACCTCTGTGAGGGTAACCGGCTCTGCGGTAAGAATGCTGGCGGCCATTAGCTTGAGCGCCGAGTTTTTGGCCGGAAAAATCCGCAGCTCACCACTAAGGGGAACACCGCCGCGAATAGTTAAGATTCTATTCATACAGGATCGCGTCTCCTGGGTGTGCTCGAGCGTTGTTGTGCATGTTACACATCACACTCACTATGAGCATAGTAAGCCAGAACCGTATTGTCAAGCACAAATGTAACGTGCTAAATTATAGCCAGAAACGCATGCGAGTATTCTACCGTAACCATACTCGTGCAGTGCTTAGACCAACCGGTTATGCCTAAGAAAGAGAAAAAGCGCCTCCAGGTAGTCATCAGCGACGATCAGGACGCCCTCCTGACCAAGCTGGCCTACGAGCTTTCCAGCCCGGAACAACTGGTTTCCAAGTCGGAGGTGGTGCGGCTCGCCATCGAAAAGCTCGCCGACGGGATGGAAGAAGGCCAGCAAAAAGCTGAATTAAAAGCGCTTCTGAAGCGGCTCGAGGAGCAGGAAGAGTAAACCCGCCCGGCGTATTACAGCCCGGTTCTGCTGGGCCGCAGGACGCCTGCTTTGAGCCTGCCCCAGCCCAGGCTGAAGTTTCCAACGGGTGTTTGCAGCGCCACCAGCTTCCAGCCATCGGTGCCTTCCGCTGGGATGGGCTGTCCCAGGGCAAAAGCCAGGGTTCGGGGGTCGTCGCTCGGCAGGAGGAGGGGGTGGTTAACCTCCCCAGGCGTTAGGTAGTGGGCCAGCGGCTGACCTGGCAGAAACCGCCCAGTGTCTTTGCGGTGGCCGGTTCGTGCCTGGCCCAGGTAAAGCCCAGGCGCTGGCGCGCGGAGGCCCTCGAGGTCGGGTAGCCCGGGGGGCAGCAGGTAGAGGTGCCCGGCGCGCTCGAGGAGCTCCCCCTCGAGGGCAATTTGCAGGTGTTCCTCACTCCAGGCCTGCCACAGCGCTCTGGCCTCGCGGGAAGGTGGGGGGATGCGGGCCTGAGGGGGGTGGTTCTCTGCACCATCGATCTTGCGCAGCCTGGCCAAAAAGTGCCCCTCCCCGCGCAGCCGATGGGGCCACAGCCGGGCTGTTCGGGCCAGGGCGGGGAGGCCATCGCCCCAGGCCGGAACCCCGTCGGCAAAAAGAGGGGAGATGCGGGCGTCCTCGAGCGTCCAGCCAGGGGTGCGCAAGAAATCTGCAATGACCTGCTCGTTTTCCTCTGGGGCGAAGGTGCAGGTCGAGTAGACCAGTGTGCCGCCTGGGCGCACCAGGTCGGCGGCGGCGGCCAGCAGGGTCTTTTGTATCCGGGCGGCCCGCGATGGAGCCCCAGGCCCCCAGTGTCGAACCACCTCGGGGTCTTTACGAAACATGCCCTCCCCGGAGCAAGGGGCATCCAGCACCACCCGGTCGAAGTAGGCTCCCCAGGCTTGGGCCAGCTTCTCCACCGGCGCCGAGACCACCGCCAGATTGGCGCCCCAGCGCTCCACGTTTTCCAGCAGCCCGCGCACCCGCTTGCTATCGATTTCGTTGGAGATCAAGAGCCCCCGGCCCTGCATCCGGGCCGCCAGATGGGTGGTTTTACCGCCGGGGGCGGCGGCCAGATCCAGCACCCGCTCACCGGGCTGGGGGTCGGCCAGTACCCCCACGGCCTGGGCCGAGGGCTCCTGGATGTAGTACAGCCCCGCGTAGTAGTACGGATGGGGGCCGGGCCGGGCCTCGGCCGGGTAGTAGAAGCCCTCAGGCGACCAGGGGATGGGCTCGAGGGGCCAGGGGCTGATCTGCCGAAGCTGCTCGGGGCTTAGCTTGAGCGTGTTGACCCGCAGGCCATAGCTGCGGTCGGCCTGGGTAAGGGCCCTCAAAAACTCCGGAAAGGCCTCGCCCAGCAAGTCGGACATTTTGTTCAGAAAGGCTTTGGGCAGCACAACGCTTACAATGCTAACCGATGTCCATTGTAGCGATTGGAACCGATATCGTAGAGCTTGCACGCCTGCGCAAGGTGTGGCAGCGGCACCCCCGGCGGTTTTTGGAACGCCACTTTGTGCCCAGCGAGATCCAGTACTGCCTGGCTAAGCCCGACCCGGTGCCTTCGCTGGCGGTACGGTTTGCGGCGAAGGAGGCCTTTCAGAAATGCTGGCCGGATAGCTTTGGCTGGCTCGAGGTCTGGGTGGAGATGGAAGGGCGCAGACCCCTGCTGCATTTTGCCCCAAAACTCCGAACCCGGATGGAGGCCGAACATCTAAAAGCCCACCTTTCACTTACCCACGAGAGGCACTATGCCCTGGCGATGGTGGTACTGGAAAGAACCTGAACAGTTAGGTGGAGGTAGGGGTGTTGTTTCAGACTGGCTGCAACCCGCGGTCAGACGGGGCTTCCAGCAGCAAAAAATGGTGCCGGGAATGGGACTCGAACCCACACGCCCTTGCGGGCAACGGATTTTAAGTCCGTAGCGTCTACCATTCCGCCATCCCGGCAGACCCGCTCTCTAGTTTAGCCGTTATACGCAATCTGGCAAGATAAATCGCAGCAATACAGCAATGGATACTTTTGTTGAGCCCTGAGACGATTTGTTATCCCAGGTGATACTCATGCGTTACTTATTTATGAGAACAAGCAAAGTACTACTATTGTGTAGCCTCATAAACATACTTTGTGTTGCGGGTAGTGGAGGAAAATTTATGCATATTAGCCGGGTAGTAGAGGAGAAATTTCACATGAAAAGCCGACAAAACCTGAACGAGCCGGTTCTACCCCTACTTTTTGATCAAACCGACACACCTGAACAGGTAGCGTTACTGTAAGACACAAAAAGCTGGAAGGCTTGGCGGCCAGCAGCTAAAAATCATCCATATAGCACTGCTTGGCTCAGTGATTTACCTCCCAGTAAATCTTCCCTTTTATTTGGAAACACTTGCGAGAGGTATGTATGCCTGATTTTATTGGAGCAGTATTGGTGCTGGTCTGCTTTGGATACCTTGTTGCCATCTTTGACGACCTGATTTTCGATGCGGCCTACCTGTTTCGAAGACGCCGTTTTCAGCAGGCCGGTCTTTCGAAGGAGGAACTTGAAAGCGACAACCCCAAGCGCATCGCAGTAATGGTGGCAGCCTGGCAGGAAGCTGGGGTGGTGGCCAAGATGGCGAAGGCCACGTATCGTCTAATGCGTTATCCGGAGGATCGGATCGAGTTTTTTATTGGGGTATACCCCAACGACGAGGCCACGTTGCATGAAGTACGCGAACTGTCCAAGAGCAACCCTCGAGTACATTGCGTAGTTAATCAGAAACCGGGGCCAACTAGCAAAAGCCAGAACCTTAATGAGGTTTTTGCCTTTATCCAAGACCTCGAGAACATCCGGAATCAGGCGTTTGATGTTATTGCTCTACATGACGCAGAGGACGTGATTCACCCTTATGCCTTTCGCTTCTACAGCGCCCTGCTTAGCCGCCATGACATGGTGCAATTGCCGGTGATTGCCATGTTTCCCAGGCTGCCCTGGTGGCGGTGGCTAAACCGCATTGTTTCCGGCACTTATGCCGACGAATTTGCAGAGAGCCACCTTCACCACATGCCGATACGCGAGGGGTTTGGCTTGTTTGTGCCCAGTGCTGGTACCGGCTTCGCTTTGCGACGAGAAGTGGTGAGCTTTTTGGCGGCTGAAGGCCCGGTTTTCCGAGAGGGAAACCTGACCGAGGATTACGACATGTCGTTGCGCTTGTGGCAAAAAGGCTTTCGGGTGCACTTCCACGTGCAGCGGCTCAAGCGCATAGATGATCGAGGCCGGGTTTGCAACGAGGTAGTGGGAATTAAGGAGTACTTTCCTTTTGAAATACCGGCTGCTGTAAAGCAAAAGGCGCGCTGGATTTATGGCATTACCATGCAGAGCCCCAAGGAGACTGGCCTCAAAAGACTGCGCTTAAAGGAACGACTGATACTCTGGCGTGATTGGAAGGGGAAATATACCAACCTGATCCATTTTGTGGGCTATCCACTGGCTTTGTACTCTGTACTGGCCTACTTCCTCGACTGGCCGCATGCAGATCCCCGGTTAATGCTGGTGCTCAGTGGTGGTGTTCTGCTGATCACCCTCGAGCGCCTCCTGATGCGCTTTGCTGCAATCAAATCTGTATATGGGGTAGCCGAAGCACTACAGGCCACCGTGGTGCTGCCATTGTTTCCCTTGAGGTGGTTTGTGGGAAACATCATCAATGCTCTGGCTACTCTGAGGGCCTGGCGTATGTACTTCTGGCCCGCTCGAGGGGCCCGCAAAGGTGCGACCCCAGTTTGGGATAAAACCGAGCGCAAGAGCTATGTGCCTGCTGAGGTGCTTGAGTCTGTTCGCCGTCGCTTGGGGGATGTGCTGCTCTTTTACGGTGATGTAAGCCCCCAAGAGCTGGCTTTAGCCTTGCGCACAAAGCCTTCCGGAGTGCCCTTGGGTGAAATTTTATTGCGCAACCAAACGCTTGATCCCGATCGCCTCAGGCTGCGCATTACCGAGACCCAGGAACGCCTGCAGAACGAATCCAAAGTATCAGCCATTACAGCGAATAAATGACGTATTGCGTTGGATTGGCAAAGGAGCGGTGGTATGAACCTAGCAAAATGGCTCGAGGCGGTCAAGCATTACAGCAAAACTTTGCTTCTGCTGCTCGGCCTGCTGATTTTGGCAGCTTGTGGCAGCTCTCCAAGGCCGAACGTGCAGGACATACAAGACAACCAGGGGGGTGGAGTTAATACGCAGGCAGTCACCCCGGTGCTGATTCTTTATCCTGATGGGCTGGGTACATTTGCTGAATCCGACGGAGTTTCTTTACAAGGTAAGGCCAAAATTGGGTCTGTGCAACTCAAACCAGGCCTGGCCTACGACAGTTCGACACGCCCTAAGAAAAGCGCTAAAGACAAGCGCGGCCAGACGGGGGCACAGGCGCTGGGTGACGTGCAGACCCAGGCCTTCTCCTATCCCGATGCGGCCCAGATCTATGCCATCATGCTGACCAACCTGTTGGGCCGCTACGCCGATGTGGTGGTAACCCGCAAGGCGATTTCTGCCTACACGGCTGGAGAGGCCAACCAGTACTATCGCACCTTTTACATTGGCAGCACTTACGAAGACCCAATTCCGCCCGCGTTCATCTCGGACATCATGGCCGGTGCAAAAGTTACCTGGCTCAACTACAACATCTGGCGTCTGGATAACGCCGCCATCGGGGCCAGCCTGAGCCAGCTCGGCTTGCGCTATGTGGCCTTGTACCCGGAGTATCAGCCGTCTGAGTTTTCGACTGGCTTCAACAGGATTGATTATCGGGGTTATGCTTTCAAAAAATACATCCCGGGCTTGCTGGAAGTGCCTATCGAGATGATGGAGGTGGCCCCCGAGTCTCCCAGCGTGATCGTACACGCCTGGGCCAGAAATAGCGCAGGGCGGCAGATACCTTACGCCTTGCAAAGCGGCAACTTTTGGTACATCGCCGACAATCCCTTCACCTATATTCATGAGCAGGATCGCTATCTGATTTTTGCGGATCTCATTGCGCCCATGATGGGCCGGGACACCACCTGTGCGCCCAGGGCCTTGGCCCGCATGGAAGATTTGAGCCCAAACGACCAGGGCGCTGATCTCAAGCGCATGCTGGATATCATCAACCGGGTAGGAATTCCCTTCCTGGCTACGGCCATACCCCTGTACATCGACAACAACACCACGCCGGTAACTCAAATTCGCTGGACGCAAAACAGCGGGGCCCTCGCCCAGCTTCGCCGCATACCCAGGATTCGCGGCAGAATTTTCCAGCATGGCTACACCCATCAGTTTGAAAATCTGAAGAATCCTTCTGGTATATCGGGTGATGACTGGGAATTCTGGCGGGTGGAGCTGGATGCCAGCGGCAATCGCATTACCAGCACGCCCATACCGGGGATGACCGCCAGCAGTGCGCTGCAGCGCATTCAGACCGGGCGCTCGATTTTGAGCAGCCTGAGCACTGCGCTGTCCAACTTAACCCCCGTTGGCTGGACAACCCCTCATTACGAGGCAGACCCCAGCTACTACGCTACCTTCAACCAGACGTACAACCGGGCTATGGAACGGCGCATCTACCGGGTGGGTTCGGTTATTGCAGGGCAGTTTTTCCCCTATCCAGTGCGCGATGTGAATGGCACCCTGATGCTTCCTGAAAACCTTGGCAGCGTGCAGCCCAACTACCTGCTGCCCATGGTAGAGGAAGCGGCTCGAGCCAACCGGGTGTTGCGTTGCCCCTGGGCGGGCCATTTCTTCCACGCCTACACCATTGACCCAAGTTACACCGGCCCCAATGCCTACTCGGCGGCGCAGTTTGAAAGTTTCCTGGGCTATATTCGCAATACCCTGGGCTACACGTATGTAGACCCCACGGGCGTCACCACGCAGTAGCCGGTGCTGTGGCCCTATGCAACGAATCGGTGCTTTGCTGATCTTGCTGATGCTGGGAGGGTGTTATGACTTCACCCTCCCGCCTGGGCCTGTGAACCCCAAGCCGCCGCTGGTCAGGAGAATAGGGGTGCCCCCCTCTGGTACGCTTTACCACGGTGTGTATCCGGGTCAAAAGGATCGGGAGGAGTACCAGATAACACCTTCCTCGCTGGAGGCCTATGAGCAGGCCGTCAACCGTAGGGTGGCCTGGGTCTATTTTTCCAACGACTGGTTTGCTGGTCGGGATTTTCCTACCGCTACCGCTGAGTGGATTCGGGCGAGGAATGCCGTTCCATATATCCGACTGATGTTGCGCAGTAGCAGCGAGACGTATGTTCCCGAGCCGCTGTACAGTTTGCAGGCGATTCTACGAGGCGACTTTGACCCCGATCTCAGGGCCTGGGGCCGGGCGGCCCAAAATTTTGGCACGCCCCTCTTGGTGGAATGGGGCACCGAGGTCAACGGCCAGTGGTTTTCCTGGAACGGCCGGTGGAATGGCGGGCCTACGCTGGGCCCCGAACGCTTCCGTGAGGCGTATCGCCACATTGTTCAGACCATTCGATCGGTTGGGGCCGACAATTTAACCTGGGTGTGGCACGTGGATGCCTACGATGATCCTGCCGCTGAGTGGAACCGTTTGGAGAATTACTACCCTGGCGACGATGTGGTGGACTGGATTGGTGTTTCTGTTTATGGGGCACAGGAACCGACGGAGAACAATTCCCAAACCTTTGCAGATGGTATGGATGCGGTTATGCCCCGCCTGTTACGGCTGGCGCCGACCAAGCCTGTGGTGGTGGCGGAGTTTGGGGTTACAGCCGGCAACCCGGGTGTGAATGCTGTGCAGTGGGCTGAGGCTGCCCTCACCGATCTGCTGGCCAACCGCTGGCCAGCGGTGCGTGGGTTTTCCTGGTGGAACGAGGCCTTTGATCAAACGGAGATGCGGGTGCAGGTGATTCCTGGTCTGAGGGAAGTGTTTCGTAGCAAACTGGATTCGCCAAAGGTGTTGGATCACCCTTTATGAGCAGGTGCGCCTGGGCGGCCCGGTAGAAGCTGCCCTGGGCGTTGCGCAGAGGTTGATCTGCTTTACGGGAAGCTGTCGCAGCAAACAGCGTTTCTCTGCTTGAGAACCCCTGGTTATTATCTTGACTATGAAAGCAGCTTTTATCGGACTGGGCGCTATGGGGTATCCGCTGGCTGGACATCTGGCAAAACGATACGAGACCCTGGTTTGGAATCGCACCTTTGATAAGGCCCTGGCCCACGCCAAGGCCTATGGCTCCAGGCCAGCCGATCTGAGCGAACTCGGCCAGGCCGATATTCTGTTCACCTGTCTGCCCACTTCCCTCGAGGTTGATGAGATGGCCCACAAGCTACTGCCCTACCTGCGCCCCGGCACGCTTTGGGTGGATCACACCTCGGGCGAGCCCGAGCTGGCCAGGAAGACCGCCCAGGTGCTGCAGGAGAAAGGGGTTTCCTACCTGGATGCCTGCCTGTCAGGTGGCGTGGCCGGTGCGGTTCAGGGCAGGGCCACTGTGATGGCCGGGGGTTCAGCCGAAGATTTTGCCCGTGCCAGGCCGGTCATGGAGGTCTATGCCGCAAAAATTGTGCACGTAGGGCCGCTGGGGTCGGGGCATGCGGTCAAGGCGGTGAATAATGCCTTGCTGGCGGTTAACCTGTGGGCCCTGAGTGAAGGCATGGTGGCCCTGGTCAAGCAAGGGGTGGATGCCAGGCTGGCCCTCGAGGTCATCAACGCCTCCTCGGGCCGCTCCAACGTGAGCGAGAACCTGTTTGGTCAGCGGGTGCTGAGCCGCCAGTTTACCAACACCTTTGCGCTGGGCTTGCTAGCTAAAGATCTGGGTATTTGCGCCAAGGTGCTCGAGGCCGCCGGCACCCCGGCCCCCCTGCTGCGGCAGATGCGGGAGTTTTTCGAGATTGCCAAGCGCGAGGTGGGCAGCACAGACGTGGATCACACCGCTGTGGCCCGGCTGCTCGAGCAGTGGTCGGGGGTTGAAATCAGGTAATCGCAGGGCTGTGTTCCGTTGCGATTTCGCCATGGAAAGTGGTTTATGGCCGCTGCTGATGAGAAATTGGGGGTTCAAACGTAGGGCATTCTCAGATTGAACCCAGTATTGCATCATAAAGTAAAGCATGGAAAAGCTCAGGCTGGGTGGGTTGGGTAAACCGGTTGTGGCCGCCCTGGCGCTGCTGGCTGTGTTTGCTGCGGGTTACGCGATCGGGTTGCGGTCGGCGCCCAGGGCATGGGCGGTGGGGGCCTCTGAACCGCGCTTGGGACAGCCCCGTTGGGTACAGTTTGACCAGCAGCAGCCGCTCCAACCGATGCCCGATCCCCGTGAGCTGATTCCACTTCAGCCGGGGCCGGGGCCCGGCCAGCCGCAGCCCGGGCAGGAGCCGGCTGCGGAGTGTCCCATTCTGATTTACCAGGATGGTCAGCTATACCGCTTTGACCTGCCCGGACAGCCCATGCCGGGGCCCGGAGGCCCGCAGCCAGGGCCCGGTATGCCGGGGGGCTCCCCAGAGCTGATTCCCCTCGAGCCCAACACCCCCTCCCTGCCCAGCCCTCCCCCGCAACCCACCCCCACCCCTCCCGACAGCAATCCGGATCAGAGCATCTAAAACCACCTACCGCACCTCGTGTGTTTGTTTTCTGGAGAGGTTGTTATGAACGAAGCGCCTAAAACCACCCTCGAGCCCCAGGCCGTGATGGATGCCGCCGCCAAGCTGCGCACGCTTTTGCTGGAAGTCAAGAAGGTGATTGTGGGGCAGGATCTGATGCTGGAACGCATGCTGGTGGCGCTGCTGGCGCGGGGCCACATCCTGATCGAGGGGGTGCCGGGGCTGGCTAAAACCCTGGCCATCAAGACCATGGCCGAGGCCATCGGGGCCAGCTTCAAGCGCATCCAGTTCACCCCCGACCTGGTGCCCGCCGATCTAGTAGGCACCCGCATCTACAACCCCAAGGAGGCCAGCTTCGAGGTGGAGCTGGGCCCCATCTTTGCCAACCTGATTCTGGCCGACGAGATTAACCGGGCCCCGGCCAAGATCCAGTCGGCTTTGCTCGAGGCCATGCAGGAGCGCCAGGTCACCATCGGACACGAGACCTTCAAGCTGCCCGACCCCTTTTTGGTACTGGCTACGCAGAACCCCATCGAGTCGGAGGGCACCTACTTCCTGCCCGAGGCCCAGGTAGACCGCTTCATGTTCAAGGTATGGATTGACTACCCCGCCTTCTACGAGGAGATGACGGTGGTGGAGCGGGTTTCTACCAAGTTTGAGCGGGTCAACGAGGTGCTCACCGGCGACGAGCTGCGCCACCTGCAGGCCATGGCCGACCAGGTGCACGTACACCAGGCCGTCACCGAGTACGCCGTGCGGCTGACCCGGGCCACCCGCGACCCCGGCGAGGTGGGCCTTTCGAACCTGAAGAAGTACATCAGCTTTGGGGGTAGCCCACGCGCCAGCGTCAACCTGATTCTGGGGGCCAAGGCCCTGGCCATCGTGCGGGGCCGCGAGTACGCCCTGCCCGAGGATGTGCGCGACCTGGCCCCCGAGGTGCTGCGCCACCGCATCATCCTGTCCTACGAGGCCCTGGCCGACGAGGTGAAGCTCGAGGAGGTGGTGCAGAAGATCATTGCCGCCACCCCCTTGCCCAAGGTGCACATCGGCGATCCCTACCGCGATACCCGGCCCGCCGCCGAGAACCCCTCGGCCTGAGCAGGACGAGTTATGCTGCTGCGACGACCGCGCAAGAGCCAGATCGAAGTCACCCTCGAGGCCGAACCCACGAAGGCCCCACCCCGCCCGCGCGAGCTGCCCACTGAGCTGCTGCGCAGGCTCGAGTTCCGGGTTTTGAAGCGGCTGGACGGGTTTTTGTTTGGCGACTACACCGGCTTTTTCTACGGCCCCAGCCTGGATCTGGCCGAGGTGCGGGAGTACCAGCCCGGCGACGAGGTGCGCCGCATAGACTGGAACGTGACCGCCCGCACCGGCAAAATCCACATCCGGCAGTACCGCGAAGAAAAAGAGGTCACGGTCTGGTTGATTGTCGATCTCTCGGCCTCGATGCGCTTTGGTACCCGGCGGGTGCTCAAGCTCGAGGAGGCCCTGGAGTTTGTGGGCACCGCGGCGGCCATTGCGGGGCGGCACGGCGACAAGGTGGGCGCTATAGGTTTTTCGGAAGCTGGGATGCGGATCGTACCGCCCGGTACGGGCCGGCGGCAGGCGCTGCGGATTCTACACGAGCTGTACGGACTGGTGGCCGCACACCAGGGGGCTGTTCCCGGCTCAAAACAGCGGGCAAAGCCGGTAGAACAACCCAGTCCTGCCGGTGGCTCGCTGGAACAGGCGCTCGAGCACGCGGCCAAAACCCTCAAGCGCCGGGTTCTGCTGTTTGTGGTCTCCGACTTTCTCAGTCAAAACCCCGAGCAGGAGCCCCTTTGGGCTTCTGGCCTGCGGCGGCTGGCCTATCGCCATGATGTGGTGGCGGTGCGCATCTTCGACCCTGCCGAAAAAGAGCTGCCCAACGCGGGCGAGCTACGCCTGCGCGACCTCGAGAGCGGTGAGGAGATCTGGATTGATACCAGCGACCCCAGGGTGCGCCGGGCCCATGCGGCTTTGGTGCAGGCCCGCGAAGCTATGCTCGAGCGCACCCTGCGGGCGGCCCAGGTGGATGCGCTGCACCTGTCTACCGCCCAGGAAATTGTGGAGCCGCTCCTCAAGTTCACCTTGCGCAGAAGGGGGCGAAGATGAGCTTTACCTGGCCTGCTTTCTTGTGGCTGCTGCTGCTAATTCCTGCGTTTATTGGGTTCCTGGCCTGGGTCAACCGGCGACGGGAACGCACCGCCGAGGCTTTCGCCGACGCGCATTTGTTGGGTAGCGTGGTGCGCCGGCCGCCCAAGGCCCACGTGCGCTGGCCTTTGGCGCTGCAGTTGCTGGCCCTGTGCTTGCTGCTGCTTGCCGCGGCCCGTCCGGTGGCCAGTCCCCCCTTGCCGACCAATAAGGCGGCCATTGTGCTGGCAGTGGATACCTCGCGCTCCATGCTGGCCACCGACCTCAATCCCAACCGATTGGAGGCCGCCAAGGCCACCGCCCGCAAGTTTATCGAGCTGGCCCCGCCCACCACCCAGATTGGCCTGGTCAGCTTCTCCGACTCGGCCTCGGCTTTGGTGATGCCCACCACCGACCGCCAGAAGCTGCTGGAAGCCATCGAGCGGCTCAAGCCAGCCCAGAACACCTCCATCGAGAATGCCATCATCACCGGGGTGCGGATGCTGCCGGGGCGCAACACCCTCAGACCCCCTGCCGAGCTACAACCCCCCGGTCTGAGCCAGCCTGACCCCTTGCAGGGCATCCCCGATCTGCCGCTGCCCCAGCAGGCCCAGCCCCCGGCCAACCTGCCGCCGGGCAGCCTGGTGATTCTGTCGGACGGGGCCTCCAACGTGAGCAGCAATCCCACGCTGCCCACCCGCACCACCCTCGAGGTCGCGGCCCGCTTTGCCAAAAACGCCAACGTGAGGCTGTACACCTTCCCCATGGGACAGCCTGGCGGTGCGGTGACCCAGATTGAAGGGCGGCACTACTACATCCCTTTTGAACCCAGGAACCTCGAGCAGCTCGCCCAGGCCACCGGGGGGAAAAACACCTACCCACCCACCGAGGAGGCCCTCCGGGCGATTGTTAAGGAACTGGGGGTGGTCATCCGCTGGGAGGGTACCAAGACCGAGGTTTCCTCGCTGCTCTCGGCCCTGGCCGCCGCGCTGATGATTCTGGCGGCCGGGCTGAGCCTGCGCTGGCAGCGCCGGGTGCCGTAGGGGTTTGTAGCCATGGGCTTTCTCGCACCCTGGAACCTGTGGGCCCTGCTGGGTCTGGTGGCCCTGGGTGTGCTGTACTGGCGATGGCGGCAGGGGCGCTCGAGCGGCCATGTCTGGTATCCGGGGATAGGCCCCATGGCTGGCACGAACCAGCAGAACATCTGGTTTTACCTGCCCCTGATCGGCTTTTTCCTGGCCCTGGCTGCGGCCCTTCTCGCCACCGCCCGCCCCACCCTCCGGCTGATGATGCCCGAGAACCTGGCCGGGGTGATTCTGGCGATTGAAAACGGCTGGTCTATGCGCCAGACCGATATCGCCCCCAACCGCATGGTAGCCACCCAGATGGCCGCCAAGGCCCTGGTGGATAAACTCCCCAGGCACATCAAGGTGGGGGTGGTGACCTTTTCCGGCTATGGAACCTTGCTGCTGCCGCCTACCACCGATCGCAAGGCCATTCGCCAGGCTATTGATAACCTCGACCTGGGTGGGGGCTTCTCCTTTACCTACGGACTGCTGGCCGCCCTGGAGGCCCTCCCCCAAACCCCTCCCGAGGGCTCGAGGCCCGGGGTGATTGTGCTGTTTTCGCACGGTCACGACGTTTCTGGCAACGACCCGCTCAAAATCGCCGATCAGGCCCTCGAGCGCGGCATCCAGGTACACGCCATCGGGGTGGGCACCCACGGTCACAACTTCGACGAGGAGATGCTCAAAAAAGTAGCCGACCGAACCGGGGGCCGCTACTACCCCATCTTTTCGGCCAGCGACCTGAGCAAAGCCCATGCCGACCTGGGGCGGGTGCTGGCCTGGCGCCCCCAGACCACCGAGGTTAGCGGCCTTTTGAGCTTACTGGCTGCGCTGTTGCTGGGCTTTAGCCTGGGGTTGTCGGCCTGGCGGCGACGGGTGATCTGAATGAGCTTGCTGTGGCCCTGGGCGCTGGCGCTGTTGCTGCTGGTTTCCCTGCTGGTCTGGCTGTACGGGCGTGCTTTGCGGCCGCCCTCCGAGCTGGTGGTGCTGCACCCCGACGCGGGAGCGCTGGCCCGCTCTCGGAAAGCTCTTGGCGGATGGCAGCACCTCCCGGCTGGGCTGTATCTGCTGGCCTTGCTGGCAGCGGTGCTGGCCCTGGCCCGGCCCTCCCTGCCGGTGTGGCAGGCTGATCCCAAGGCGGCGGTGGTGCTGGCGGTGGATATCAGCCTCTCGATGCAGGCCACCGATGTGCAGCCCAGCCGCTTTGAGGCGGCCCGGGCGGCCCTGCGCACCTTCATCCGTGAGCTACCGGAGGGTTTGCGGCTGGCCCTGGTCACCTTTGCGCGGGATGCCCATCTGGTGGTGCCCCTCACCACCGACCGGGGGCGCTTGCTGGAGGCAGTGGATTTTTTGCAGTTGAACCTGGGCACGGCCATCGGCGATGCCATCCTGGAGAGCATCCAGGCCCTGCCCCCCCTTTCCGAGCGCGCCGAAGACCCCGACCCCAGGCGGCTGGCGACCATCATCCTGCTTACCGATGGGCGGAGTCTGGGTGGGGTTGACCCGGTGGTGGCGGCCCAGGAGGCGGCCCGCCAGCAGATCCGGGTGCACACCATCGGCATTGGCCGTACCACCAGCGGCCCGGTGCCGGGTCTGCCCGAGGTATACGCGCAGGCCGCGCTCTTCGACGAGGAGACCCTCAAAGAGGTGGCCCGGGTGGGCGATGGGCAGTACTTTTATGTCGATTCGGCGGAAAAGCTCAAAGAGGCCTACCGCGACCTGACCCGCCCGCTGCTGTGGCGCATCCGCCAGGACGAGGTCACGGCAATTTTTGCCTTGCTCTCGGCCGCGCTGCTGCTACTCAGCCTGGGGATAGCCCAGATGCGGCGCCGGGTGGCGTAATTCAGGCCTCGGCGCTGCTGCCGGCCATTGAGCCCTGGCGCATGAGGGTCTGGGCCAGCTCGAGCCGGGCGATAAGGGAAGGGGCCTCGAGCAAAGCCTGCCGATCCAGCGCCGAGACCCGCAGGTTCACGCACAGAAAAGAGGCCTGGTAAAGGGGGTCGTCGGGCAGGTTGGCGATGGCCTCTTCCAGGGCGCTGGGGTCGGCGAACCCAGCCATGTAGCTGCGGAAAGCCTCCATGGCATCCCAGGCCACCACGATCTCCTCGCTGCGGGCGCTGCGCTCGAGGGGCCAGGGGATGTCCAGGGTGGTCTGGTACAGGTTCTTTTCAAAAACCCCCACCCCCTCCACCCGGCAGCGCTCCCCACCCCGGCAGACGATGTTGAAGGTGCCGTCGGGGTTTTCCGAGGCCGCCAGTAAGTCCACATACCCCCCCACCGCCCGGAAGCCCTGCGCGGTAGCCAGGGTAATCACAAAGCGCCGCTGGTCTTCGCCCTGGGCCAGCAAGTCCCGCACCATCTGCTTGTAGCGCTCCTCGAAGATGTACAGCGGAATCAGCAGCCCTGGAAAAACCACGGTCTCGGGCAGGGGGAAGAGGGGGAGGCGCTTCACGGTATCAGGTTAAGGGGTACAGACGGCGGTGTGCAAAGGTGTTGCTTCACTTATGCTGTTCCTGCCAGCGCGCCTGCAGCTTCTCGAAAATTCGCAGCAGCTTGGCCCTGGGCAGGATCACCTGCTCGGTGTAGCCCACCCCAATCTGGTCGCCCAGCTCGTTCCAGGCGGTGCACTGGGCGTGCACCCGGTTGCCTTCGGTGCGCAGGTGCTCGGCCACAATGCGCACCTTCATGCCGGGCAGGGCCGAGGCCAGGTGATCCACGCTCACCTTGGAGCCGATGCCCTCCTCGCCCTCTTCTAAGAAAGGCAGGATGATCTTGCGCCCGGCCAGTTCCATGTGTTTGGCCATCCAGTAAGTGGCGTAGACCGGGTGCAGCTTGCCCAGTTGGGGGTCGTCGGGGTGCTCGAAGTCCACGGTCATCTCTTCGGTGACAGTGGTCTCGAAGCTGGCCTGATAGCCGGGGGGAATGGGTTTCATAGACTGGGTGTTAGCGCAGCTTGCGCAGGTCGGCCACCCGCTTGAGCTTGCCGCCCTCGCTGCGGGGGGCCGTGCCGGGGTTGATGAGCGAGACCTTCACCGAGAGGCCCACGTTGTCCTTGATTTTCCGGGCCACTTTCTCGCGCAGGTGGGCCAGCCGCTGGTCGGCCTCAATAACCTCGTCGGAAAGCACCTTCTGCCCGATTTCACGGAAGAAGGGTTCGGCGACCTCGAGCTTCAGCTCCAGCTCGTCCATGGGGCCCTCGCGGGTGAGCACAATCTGGTAGTGCGGCACCACCTCGGGAATCTCCTTGAGCACCGCCTCGATCTGGGTAGGGTAGACGTTCACCCCCCGCACGATCAGCATATCGTCGGTGCGGCCCCGGATCTGGGCCATGCGGGCGTGGGTGCGACCCGAGGGGCCGGGCTCGCGGGTGATGTAGGTCAGGTCGCCCGTCCAGTAGCGCAGGATGGGCATGGCCTTCTTGGTCAGGGTGGTGAAGACCAGCACCCCCACCTCGCCGTCGGGCAGGGGGTCGCCGGTCTCGGGGTCTACTACCTCGGGGTAGAAGTGGTCTTCCCAGATGTAGCTGAGCCCTTCGCGCTCGTTCACGTCCTCGTTGGAAACCCCCGGCCCGATGATCTCCGAGAGGCCGTAGATGTTGGTGGCCCTGACCCCCAGCCCCTCGTCCACGCTCTGGCGGATGGCCTCGGTCCAGGGTTCGGCCCCCAGGATGGCGTACTGCAGGCTGATCTCCTCGGGCGTGATACCGCGCTTTTTGAACTCCTCGGCCAGGGTCTGGGCATAGGAGGGGGTGCAGGCGATCATCTCGGGCTTGAAGTCCTGAATGAGCATGATCTGTCGGTCGGTCATGCCGCCCGAGATGGGCACCACCACCATGCCCAGCTTTTCTGCACCGCCGTGCAGGCCCAGCCCGCCGGTAAAAAGCCCGTAGCCGTAGGCGTTGTGCAGCATCATGCCGGGCCGGCCCCCTGCGGCCGCCAGCGAGCGGGCCACCACCTCGGCGAAAATCTCCAGGTCGCCTTTGGTATAACCCACCACGGTGGGCTTGCCGGTGGTGCCGCTGGAGGCGTGGATGCGGGCGAGCTCTTGGCGGGGTACGGCAAACATCCCGAAGGGGTAGGTGTCGCGCAGGTCTTTTTTCTTGGTGAAGGGCAGCTTGTGCAAATCCTCTACGCCCCGGATGTCGCTGGGTTTGAGCCCCTTCTCGTCCAGGGCCTGCCGGTAGAAGGGCACCCGCTCGTACACATAAGCGACCTGCTCGCGCAAGCGCTGGTTTTGCAGTTCGGTGAGCTTGGGGCGGGGAAGGGTCTCGAGTTCGGGCTGGAACATGGGCATAGGCACCTCGAGGTCTGTGGGCTTCAGAACGACAGTTTACACCTGTGGCAGGGTTGTGCTTTGGTGAACCGGCGGATCGAAGCTCAGCTCATAGCGCGGTCATCCCCCCGTCCACGGCCAAGACCTGCCCGGTTACGTAGTCCGAGGCCGGGCTGCACAGGTACAGGGCGGCGGCGGCCAGCTCGCCGGTTTTCCCGATGCGGCCCAGCGGTGTGCGCTCGCGCACGAGCTGCTCGGTGCGGGCCAGCAGTTTTTCGGTCATGCGGGTGGGGAAGAAGCCCGGCGCCAGGGCGTTCACGCGGATGCCAAAGGGCCCCCACTTGACCGCCAGATCGCGCGTCAGGGCGATGAGCGCGCCTTTGGAGGCCGAGTAGGCGGCGGCGTCCATCACCTCGCTGGGGCTGCCGGCCAGGCCCGCGACCGAGGCAATGTTGAGGATTTTGCCGTAGCCGCGGGCTTTCATGCCGCGGGCGGCAATCCTCGAGGCCAGAAAAGCCCCGGTTACATTGATGTCCAGCACCTCGCGGATCTTCTCCACCGGTACCTCCAGGGCGTCCTGGCCCCAGGTCACCCCGGCGGCGTTGACCAGGACCTCCACCGGGCCCACCCGGGCAAAAGCGGCCTCGAGGCTCGCTTCGTCCTGCACGTTGCCCACAATGGGTATCGCATCGGGGATGAGCTTCAGGGCCTCTGCAAAGAAGCTTTCGCGCCGGGCCAGCAGGGCCACCCGGGCCCCGGCCTCGCGCAGGCCGCAGGCAATCTCCAGGCCCAGGCCCCGCGAGCCCCCGGTCACCAGGGCGGTTTTGCCCTGGAGGTTGAACTGCTCGAGCACCCTCATACCCGCTCCACCACCATGGCGATGCCCTGTCCCACCCCAATGCACATGGTAGCCAGGCCAAACTGCACCTGGCGGCGCTGCATCTCGTGCACCAGATTGGTCAGGATGCGGGCCCCCGAGCAGCCCAGGGGGTGGCCGATGGCGATGGCCCCGCCGTTGACGTTCAGGCGCTCATCCTCGGGCTCGAGGCCCCACTCCTGCAGCACGGCCAGGCTCTGGGCGGCAAAGGCCTCGTTCAGCTCAATCAGGCCGATGTCTTGCAGGGTGAGGCCAGCCCGCTGCAGGGCTTTTTGGGTTGCGGGCACCGGCCCGATGCCCATAATGCGCGGCTCCACCCCCGCCACCGCGATGGCCCGCACCCGGGCCATGGGCTTGAGCCCGTGGGCCCTGGCGTAGGCGTCGGCCACCAGCAAAACGGCTGCGGCCCCGTCGTTGAGCGAAGAGGAGTTGCCGGCGGTCACGCTGCCCCCGGCCCGGAAGACCGGCCTGAGCTGGGCCAGGGCCTCGAGGCTGGTGTCGGCCCGGGGGCCCTCGTCGGTTTGCACCAGGGTGGTATTTCCTTTGCGGTCTTTGACCTCCACCGGCACCATCTGGCTGGCGTAGGCCCCGCTCTGCTGGGCCCGGATGGCTTTCTGATGCGAGTGCAGGGCAAACCGATCCTGGGCCTCGCGGCTAATTTTGTACTGCTCGGCCAGGTTTTCGGCGGTCTCGCCCATGGCCTCGGTGCCGTAGAGCTCCTTCATCCGGGGGTTCACCAGCCGCCAGCCCAGGGTGGTGTCGTAGAGGGTGACGTTGCCGGTGGCGAAGCCCTTTTCGGCCTTGGGCATCACCCAGGGCGCGCGGCTCATGCTCTCCACCCCGCCCCCCAGGTACACCTGGCCCTCCCCGGCCCAGATGGCCCGCGCGGCGCTGGCTACGGCGTCCAGCCCGCTCCCGCACAGGCGGTTGACGGTGGAGCCCCCCACGCTGATGGGCAGCCCGGCCAGCAGCAGGGACATGCGGGCCACGTTGCGGTTGTCCTCGCCGGCCTGGTTGGCACAGCCCATATACACGTCCTCTACGTCGCTACCGGGGATGCCGGTGCGCTCCAGCAGGGCCTTGAGCGGGATGGCCCCCAGATCGTCGGGGCGCACCGAGGAAAGGGCGCCCCCATGCTTGCCGACCGGTGTGCGAACAGCGTCCAGAATGTAGGCTTCCATGGTCATAAGGTGTTTTATCCTATCGGGGTCGTATCCACAAGCGCCTTTTGCGAACAGGCTAACCTTCGGCAAAGCGGAAGACCGTGCCGGTAAAGAGGGCTACCACGCGCCCATTGCTGCGAACCTCGATGCGGTAGGTGGCGGTGCGCCGGCCCAGGTGCTCCTCGAGGGCGTGGGCCTCGAGGTGCTCACCAGCCTGCACGGCCTTGAAGTACTGCATCTGGGTGGTGAGGGCCACCGCGGCGGTGCCGTGCGAGTTGGAGGCTAGGGCAAAAGCCGCGTCGGCCAGGCTGTACAGGAAGCCGCCGTGGCAGGCCCCGTGGATGTTGAGGTGCTCAGGCCTGACCTGCGCGGCCACCACGGCCCGGCCAGGCTCCACCAGCCGGGTTTCCAGGCCCAAAAGCTGCATGTAGGGGTCGGTGAGGGTGTGCATGATCAGACTTCGGTCTTGGTGCGGATGCCCAGGTAGGACTCGATCACCCGCGGGTCGTGTAGCAAGTCCTGGCCGCGGCCTTCCATCACCAGCTCGCCGGCCTCGAGCACGTACCCCCGGTCGGCCAGCTTGAGGGCCATGCGGGCGTTCTGCTCCACCACCAGGATGGGGGTGCCCTGGGCTTTGAGCTCGCCCAGGATGTGAAAAATCTCCTGCACGATCAGGGGGGCCAGCCCCAGGCTGGGCTCGTCCAGCAGCAGCAGCTTGGGTCGGGCCATCAGGGCCCGCCCAATTGCCAGCATCTGCTGCTCGCCCCCGGACATGGTGCCGGCCAGCTGCTTGCGCCGCTCGCGCAGGCGAGGAAAAAGGGTATAGACGCGCTCGAGGTCTTCCCGGATGCCTTTCTCGCGGCGCTGGAAGCGGGTAAAGGCCCCCAGCAGCAGGTTGTCCTCTACCTCCATCGAGGCGAAGAGTTCCCGCTTCTCGGGCACCATCACCAGGCCCTGGGCGGCCAGGGCTTCCGGGCTGCGCTGGCCTTGGGCCTGCCCCTGGTAGCGCACCGTGCCGCTGGCGCTCACCAGCCCCACAATCCCCTTGAGGGTGCTGCTCTTGCCGGCCCCGTTGGGGCCGATGAGGGTGATGGCCTCGCCCGCCCCTACCGTGAGGGACAGGTTGCGCACGGCCTCCACGGCCCCGTAGCGCACGGTGAGGTTTTGCACTTCCAGCACGCTCATGCGGCCTCCCCCAGGTAGGCCTCGATCACCCTGGGATTGCGCTGTACTTCGGCAGGGGTGCCTTCGGCCAGCTTTTCCCCATAATGCATCACCACCACCCGGTCTACCAGCCCCATCACCAGATCCATGTCGTGGTCTACCAGAAGCACCGTCACCCCTTCGTTCACCAGCTTGCGAATCAGGGCGGCAAACTGGCGCTTCTCGCCTGCCCGCAACCCCGCCGCTGGCTCGTCCAGGAGCAGCACCTCGGGCCCCGAGGCCAGGGCGCGGGCAATCTCCAGCAGCCTGAGCTGACCGATGGCCAGCCCATCGGCTTTTTGGTGGGCCAGATGGGCCAGGCCCACCCGCTCCAGCGCCCGGTAGGCCTCGGCCAGGGCCGCCGCCTCCTCGGCCCGGTTGAGCCCCAACATGGAGGCCAGCAGGCCCCGCTGGGTGCGGGCGTAGGTGCCCAGGGCGGCGTTTTCCAGCACGGTCATCTCGGGGAAGAGGTGGGGGTGCTGGAAGGTACGGGCAATCCCCAGCCGGTGCACCTCGTAGGGCATCCGGCCCGCGAGGGGCTGGCCCTTGAAGCGCACCGTGCCTTGGCTGGGCGCATAGACCGAGGTAATCATGTTGAAGCAGGTGGACTTGCCGGCCCCGTTGGGGCCAATCAGGGCCAGAATCTCGCCCCTGCGGAGCTGAAAACTCATGCCGTTGACCGCCAGCAGACCGCCGAAGCTTTTGCTCAGGTTGTCAACCTCGAGCACCACCTCACCCGGCTTTCCCACAACCAGCCGGCCCGGCAGGCCGCTGCCAGCAGGGTTTTGCGGGCGGGCTTTGGGTAGGTAGCGCTCGAGGAAGGGCCACAGCCCTTTGGGGGCAAACATCAGAATGAGCACCAGAATCAGGCCATAGGCGATGATCTCGTAGTTGCCGGTGCGGCCGAAAATGCGCGGCAGCAGGCCCTTGAGCACCTCCTCGAGGCCCGTCACCAGCCCCGAGCCCAGAATGACCCCCGGGATGCTGCCCACGCCCCCGGCCACCGCCGCAATCAGGTACTTGATGGAGGCGTCCAGGCTGAAGGGGGTGGGGTTGATAAACTTCTGGTAATGCACATAAAGCCAGCCGGCCACACCGGCGTAGATGGCCGAGAGCACGAAGACCTGTAGCTTGAGCACCGCCGGATTCACCCCAAAGCTGGCCGCGGCAATGGCATCCCCCTTGGAAGCCCGCATGGCCCGCCCGATGCGGCTGTTGGTCAGGTTCCAGGCCGTCCAGGCCCCCAGCAGTACGAAAAACCAGGCCAGGTAAAAGTAGCTTCTGCTGTCGTTCAAACTCCAGCCAAACACCGAGACGGAGGGAATGCCGCGCAGGCCGGTATGCCCGCCGGTAAGCTCAATCCAGCTCCCCATCACGATGTACAGGGCCATACACCAGGCGATGGTGGAGAGGGGCAGGTAGTGGCCTTTGAGCCGGGCGGTGATGCCGCCCAGCACCACCGCGCCCACCACCGCCGCCAGCACCCCCAGCGGCAGGGTCAGCCAGGGGTTCAGGCCCTGGCCAATGGTCAGGAGGGCGCTGGTGTAGGCGGCCAGCCCCATGAAGGCCGCCTGGCCGAAACTGGTCATGCCCGATAGGCCGGTGAGCAGGTACAGCCCCAGCGCGACCAGGGCGCCAAAGGCGATGTAGTTGCCCACCGTCAGGTAAAACGAGGACGGGGGTAGCAAGAGCGGCAGCAAGAGCAGCAGTCCAACGGCCACCAGGGTGATGGGGGATAGCTGAAGCCTCATCAGTCCTCCTCCCCCAGCTCGTGGCTTTGCAGGCTGCGCCACAAGAGGATGGGCAGCAGCAGGGCAAACACGATGGCATCTTTATAGGCGCTGGCCTGGAACGAGGCCCAGGACTCCATGGCCCCCACCAGCAAAGCCCCCACCACCGCCAGCGGATAGCTAATCAGGCCGCCCAGAATGCCGGCCACAAAGCCCTTGAGCCCCAGCAAGAAGCCCTGGAAGTAGGCTGGGGAGATGAGGGGGGCCAGCAGCAACCCGCTCACACCGGCGATGAGGGTGGCAATGCCAAAGGAAACATAGCCGGCCTGGCTGGGGCTGATGCCCAGGAGCCGGGCCCCGTAGCGGTTGACCGCGCAGGCCCGCAGGGCCTTGCCGTAGATGCTTTTGGTGAAAAACAGAAACAGGCCCACCATGGCTAAAAGCGCAAAACCGTAGACCAGGAAGGCCTGGTTGTTGACCGGTACCAGCCCAATGGTGGTCTGCCCCCCCAGGATGGGGGGTAGGCGGAACTGTTCGGGGCCAAAAAACACCAGCCCCAGGCCCATAAAAGCAAAGTGCAGCCCCACCGCAATAATCAGGTAGGTGAGCACGCTGGCATTCTTGGCGGGTTCAAAGAAAAGCCGGTAGGAGGCGGGGCCAATCGGCAGCACCACCAGGAGGGCCAGCAGCCAGCCCAGCCACAGCGGCACCCCCTGGGCCCCCCACCAGGCCAGGCCCAGCACCCCCAGCGCACTCAAAGCCAACCAACCGGCCCGTCTAAGGTTTTTTCGGTCTAAAATGGCCCACCATAGCAGCATGGTCGCCGCCAGCCAGGCCGTGCCGGGAATCTGGCCCTGCAGGTTCAGCCCGCTCACCTCGGGGGGGAGAAACCACACATAGGTGAGGGGGGCATAGACCAAAAACTCCCCCAATGGAACCAGAATCACCCGGGTTACCGCAAAGACCAGCACCAGCGAGAGCGCCAGCAGCGCGTAGATGGTGCCGTTTTGCAGGGCATCGGCGGTGAGAAAAGAGACAATCGTCCAGTCCATAAAGCTCGGGTGGCCGGTGGCCAATAGCCTGGGCTACCAGCTACTGGCCACCGCCATCTGCCTCCTACCTAAAGGTTCGCAGCAGCCTCCAGTCCAGCTTCCCGGCCGGTGTCTTAACGACCTCGACCATCACCGCGGCTTCGTTGAAGCGCAGGCCCAGGTGGTCGGTGGGGGACATGTTGAAGATACCGTGGGTGCCCACCACATTGCGGGTGGCCTCGAGCTCGTCGCGCAGCACCCGGCGGAAGGCGGCCAGGTTGGTGGGCTGTTCGCGGCGCAGCGCGCGCTCGAGGGCCGGGCGCAAAATAGCCCAGGCATCGTAGGCGTGGCCGCCAAAGGTGGAGTAGCTGCCGATGCCGAAGCGGGCCTCGTACTGCTGTACGTAGTTGGTAGCCACCTGCCGGTTGGGGAAGTCGGGGGGGAGCTGGTCGAAGACCAGCACCGGGCCGGCGGGCAGGCGGGTGCCGATCAGCACATCGCCGCCCACCCGCAGGAAGTCGGGGTTGGCCACGCCGTGGGTCTGGTAGATGAGGCCCCGGTAGCCGCGCTCGCGCAGGGTGCGCTGGGGCAGCACCGGCGCGGTGCCCGAGCCGCCGATCAGCACCGCATCGGGGTTGCGGGCCAGGATGCGCAGCACCTGACCGGCCACCGAGGTGTCGGTGCGGGCAAAGCGCTCGGAGGCTACCACCTGAATGCCGGCCTCGCGGGCCGCTGCCTCGAAGGCCCGGGCCCAGCCCTCGCCGTAGGCGTCGTTAAAGCCGATGTAGGCTGCGGTCTTGACCCCGGAAGCGGCCATGTCCCGCACGATGGGCTGGCTCATCTGCTGCTCGGTCTGGGGGGTTTTGAAGACCCAGCGCCGCTTTTCATCCACCGGGAAGACGATCTCGAGGTTGGCTGCCAGGGAGATTTTGGGCACACCGGCCTCGGCCACGGGGTCAATCATGCCCAGGCTGGCCGGGGTGGTGGTGGTGCCGATAATCGCCAGCACCTGGTCTTCCTGGATCAGGCGTCGGGTGGCCCGCACCGCCTGGGTGGTGTCCGAGGCGTCGTCCAGAATGATGAACTGCACCGGACGGCCCGCCACCCCACCCCGGCGGTTGACCTGCTCTTCCAGGAGCACCAGGGTGTTGCGCTCGGGGATGCCCAGGCTGGCGGCGGGGCCGGTGGCCGAGACCACCACCCCGATCTTCAGGGGGGCCTGCTGGGCCAGGCCCAGCCCCAGTCCAAGGGCCAGAAGTCCTATCAACGCTCGCTTCATCTTGCCTCCTTTACACCGCTTTTTTGCCAATCTCCCTCAGCGCCCGCGGCCAAGGATAGATTTCCGAACGATTCCAAACCCGCTGCTACCATCCGGCGTAGCAGGGGGTGCGGGCGGTAGCGATCCTCGCCTAGCTCGGCGTGAAGCCCTTCCAGGGCCCGCAGCACCGGCTTGAGCCAGAGCCGCTCGGCCCATTCCAGGGGCCCCAGCGGGTAGCCCGTGCCCAGCCGCATGGCGCGGTTCAGATCGGCGGGGCCGGCCACGCCTTCGGCCAGGGCCGAGACGGCCTCGTTGATGAGCAGGGCCAGGATGCGGAAGCCCACCCCACCGGGCTGGTCGGGGAGTACCAGGGCGTGGTGGCCGTGGGCGTGGAAGTAGGCCTGGGCCAGCTCGAGGGCCTCGCTGGCCCCGCTCAGGGGTGCGAAAAGCTCGACGATGGCTTTTTCCCCGATGGGCGGCACCAGGCTAAAGCCGGCCACCGGGCGTCCTTTGAACTCGGCCTGCACGCTGCTGACCGAGTGTGCCCAGACCAGCGAGACCACCGGCAGATTCTCGAAAAAGTCGTGCTTGCGCTCGAGCTTGACCCGGCAGTCCAGCACAAACCGGGCCTCGGCGGGGTTTTCGGTGTGACGGAAGCGGGCCCGGAGCGCCTGGGCCAGCGGGTTGGGCCCGACAATCAGGGGAAGGGGAATTCCTTGGGTCTGCACCGGGGGCGGGGCGGGCGGTTTGGGCGGGCCGGGGGGGTAGGTGTACCAGCCCTGGCCGGTTTTGCGGCCCAGCATCCCCGCGGCCACCCGCTGGTACTGCAACGGGTGGGGCCGGTAGCGGGGCTCGCCGTAGAAAGCCTGATAGACCGAGGTCGAGGCGGCGTAGTTGACATCCAGCCCGATCAAGTCCATCAGCTCAAAGGGCCCCATGGGGAAGCCCAGGCCGCGCAGAATCCAGTCTATGTGCTCTTTGGCGATGCCCTCGCCGTGCAGCCTCAGGGCCTCACCGTAAAAGGGCCGGGCCACCCGGTTCACCAGAAAGCCGGGGGCGTCCACCACCTGCACGGGCTCCTTGCCCCAGCTTCGCATCAGCTCCAGCGCGCGCTCCAGCAGCGCCGGGGCGGTCTGTAGCCCCCCCACCACCTCCACCAGCTTCATGCGCTGGGCGGGGTTGAAGAAGTGTAGCCCCAGCACCCGCTCGGGGTGCTTGACCCTGGCGGCGATGGCCGAGATGGAAAAGGTCGAGGTGTTGCTGGCCAGGGTGTTGTTCGGGTTGAGTTCGCCCAGCTGGCCCAGCAGCTCTTGCTTGAGCTCGAGCTGCTCCGGCGCTGCTTCGATAACCCAGGCGGCCTTCGCACACTCCTCCAGCGATTGGGTGGGTTGTATGCGGGCCAGAACCTCGTCCGGCGTGCCCGCCAGGCGGCCCTGCTCGGCCAGCTTTTGCAGGTCAGCGCGAATATCGGCCAGGGCGCGCTCGAGGGCGGCCTCGAGGGGGTCGTAGAGCCAGACCGCATGGCCGGCCAAAGCCGCCACCTCGGCGATGCCCCGACCCATCGTGCCTGCCCCCAGTATTGCTACCGTTTCCTTCACCAAGCCTCCCTCAACCAAACAAACACTCGTTTGTTTAACCTTGTGTTGGGCGACAGTCTAAACGCAGGTTTTCTCACTGTCAAGAACGACAAACCAGGCTACAACTCCACCGTTTGGTCTGGCTTGAATCGGCCTGCTGGCCGACCTCGGCTCAGATCACGTGCTGTGGCAGCCCCTGTAACTCCGACTCCTGCGGCTCTACCCAGCCGCCCTCGAAGGCCTCCAAAAGCGAGCCCTCCAGGAACCAGCTCTTGGGGGTTTTGGCCCCCCACAAGGTCTGGCGGCGGGGGTCGTTGAGGCTCCAGCGGATGGGCTCGAAATCGGGGTCTACCGTGCTGTAGTCGGAGGTGTACAGCTCGATGCGGTGGCCGTCGGGGTCGCGCAGGTACAGGAAGAAGGCGTTGGAGACGCCGTGGCGTCCTGGCCCGCGCTCGATGGCCTCGGTCTCTCTGGCCCCGGCCAGAATGTCGCAGGCCCGGATGATGCTCATGGCATCGGGCATCCAGTAGGCGAAGTGGTGCAGCCGGGGGCCGGTGCCGTTGGTGAGGGCCAGGTCGTGTACGTTGCCCTTGCGGTGAATCCAGGCCGCCCAGATTCGGCCGTCGTCGTCCTCGGTGTACTCCGAGAGGCGGAAGGCCAGCTTATCCATGTACCAGCGGGTCATGGCCTCCACCTGCGGCGTCATCACGTTGATGTGGTCAATGCGCTGGATGCCGGGGCCTTTGTGCAGGTCGTAGCGTTGCAGGAGCCAGGGGTACTTCTGGCTTTCGGCATAGAAGGCCACCGGAACCCCAAAGGGGTCTTGCAAGCGCAGCATTCTGGGCCGATCCTGCTCGCTCTCCCAGCGGTGGGGGAGGCCCAGGGTCTGGGCCAGCTCGGCCAGGAGTTGCAAATCCAGTTCGCCGGCCACCCGGTAGCCCAGGTGCTTGACGCCGGGTTCGGGGGCCAGCTCGAGCTTGAGGGTCCACTCGCGGTCCTCGGTGCCGCGTAGGTACAGGGCGCTCTGGCTTTCGTGCAGCACATTCAGGCCGAGTAAATCTACGTAGAAGTGGCGCGAACGCTCCAGATCGGTCACGTAGAACACCCCGTGGCCGATGCGGATGATGTTGGGCATCTGGGTCATAGTCACCTCGCTTCAGGGCAGTTGCCGGTAGCCCCGGTTCCAGTAGAGCAAGGGACGCGTCCCGCTGCTAAGTCTCACGCGTTCCACCTGCCCCACCACAATCCTGTGGGTGCCCCCCGGATAGACCGCCCAGGTTCGGCAGAAGAGCGTGGCCAGGGCCCCCTCGAGGGCCGGGGGGTCTTCGGTGGTAAGGGGCTCGTAGCCCTCGATGGGGCGTCCGGCAAAGTGGTCGGAGATGTGTTCGTGCCCCTCGGGCAGGAGGTTCACGGAAAACTGCCCCGCGCGCTCCAGAATCGGCCAGAGCTGGGCTGTCTGGTTGATGCAGACCAAGATTAAAGGCGGCTCCAGGCTCACGCTGGTAAAGCTGCTGGCGGTCATGCCTCGAGCCTCCCCCTTAAAGCGGGCGGCGATCACCGTGACCCCGCTGGGCCAGTGGCGCATGACCTGGCGGAGCTGGTCTTGCAGGGTGGGCTGGGTGGTTTCCATAAGGTTTCTGGGGCTAGTCGCTGGCCACCACCTCCGGCTGGGCCTGGGTTTTCCAGCCCAGATACTGCCGGATGCGCTCCTTGTAGGGCTCCTTGTCGTAGACCGCGTAGAGGGTCTGGTACATGCGCACCGGGTCGCCGAAGAAGAAGCGCTCGTAGAGGGTCTGGCGTGCGCCAAAGCCGCTAATGGTCATGTCCCAGGCCAGGCGGAAGAGCTGCACGCGCTCTCTGGCTGGCAGGGTGGCCGATTGCAGGAACTTTTCCAGGTAAGGGGCCAGGGGGGAGTTGAAGTCGTGTTCGGAGGGTAGGGTGATCAGGCCCGAGGCCGCTATCTGCTGGACGATCTCGTTGATGCGGGGATAGAGCCGGGGGTACAGGTTGCGCGCCCCATCCAGGGCCCCCCGGTCGGGGCAGACCAGACCGTACTTGTTGGGCTGGGCGTCGCGCTCGGCCCGGGCCCAGAAACCCTTCATGGCCTCTAGATACACGATTATTTCGGCGATTTTTTCCTGCACGTGGGGGAAGGTGTCGGCCCCGATGGTCTCGCCCAGCAGGGAAACCAGTCCCAAAAAGGCCTCGGTCTTGGCGTTTTTGAGCACCACCACCTGGTGGGCCATGTGCATCAGGGCCCCGGTCTCGGCGTAGGCGGTGTTGCAGCGCTGCAGGTCTTTGTAGATGAAGACCCGCTCCCACGGCACAAACACATCGTCGAAGACCGTGAGGCAGTCCATCTCTTCCAGCCGGCTGCTCAAAGGGTGGTCGAAGCTCGAGTCTCCCACGGCCATGCTTTCGCGGCTGATGAAGTGCAGCCCTGGGGTGTTGGTGGGGATGGCGAAGGCCACCGCGTATTTGTCGGCCCCCGGCCCTTCCTTGAGCAGGGTGGAAGGGAAGACCAGCAGCTCATCGGCGGTGGGCAGGGTGGAGAGCATCCGGGCCCCCCGCACCACGATGCCCTTCTCATTTTCGCTCACCACCCCCAGGGGGATGTAGGGGTCGGGCTGCTCGAGGTTGCTCTTGGCCCGGTTGACCTGGGGGTTGGTAAGGCAGTGGGTGGTGGCGAGGTCGTTTTCGCGCACGTACTGCACGTAGCGGCGCACGTTGTCGGCATAGGCCCCAAAAAACTCGGCGCTCTGCTCAAAAGCCATCAGCACCGCATTCAGGTAGTCCGGGCAGCGCCCCATCATGCCCAGGTTGGCATCGGCCCAGAGCTTGTAGGCCGCGCTGCGCCGGGCCAGGTCTTCTTTACTGCGGGCCGGTAGCAGGCTCATAGCGTAGCGTTTACCGCCCTCTTCGTAGGTCAAAATATCGCGGTAGCGCGGGTCGTGCTGCATGTCGTACAGCTCGGCCAGGGCGTGGGTGATGCCCTTGAAGACCGGGTGGGTGGTGGGGTCTTCAACCTTTTGGCCCTTGTACCAGAGGTTGGGCGGGTTCTCTCTGAGGGCTTGTAGATACTCCTTGCCGCTGCGTGCCATGGGTGCCTCCTTCACTTCCCAAACTTCGGAATTGCGTGCTCGGTGAGCGGCAGGGCGATGTGCTTCAGCTCGGTGTAGAACTCCAGGCTGTGCTCGCCGCCCTCGCGGTGGGTGCCGCTCATCTTGACCCCGCCAAAGGGGGTGGGCAGGTGCCGCACGTTGTGCGAGTTGATCCAGGTCATACCGGCCTCCAGGTGCAGGGCCATGCGGTGCGCCCGGGCTACGTCCCGCGTCCAGACGTAGGAGGCCAGGCCGTACTTGGAGTCGTTGGCCTTTTGCAGGGCGTCGGCCTCGTCCTTGAAGGGGATGACGGTCAGGATGGGGCCAAAAATCTCCTCCTGGGCGATGCGGTGGTGGTTTTCGGCCACAAACAGGCCGGGCCGCACATAGTTGCCCTCGGTGCCCACCCGCTCACCGCCGAAGATGTGCTGGGACTCCTGTTTGCCAATTTCCACGTAGCCCAGCACGCGCTGCAGGTGCTCGGGGTGGATCAGGGGGCCCACCTCGGTGTCGGGCTCGAGGGGATGCCCCACCTTGATCCGGGCAGCCCGTTCGGCCACCCGTTGCACGAACTCTTCAAAGATGCTTTCCTGCACCAGCGCCCGTGAGTTGGCGGTGCAGCGCTCGCCGTTGAAGCTATAAATCTGGAAGATGGTAGCATCCAGGGCCCGCTCGAGGTCGGCGTCCTCGAAGATGATGGCGGGGGATTTCCCGCCGAGCTCGAGGGAGAGCCGCTTGAGGTGCTCCGCGCTGTTGCGGGTGATGAGGCTGCCGGTGGTGGTCTCCCCGGTGAAGGCGATTAGGGGGATGTCCGGATGGCGCACCACCGCGTCGCCGGCCTCCTCGCCGAAGCCCTGCACCACATTGAAGACCCCCGGCGGCAGGTCGGCTTCCTGCATGATCTCCGCCAGCTTCCAGGCGGTCAGGGGCGACCACTCGGCGGGTTTCAAGACCACCGTGTTGCCGAAAGCCAGGGCCGGGGCAATGCGCCAGGTGGAGAGCATCATGGGGGCGTTCCAGGGGGTGATGATGCCGCAGACCCCGACCGGTACGCGAATGCTGTAGTTGAGCCACTCGCTGTCCACCGGGTAGCTGCGCCCGTCCATGGCCCGCTCGGCGTACTCGGCGTAAAAGCTAAAGTTCTCGGCGGCCCGCGCCACCTGGGCCCGCACGATCCGCAGGGCCTGCCCGGCGTCCAGGCACTCCATCACCGCTAGCTCGTCGCCGTGCTTCTCCAGCACCTCGGCAATCTTGAGCAGGTATCTCTTGCGGGTTTTGGCGCTCTGTTTCCACCGGGGAAACGCTGCCTTGGCGGCTTTGGCGGCTTTGTCCACGTCCTCGGCGTGGCCCCTGTAGGCGTAGGCCAGCACCTGGTTGTTGGAGGGGTCGAGGCTCTCGAACAGCTCGCCCCGCACCCCCGGCACAAAGGCCCCGTTGATGAAGTGCGTTACGGTGTGGGTGGCAATTTTGTTCCGCACCTGCGCGATGAACTCAGGGCGGATGGCCTGGGTTTTCTCCGATACCTTCATAGCACCACCGATCTGTCCCCTTCCTGCGAAATAATCGGCTCGGCCTCCTCAGTCTCCCACTCGATGGGGTTTTCCAGCGCCCCCAGCCCTTCAATCTCCATGCGCATGAGGTCGCCGGGGTGCACCTGGGAGATGCCCTTGGGCGTGCCGGTCAGGAGTACGTCGCCCGGCTCCAGGGTCATGAAGCGGCTGATGAACTCGATAATCTCCGGTATAGAGAAAATCATGCCCTGGGTGGTGGCCTCCTGGCGCAGCTCGTTGTTGACGTAGGCCCGCATCCGCAGGTTGTGGGGGTCGGCAATCTCGTCGGCGGTGACGTAGAAGGGCCCCAGCGGGCCGAAGGTGTCCCAGCCCTTGCCCCGGATGGGCGGGCGGAAGGTGTTGGTCACGTAATCGCGCACCACCAGGTCGTTGGCGATGGTGTAGCCCCCCACGTAGTCCAGGGCGTCCTTGGCCTTGACCCGGCGGGCGTGGCGTCCCATAATCACCGCCAGCTCGCACTCGAAGTGCATGAACCGGGCCCCCCGGGGGTAGATGACCGTGCCCTTGTGAGGCAGCAGGCTGGTGTTGGGCTTCCAGAACAAAGCCGGCTCGCTGGGGCGCTTGAGGCCAAACTCGTCGGCGTGTTCGGCAAAGTTCAGGGCCAGGGCGATCACCTTGCCGGGCTCAACCGGGAGCAACCACTGCACCGCATCGGGGTGGTGGGCCTCACCGGCATGGTCGAGCAGCATCCCGTCCTGGAGGTACCCTTCCAGGGTGCGGCCTTTGGAGATAAAGCGCGCGCGTTTCATAAATCACCACAGCAAGGCTCACACGTACTGCCTGCCCGAGGGATCGGGCAGCACTTCACGGCCTTTTTGCTCCGGAGCGATCAGGCCGTAGGACTCGGCCATGCGGCGCAGCCGGGCCTCGACCTCGGGGGTGGTGGGGCCCAGGGGTTCGCGCCATTCCTTTTCGCACAGGCCCATCCAGGACAGCACGGTTTTGAGGGGGATGGGGTTGGTGTCCCAGAAGACCGCGTCGTTGGCCTCGAGGCCAAAGTAGTGCAGCTCGAGCGCCTCCTTGAAGCGGCCCTCCAGGGTGAGCTGGCACATCTGGGCGGTCTCCTTGGGCAGCCAGTTGGCCGTGGCGGCGATGGTGCCCACCGCCCCCACGCACATCATGGGGAAGGTAAGGGCCTCGAGGCCGCAGTACACGCTAAAGTCCCGCCCCACCCTGCGCAGCAGCTCCGAGACGTACTCCACGTCCTTGGAGGAGTGCTTGAGACCCACCACGTTTTTGAAGTCCCGCCGCAGACGGGCCACCGTCTCGACCTTAATCTCGACCCCAGCCCGGCCCGGAATGTTGTAGAGCACGATGGGCATCTCCGGCACGGCCTGGGCCACCTGGCCGAAAAACCGGTAGAGCCCCTCCTGGTTGGGCTTGATGTAGTAAGGGGTGATGACCAGCGCCCCCTGCGCCCCCATCTTGTAGGCGGCCTGGGTGATCTCCAGGGTCTCGTCGAGCCGCAGGGTTCCGGTTCCGGCCAGCAGGGGCACGCGTCCCCGAATGAAGCGCAAAGCCAGCTCAATCAGGTACTTGCGCTCCTCTACGCTTAGCGTACCGGGCTCGCCGGTGGTGCCGCCCACGCTCAGGGCGTGGGAGCCTGCTTCAATCTGCCGCTCGATGAGCCGTTCGAGCGCGCCTTCATCTATGGCACCGTTCTTAAACGGTGTGACCAGAGGTACGATGCTGCCTTTGAACTCGACCATTGCGCTCCTTTGCCATATGTGAGCCAGGTTATAAACAGGCGGTTGTGATACTTAATATATTAAGTAAAACCGCGTCCTGCTTTGCAAGCCAGGGTACAATTGTCCCGATTCAAGGAACCCCCGATGTCCACTGCTTCCCAAGACCCCTCCAGCCGGTTGCTCCGCGACCTCACCCACTCGCTGCCCATGGCCCTGCTGCGCACCCGCGAGGCGGTGGTGCAGCGGTTCAGGGTGGTGCTCTCGAGGCATGGCCTGACTGAGCAACAGTGGCGCATATTGCGGGCGCTGGATGGGCACGAGGGGCTGGAGATATCCCTGCTGGCCGAGCAGTGCCGGATTCTTTTGCCCAGCATGACCGGCATCCTGCGGCGCATGGAGCAGCGGGGCCTGGTGCGCCGCTATGCCAACCAGGCCGATGGCCGCAGCATTCGGGTGCGCCTGACCGAGGCCGCGCAGGCCCTGGTGGAAGAGATCAAGCCCGAGGTGGTGGGGGTGTACGCCGAGATTGAGCGCATTCTGGGCCAGCGCAAGCTCGAGCAACTCTACGCCCTGCTCGAGGAGCTGGAAGCCGGTTTGCTCGAGGGCCAGGGCCGCTCTGGGGCTGTTTAGGCTTGCGGGGAAGAGGTCTCGAGCCGGAGTGTGCTACTAGCAGACTCAAACTCCTCGCGCAGCATGCCGAACAGATGAACGTCTTCCTTGATGCCCTGCCGGGTCTCGTGCTGGCGCAAAACCCCTTCACGCTTGAAGCCCAGCTTCTCCAAAAGACCCAGCATCCGGTTGTTGGAGCTGTGCACCTCGGCGGTGATGCGTTCCAGGCCCAGCTCCCTGAAGGCGTGCTCGAGCATCTGCAGGCCCGCGGCGTACCCCACCCCCTGCCCCCGGTGGCTCTCGTCGCCGATGGCGATGCGCAAGCGGGCCCGCTTCTCCAGCAGATTAACCTCACGCAGATCCACGAACCCCACCAGGTAACCCTCGGGCTGTTCTGGGGTGGTGATCACGATGCCTTTGCGCACCAGGTCGGCCGGGGGGTTGTTGAGCAACCTCACGAACCAGTCCTGCAACTGCTCGGCCGGGAGCCCCACCGGCCAGCCGTTGGCCAGGCAGAAGGCCTCATCCTGGCTCCACTCGAGCACGCGGGGTAGGTCGCTCATGGTTAGCGGGCGCAGGTGCACTTCCATGCCTACACCTTACAATGCGCGCGGTTTACCCAGCGTGAAGCCCGCCATTATTTACGCGGGTTGCTGGGGTTTTATGCTCAGGTTACGCCGGCTGCGCTTTTCAAGAAACGCCGCGCCGCTTCTGGGCCGGGCTTGCTTTGACGTTTCGTTGAGCCCAGGCTAGGCTTGAGGGGCTGTGAGGCAGCCTCGAGTCCTGCTGCGCCTGCACCAAGCCGAAAAAGCCTTCGGTGAGCGGGTTTTGTTCAGGCAGGCCGATTTCTGGATCGAGGCCGGGGAGCGGGCAGCCCTGATGGGGCCCAACGGGGCCGGCAAAAGCACCCTGTTTCGGGTGCTTTGCGGGGAAAAGCCCCTCGACCAGGGCCGCCTGGTGCGCCCAGCCGGTGTGCGGGTTTTCTACCTGCCGCAGGATTTCCGCCCGGCTGGGGGCACCGTCTATGAGCTGGCTTATGCCGTCACCCCTTTGCACCGGGCGGAACTCGAGCTGCGCAACACCCCCCCTGAAAACGCGGGCGAGGTGTGGTCGCGCATCCGTGAGCTGTCGTTCTGGAAAGGCCAGGTCGCCCGCACCCTGGCCGGCTTTGGTCTGGGTGCGTTGTGGGAACAGCCCGTCGAAAAGCTTTCGGGGGGCGAGGGGGTGCGGCTGGGCCTGGCGATGGCCTTCCTTTCCGGGGCAGAGGTGCTGCTTCTGGACGAGCCCACCACCCACCTCGATCTGCGGATGCGCCTGCGGCTGGAAGAGCTGCTGCTGGCCTACCCTGGGGCGGTGGGCCTGATTTCCCACGACCGCGTGCTGGTACGCCGGGTGGCTACCACGGTCTATCACCTGGAGGCCGGCCGGTTGTTTCGCGTACCGGGCGGCTACGCAACGTATCTGCAAGAACGCGAGCGCATCCGCCGAACCCTGGAAAAAGCCCGCCTGGAAGCGCTCAAGGAGCGTGAGCGGCTGACGCAGGCCCTGCCCGACCGCAGGCGGCCGGGTCTGGATCGCCGCAAGAGCGAGAAAGCCCGGCTGCAAACCCGGGCCGAGCGCATCCAGGTGCCCGACCCGCCTCCCCCAGAGCGTCGCTGGAGCCTGGAAATTGCCGCTGAAGGAACACCCCGGCTGGTGCTCGAGGCCAAAAACCTGGAAAAAGCCTATGGCACGGAGCAGGCCGTGCGGAAAGTAATCCGCCAGGCCACCCTGCGCATCTTCCGGGGTGACCGGATTGCCCTCCTGGGCCCCAACGGGGTGGGCAAGACCACCCTGCTGCGCCTGCTTCTGTCCAGGGAGCTGCCCGATGCCGGCGAGCGTACCCAGGGCTACGGGGTGAGCACGGCCTACCTCGACCAGCACTACCACGGCCTCGAGCCCGACCTGCCCCTCTTCGCCCAGTTCGCCGCCCGCTTTGGCGAAGCCCGCGCAGCGGCCCTGCTGGGCCGGATGGGCTTCAGGCCCCCCCACTGGAACGATCCCCCCCGCGGCTTTTCCGGGGGTGAGCGGGCCCGGGCCGGCCTCTTGGTGATGGACGAGCCCACCAACCACATCGAACTCGAGCTGCTGGAGGCCCTCGAGCGGGCCCTGGCCGACTACCCCGGCACCTTGCTGTTCGTCTCCCACGACCGGGAGCTGGTCAAAAAGGTGGCCACCCGTTTCTGGGGCCTGGAGGACGGGGTGCTGGTGGAATACCCCACCTACGCCGAGGCCGAGGCCGCCCTGTTGGGCAAACCGGCCTTGCGGCTCGACCCCTATGGCGAGGTGGCCCTGGAAGAAGAGCCTTCCGAGGAAGCGCAGGATCTCGAGGCCCTGCGCATGGCCCTGCTCGAGCGCTTATACGAACCCCACCAAACCGACCGCGCCCGCCTGCGGCTGCGCGCCGATCTGCTGGCGCTGGAAGAGGCGCTGTACCGGCAGTATGCCCATGAGTTTTTTCGGCCCCACCCCTACCGCTACCGGGTGCGGCAGGCAGGCCTCGAGGTCTTCGCCGAAGAAGAGCTGGGTCTGTGGCAGTTCTGGAGCCGCGAGGAGGTCTGCTGGGGGCAGCTCGCCAACGGGGTGCTGCTGCTGGAAGACTCGCCCAGCCCCAGGCTTTTGCAGGTGGTTTTGCGCATAGCCTTTGAGCTCGAGGGTGCCCAGGTGGTGCGCGTGGGCCGGCAAAGCTACGGCCGTAGCAGCTACCTGAAGCAGTTCACAGGGGCTGCGCCAGTCAGCACCAGGCGCCCGTCTCCTCGCAAGCGGCACAAGGCCAACCAGCGCGCGCCCAAACCCTGATTTTTACCCCTGCGCCTCGCGCACCTGGCGCTTGATGCGGGCCAGCACGGCCTGCAAGCCCCTGAGCCGCAGGGGGGTGATGATCTCTTCCAGCCTGGCCAGGGTATAGAAGTCCTCCGGTACGCCCAGCACCGCCTCGGGGCTTTCGCCCTCCAGCCCTTCGGCCAGCAGTCCGGCGAAGGCCCGTACGGTGGGGGCTTCTTTGGGGGCGTCGAAAAACAGGTGCACCTGGTTGTTCTCGAGCTCGGCGTGCACGAAAAAGGGCGTGGTGCACTCGTGCACCTGCTCGAGCTTGCCCTGCATGCCCTCGGGTAAAGGGGGCATCTTCTTGGCGAACTCCAGCAGCATCTCGGTCTTGATGACTTTCGGTGCGCTGCCGAGGGTTTTTACCACGCTTTGCAGCTTGGGGGGTAGTTGGGCTAAACGCTCTTCAGCGGTCATGGGTCTTAGGGTACCGGCTGGAGGATGAAGGGTCTAGGGTTTTGCCCACCATGCCGGGCTCAGGCGTCCTGCTGGAAAAGCCTGAACAGATCCCGGCCCAGCTCAGCGTAGTTGCGCACGGAGCCGGCCTGGTTGCCGTAGGCCAGGTACAGCACGCGGTGGATGGCCTGGGCGGCCTCTTCCGCAGAGCGTACGAGCGCAAGCTGCTCTACGATCTCGGCCACCACCGGCCCATAGAGTTGCTCCGGGGGGGCCAGCTCGCCCAGGCCCAGGGGGTCGTAGATCTGCAGGTAGGTTTGCACCTGTGCGGCCAGGTCTTGCATACCTACAGCATACCGGTTGGGCCCCTGCGGGGTGCGGGCGCGAAAGCCCTATGGGGCGCTAACAGTAAAATTGGCGCTCTCGCCCAGCGACATATTGAACTGGCCTGAAACCAGCGGCGGATCGTTGGCGATGTTGCTGCTGGCGGCGTACACCTCCACCGCGTACTGGTCGCTGGTGTTGAGGCTCAGGCTGCTGAAGGTGGTGCTGAGCGAGGTGACCCGTGTGCTGGCCACCACGCTACCGGTGGTGCGGTTGACCAGCCGCACCAGGAAGGCACCTGCGCCTGGTACCGGGTTCCAGGAAGCCGTAACCGAACGGGTGGTGGGGTTGTTCCCGATGCTGACGGTGGGCTGGGCCAGGGTGCTGCTGGCGTCTACCTCCACCGGGACCAGCTCGGTCTGTCCGTCTATGAGCGCCGAGAAGGTATAGGTGCCGCTGCTCAGGCTGGGGCTGGGGTTCCAGCCCACCTGCCACCACACCCCTGAGGGGGTGCGGGAGGAGGCGCTTTGCAGGGTAATGCTCTCGCTGTAGCCACCCGGCCCGCTGACGTTCACCGTAATGCTGTTGGGCTGTTGTTGGGGCCGCAGCACCAGCAGATACGACCGCCCGACGCCGGTGGCGTTGTAGGTTCCGATAGAGGCTTGAAGTTTGGCTTGGGGCGGGCTCGAGCACCCACCCAAGAGACCCAGCATTGCGATTCCGGCGAGCAGATAGTGTTTCACTCGTCACCTCGAGCTCGTAGACTAAAACAGAAATGTGAGAGCTGCCCAACAACGCACCCATATCATGGTTCAGATTCAGGTAGCAAGCTCGCTGGACAATCTTGAGCTGGGCTCACCGACCATGAAGCGCTGGTGTTGGTGCTCAGCGAGGGTCTGATTGCAGTAGAAACACCCGACCGCGCGGCCGGGTGTTCGGTGGTTTCTGGGCTCCCGCTTCAGTCCAGGAAGTCCCGTAGCTTGCGGGTGCGCGACTCGTGGTACTTGAGCTTGCGCAGGGCCTTGTTCTCGATCTGGCGGATGCGCTCGCGGGTCACCCCGAAGTAGGCGCCCACCTCTTCTAAGGTGTGTTCCCGCCCGTCAATCAGGCCCTTACGCAGCTTGAGCACCATGGCCTCGCGCTCGGAGAGCTTGCCCAGGGCTTTTTCCAGCTCCTCCGAAAGCATGCTCTGGGCAGCAGAGTCCACCGGCGAGGCCATGTGCTCGTCGGGGATGAAGTCGCCGTAGAAGCTGTCCTTCTCGTCGCCGATGGGGGTTTCCAGGCTCACCGGCTCCTGGGCGATCTTGAAGGTTTCTTCTACCTTCTTGGCGTCCCAGCCGGGTCCCATGGCGTCGGCGATCTCCTCGTAGGAGGGTTCGCGGCCCAGCTCCTGCTGCATTTGACGGGCGGTGCGGGTGAGTTTGTTGATGGTCTCCACCATGTGCACCGGGATGCGAATGGTGCGGGCCTGGTCGGCGATGGCCCGGTTGATGGCCTGGCGAATCCACCAGGTGGCGTAGGTGGAAAACTTAAAGCGGCGCTTGAACTCGAACTTCTCCACCGCCCGGATCAGGCCCTGGTTGCCTTCCTGGATGAGATCCAGGAAGCTAAGGCCGCGCCCGGTGTACTTTTTGGCGATGCTAACCACCAGCCGCAGGTTGGCCTCGATCAGGTGCTGGCGGCAAATCTCGCCGTCGCGTGCGATGTGCAAGTAGCGCTTGACCTCGCGGGGCAGGGCCCGCAGTCGGGCGTCCACCGCTGCGATGGTTTCGGGGTCGATGCGCAGATCGGTGCCGGGAATGCTGGCCACGCGGCTGCTGCCCTGTACCTGGCTGCGCAGGACATGGCGGATGAGCTCGGCGTCTAAACCGGTTTCCTCGGCCAGGCGTTGGGCGGCTGCGACGCCCTCCTCGACCCGGCGGGCCAGGTCGATCTCTTCTTCCAGGGTCAGCAGGGGCACCTGCCCGATCTCGTGTAGGTATTGCCTTACCGGGTCGGAGGTGGAGATGCGGGGGAGGGGCAGGTCTTCCTCGATTTCCTCCTCGGCCTCATCGATGGGCAGGGTGCCCAGCTCGAAGTCCGGCTCCAGCATCTCGATGTCCTCGAGGTCGGCCTCGAGCAACTCCTCCGTGAGATCTTCGTCGGAAAGCGCGGCTGGGGCCAGCCCGCCCCCCTTGCGGGGGGGTGGGGCTATCTCGTCCAGGTCAGGCCCGACCTCCAGATCTTCTTCGAGATCGGGGGGCTCGAGCTCGTCCATGTCAGCGACCAGCTCCTCATCCAGGATATCTTCTTCTGGCTCTGCGACGACCGTACCCTTGGCGCTTTTCGGGCTGCCGGACTTGGGTTTGGAAGCGGCCGTTTTTTTGCCCACGGACTTCGGGGCTGGTTCGACGAGACTGGCCTTTTTGCTCTTGCGAACGGCTTTGCTGGTCTCGGGTTGTTCGGTGGCTTCGGTTGGTTTGCGACTGGGTTTTTTGGACATAGCGCGGTTGGTGGTTGCGGCAAGGGTTTTGCTCAAAGGGCTGCTGGTGGGGCCGGCTTGCTTGGAGGTGGGCTTGCTTGGAGCTGCGGCCTGCTCCGGGCTTGGGCTGCCTGAGCCTTTGCTAGTGGATGGCTTGGAGGCTCGAGGCTGCTGGGCGGCTGTTTTCTTAGAGCCGCCCTTTGCCTGGGATGGGCGGGGGGCACCATTGGCCGGGGTTTTTCCTTTGCTGCTTGTGGCATTTTTGCTCTTGCTCAAGCTCTTCACCTCCCGTTAAGGCCCGGTTACTTATAGGCCACCAACACCTTGTGAGTGTTTACTGCCAGGGTGCGCACGGTGGCAAAACGCGCCTCCAGCAGGGGCTCATAAGGAAGAAAGCGGTTGGCCACAAGATAAAATTTCCCGCCCCTCTCTAGGCGGGCGTGGGCGGCTTCAATAAATGCGATGGCGGTTTCTAACACGACAAGCCCCCCCACGTGAAACGGGGGGTTCGTGATAATGGTAGTAAAGGTCTGGTCTTCTGTCAAGGCCTCGTCCACATCGGAGTGTAGCACGGTGGCCGCCTCGCCCAGGTTCTTCTGGGCGCACAGCACGCTGATCCAGTCGTCTTCCAGCAGGGTGAGGCCCTGGGCCCGGCCCAGCAGTGGACGGCTCAGTGCGCCATAACCCCCGCCGATGTCCAGCACGTGGCCCAGGTCTTGGGGAAGCTCGCGCAGGAGCATGGCGCTACCGGGATCCAAGTGGCCGCCTGAGAAAACGCCGGGCAGATAAGAAAAGGATAGGGTCTTGCCCATGAACGCCCAGTCGAAAGACTGCCAGACCTCGGGCAGGCTGGGTGCGGGCTTTTCTTTTTCCAGCACGGCGACGCGCCAGGCTCCTTCGCGCCGCACCAGCAGGCCGTAGCCCACCCAGGCCTGGGCGAGCTTGAAGTAGTGCGCGAAGCCTTTATCTTTGCTGCCGGCAATCCACAGCCGGCCCCCAGTGCGCAGGGCTCGAGCCGCTCCCAACAGGGCTAGCTCCACGAAGCGGGTACCCCGGTGGGCCGGCAGCACCAGGGCTACGAGATCGGCTGAGTCGGGTTCGGTGGCCCAGGGCAGGCCCCGGGTTACCCGAACCGACGAACCAAAACTGGCTTCCAGGCAGCGCAGGGAGGCCCTCGAGGTCTCGATGGCCTGCACGCGCAGGCCCTGCTGGCGCAGGGCGTGGGTCACCAACCCAATGCCGGGGTTGAGGTCGAGGGCGGACTGACCGTGGGGCTCAAGCACCTCGGCCAGGAGCGTATAGGCGGGATCCTGGCTTCCACGCGCGCCCGGTTTGGTGTAGAGGAAGCCTCCTGGAACGGGGGTTTTAAGCAGGGTGTGGTAGGCCTCGAGGTTCATAGGTAAAGCGGCTCAACCCGCCCGGGTCGGGCCTTTAGCGCGGCCAGGCCCAGGGCAGCGAGGGCCTGGCCCGAAGGGGGCTCGTCGATCGTCATCAGACCGGTGGGCGCCAGCTCGCCGAACCGGGCCCGGTGGGGGGGCTGTACGACCTGAACCTGCGCCCCCTCAACAACATAACAAGCGGCATAGCAAAGCGCGTTGCGGGTGCGCTGAACCACGGTGACCGGCCCCTGGTGGCGCAGGGCCACGGCTTCCAGCGTCTCCACGCCCGCCACGGGAATGCCCAGTCCCCGGGCCAGGCCCAGACCGGCCGCAATGCCCACCCGCAGCCCGGTGTACGAGCCGGGCCCGCGCCCGACCGCTATCCCGGTCAACTCCTTGAGGCTTACCCCGGTTTGCTGCAAGAAGGCCTCGAGCTCCGGCCACAGCACCTCGGCGTGGCGGCGCTCTAAGCGTATGGCGCGTTCGGCGTGGGGGAGTCCCAGCACCAGGTAGGGCGTGGCGGTATCAATCGCGAGCACCAGCACCACCGGAGTATAGCAACACACCAGGCGCCATGGGCGATTCCCCTGTTGGGCCCGCTGGCTTGCTGCTAAACTTGGGGCCATGAAATTGGCTATCGTGGGTGTAGGCAAGATGGGTAAGAGCATTTTAGAAGGTCTGCTGCGGGCCGAGATGCTCGAGCCTGGCGAGATCGGCATCCTCGACACCCCAGAGCGCACCCAGGCAGTGGCGCAGGAGACTGGCGCCAGGCCCCTCCATCTGGAGGACTTGCGACGCTGCGAACGAATACTGCTGAGTGTGCAACCCAAAGACCTGGCCGGCCTGGCCCCCCAGATTGCCCATCCCAACGTGGGCTATATCTCCATCATGGCCGGGGTGTCCACTGCGGTGCTCTCCCGCCGGCTGGGCACCCGGCGGGTGGTGCGCTGTATGCCCAACCTGGCGGCTACCATTGGCAAGAGCTCCACAGCCGTTACCGGCCCCCGCGAGGCCGAGGAGGCGGGTGACCTGCAGTTTGCGCGGGCCCTGTTCGCTACCGTCGGGGATGTCTACGACCTGCCCGAACGGCTCTTCGACGCCTTTACGGGCATGTCGGCCTCGGCGCCGGCGTATGTGGCCGTGGTGGCGGAGGCCCTGGCCGATGGGGGCGTCAAACAAGGCATCCCACGGGCCCAGGCCCTGCGGCTTGCGGCCGATGTTCTGATTGCCACCGGCGAGCTGCTGCGCAGAAAACACCCTGCGGTGCTCAAGGACGAGGTCAGCAGCCCCGGGGGTACCACCATCCACGGCCTGGCTGCCCTCGAGGCCCGCGGTGTTCGCGCAGCCTTGATGGAGGCAGTGGAGGCCGCTACCCTGCGCGGGCACGAACTGGGGAAGGACGAATAGATACGAAGGAAGGCTATGGTCTCGAACGCTGGATGGGGAGGGTGCGCATCGCACCCCGGTTTCCCTAAAAAAGGCGTAGCATTAAGCCGATGAAGCGCTTTGCGATCTTGGGGCTGTTGCTGGTGTGCGCGCTGGCCGCACCAACGGCGTATTATCCCAGTGGGGTGGGCTATTCCTGGACGTATTCCACAGGTATGGAGCAGGTGTTTACCCGCGAGCAAAATGGCCTGCTGGTGTTTGAGCGGCGGCTGGCCAAACAGCCGGTGAGCGCCGATCTGCTTCGCTACACAGACAGCGGTGTGCTGCTCGAGGGTTTATTGGTAGGGCAGGCTGTGCAGCGCTACAGTCCACCCCTGCTGCTATACCCGGCCCCACCCCTGGTGCTTGGACAGGAATGGGGGGGGCGTAGCAGCTTTGGCGGACAGAGTGTGGCCTTGCTGGGGAAGGTTTTGCGTATCGAGGGCGTCAGCGTGCCGGCAGGCCGTTTCAACGCCTACGTGATTCGCACCTCAACCGTTACCAGCGCGGGCGGTAGCCAGGTTATGGAGATTTACTTTGTGCCAGGTGTGGGGGTTGTGCGCTATGCCACCCCCGACGGGGCCACGGTTGACCTGGTGAAGTTCCATGTGCCTAAATAGGGTATGGAACTGCAAATCGTCAGGGTGGAAAAACCCGAAAACCTGAATGTTATCCTGGGCATGAGCCACTTCATCAAGACGGTGGAGGATCTCCACGAGGCCCTGGTTACAGCGGTGCCGGGCATTCGGTTTGGCCTGGCTTTCTGCGAGGCTTCGGGTAAGCGACTGATACGCAAAACGGGCACCTCCGACGAGCTGGTGGAGCTGGCGGTCAAAAACGCCCAGGCCATTGGGGCCGGCCACTCATTCCTGATCGTGCTGGGCGAAGGCTACTTTCCCATCAATGTGCTGCACGCTGTGAAGGCCTGCCCAGAAGTGGTGCGGATTTTTGCTGCAACCGCCAACCCGCTCGCGGTGATTGTGGCCGAGCAGGATGATCAGCGCGGGATTCTGGGGGTTTTAGATGGCTATAAGCCGCTGGGGGTCGAGGCCGAGGAAGACATGCAGTGGCGCAAGGACATTCTGCGCAAATTCGGCTACAAAGTGGGTTAAGCGAGCGACCGATGCGGTTTCTAGGCGGCTACGGAAACCAGGCCCTGCAGCGTAGAGAACATTGCCCTGTAGAGGCCTGGGGTATTATCCGGCTGCTATGCTGAACGTTGGTGACTCCGCTCCAAACTTCACCCTACCCGACCAGGAAGGCAAGCTGCACACCCTCGAGGACTACCGCGGCCGCTGGGTGGTGCTTTACTTCTACCCCAAGGACGATACGCCCGGCTGTACCAAGGAAGCCTGTAGCTTTCGAGACGAAAAAGGCCGCCTGGAAGAGCTGGGGGCGGTGGTGCTGGGGGTCTCCGCCGACGATGTGCAAAGCCACGGCAGGTTTCACGGCAAGTATGGCCTGAATTTCCCGCTCCTGTCCAACCCCGACAAAGAGGTCATTCGCGCTTATGGGGCCTGGGGTAGCAAGACCCTGTACGGCAAGGCCTACGAAGGGGTGATGCGTTACACCTACCTGATCGACCCGGCGGGCCGGGTGGCCCGGGTGTGGAATAAAGTGAAGCCCGATGAGCACGCCCTCGAGGTCGCGGAGGCCCTGCTGGAGCTCCAGCAGCAGAAGGTTGGTGGCAATTCGGTAAGCTAGGGGAGGCCCAGGGTTGGGGCTCCTTCTATGAACGACCAAGAGAACTTCAAACAGCAAGCGGCCCTCGAGGCCGTCAAGTTCGTGCGTTCGGGGATGGTGGTGGGGCTTGGTACGGGCTCCACCGCCCGGTATGCGGTTTTGGAGCTAGGCCGCCGGTTGCGCGAGGGCGAGCTTTCGGATGTGGTGGCGGTGCCTACTTCGGAGGCCACGGCCCGGCTGGCCCAGAGCCAGGGGATTCCTCTGGTGGAGCTCGAGGCCCGGGGTGTTGACCTGGCTATTGATGGCGCCGACGAAATCGCCCCCGATCTCTCCCTCATCAAGGGGTTGGGCGGGGCCCTGCTGCGCGAGAAAATTGTCGAGGCCAACGCCAGGCAGTTCATCGTGATCGCCGACCATAGCAAAAAGGTGGGCCAACTGGGGCGGGGGGTGGTTCCGGTGGAGATTGTGCGCTTTGGCTACCGTGCCACCCTGCAGGCCTTGGGGCGAATGGGGAAGGCCACCTTGCGCATGAACGGAGAAGAATTCTTCTATAGCGACGGAGGCAACCTAATCGCAGATATCGACTTCGGGCCAATTCCGAAGCCTGGAGACCTCGAGGTCGAACTCAAGCGCATTCCCGGCGTGGTGGAGAGCGGCTTATTCATCGGGCTGGCTACGCTGGCAATCGTGGCCGGGCCAGAGGGCCTGGAGTACCTGGGCACCCCACCCCAGTAGGGTGGCGGTGACGGCCGGGCCAGACCTGGTATAAAATAGGCTCGTGGTAGGCTACTGGTTTACCCGAATGATGCGAAAAACCCGACGATAGCAGCGGTGAGGCTATCGGCGGGGCGCGTTTGCGCCCCTTTTTTTAGCAAACTCAATAAAACCGAAACACCAAGCACCAAGGAGTTACCTGTGAGCAAAGTTTTCTACGAGACCGCCGCAATTGACTACGCCAACGCGGCCCCCCATATCGGGCATGTGTACGAGAAAATCATCTGCGATTTTCTGGCCCGGTTTCACCGCCTGGATGGCTACGAAACCAACTTTGTGACCGGCACTGATGAACACGGAGAAAAGATCGCTCGAGCGGCCAAAAATGCCGGCCAGGAGCCCCAGGCTTTTGTGGACTATGTTTCCGAGCAGCTATTCCAGCCAGCCTACAGGCGCCTGCTCATTAGCTACGACGACTACATCCGCACCACCTCGGAGCGCCACAAACGCTACGTACAGGAAATCCTGCGCAAGGTTTATGAGGCCGGCGACATCTACTACGCCGAGTACGAGGGGCTCTACTCGGTGGGCTCGGAGCGCTTTGTAACTGAAAAAGAGCTGGTCAATGGTGTTCTACCGGGCGATTCGGAGCCGCCCATTCTGCGCAAGGAGGCCAACTACTTCTTCCGCATGGAGAAATACCGGCCCTGGCTGATCGAATACCTGTCTGAACACCCCGACCTGATCCAGCCCCAGGCCTACCGCAACGAGGTGCTGGAGATGCTCAAAGAGCCGATTGGCGACCTTTCCATCTCGCGCCCCAAAGACCGCGTGCCCTGGGGCATTCCCATTCCCTGGGACGAGAACCACGTCACCTACGTGTGGTTCGATGCCCTGCTGGCCTACGCCTCCTCGCTGGCCAGCCGGGGCCTTTTTGAGAAATTCTGGCCCCACGCCTGGCATGTGATTGGCAAAGACATCCTCAAACCCCACGCCATCTTCTGGCCCACCATGCTCAAGAGCGCGGGCCTGCCCATCTATAAGCGCCTGGTGGTGCACGGGCACATCCTGGCCATGGATGGTCGAAAGATGGGTAAGAGCCTGGGGAACGCGGTAGACCCCCTGGCCTTGCTGGACAAGTACGGTGTGGACGCGCTGCACTATGCCCTACTGCGCGATACCACCCTGGGGTCGGATAGCCCCTTTGGCGAAGAGGTTGTGGCGCAACGCCTGAATTCCGATCTGGCCAACGACCTTGGCAACCTGCTCTCGAGGGTGCGCACCATGCTGCTCAAGTACTGCGGTGGTATCATTCCTGCCCCTTCCTCGCCGGATTCCGAGGTGGCGCGCGCCGGGGTTGCCCTGGCCGGGAAGGTGCGCAAGGAGGTGGATGCCCTGCGGATTCACCTGGCTTTGGAGGAGGTGCTGCAGTACGTTCGGGGCCTGAACAAGTTCATCAACGATGTAAAACCCTGGGAGCTGGCCCGTGATCCTGGCCGGCAAAAAGAGCTTGAAGACGCCCTTTACACCGCGGTGGAAGGCCTGCGGATTGCCAGCGTGCTTCTGGAGCCGGCCCTGCCAACCAAGGCCAAGGAGCTGCGGGCGGCTTTAGGGCTTGGCGACTACACCCTCGAGCAGACCGAGACCTGGGGGCTTTCCCCGGCAGGCACGCGCATACCCGAGGAGGCCCCCATTCTCTTCCCCAAGCTCGAGGCCAAAACCGAGAGCGCACAGGCCAAAACCGAGCCCCAGCCGAGCAACGGTCTGATCGGCATAGACGATTTTGCCAAGGTGGACTTCCGGGTGGCCGAGGTGCTCAAAGCCGAAAAGCACCCCAAGGCCGACAAACTGCTGATCCTGACCCTCAACGTGGGCGACCACACCCGGCAGGTGGTCTCGGGCATTGCCCAGTACTACACCCCCGAAAGCCTGGTGGGTAAAAAGCTGGTGCTGGTAGCGAACCTCAAACCCGCGGTGCTGCGTGGGGTGGAGTCGCAGGGCATGATTCTGGCCGGGGAAGACGCCCAGGGCCGAATTGTGGTGATCACGCCCGAGCAAGACCTGCCTCCGGGCGCAAAAGTGCGCTAGTGCCTACCCTTACTGCGCGCTCTCGAGGTCGGGGCGCAGGCGCACCGCCTCACGCAGGTATACGTGCTTGACCTGTTTTTGCGGCAGATCGGTGTTCCATAGCATCATCACCCGTATAACCCTGGGTAGCGCGCCCGGCACTGGAATCTCGCGGGAGTTGATGAGCGGAACCATCTGCATGCCCAACTGCCGCGCGGCCTCGGCTGGAAAAGCGGCCCGCAGGTCGTCGGTTAGCGTGAAAAACATGGCCCCAATGCTATCGAAATCGGTGATCTGGTTGACCTCGAGCATCTTTTGCAACAGCTCGCGGGTAGCGCTCAGGATGGCTTCCCGGCTATCCTCTTCAACTGTGATGGCGCCACGAACTCCTCGCATCATGGTGTGCGCGATTTTATACTAGCTTGCCCTTCCCGCCTAGACCTGCTATATTTAGCAAGTTGACAGCACGGCAAAATCCGTGCCCAGGAGAGACTATGAAAGAGAAAATTCACCCCAAGCTGGTTCCCTGCAAGATCATCTGCAACGGTGAGGTGGTCATGCAAACCTACAGCACCAAGCCCGAGATTCACGTGGAAGTCTGGAGCGGTAACCACCCCTTCTGGACGGGCCAGCAGCGCTTTGTGGATACCGAGGGCCGGGTTGAGAAATTCCAGAAGAAGTTCGGAGGAACCTACGGCAAAAAGGCCGCCTCGAAACGCTAATTGCTTGCATGAAAGGGCAGGTGGACGGGGTTCTACCTGCCCGATTGATTTTTGGGTAAATCGGCCCGCTCGGTGACAACGATTCACCTTACCGATAAAAACACAGCGCTTTTGGGCTTGCCAAGGGTAGGATATCCTAGGCTCCGGTTATGAGCATGCCCCATCTTCCGCATCATCAGGGTTGGATAGAAGTCGTGGTTGGGCCGATGTTCTCCGGCAAGTCGGATGAACTGATTCGGCGTGTCAAGCGGGCCCTGATTGCCCGCCAGCGGGTGCTGGTATTTAAGCCGCGCCTGGATGACCGCTACCACGCCTCCGATGTCTTTAGCCACGACGGCCGACGGGCAGAGGCCATCGCTGTGCGCGATGCCGCCGAGCTTAGGGCGCACCTATCCGACCCGCTGCCCGACGTGGTGGCCGTGGATGAGGCCCAGTTTTTTGATGCGGGCCTGGTGGCGCTGGTGTTGGAACTGGCGGATAGGGGGGTGCGGGTAATTTGTGCTGGCCTGGATATGGATTTTCGCGGTGAGCCGTTCGGCATCATGCCCCAATTGCTGGCCCGGGCCGAGTATGTGGAGAAGCTTTTTGCGGTGTGTCCGGTGTGTGGGGCCCCGGCAACCCGCACCCAGCGCTTTGTGAATGGCAAACCGGCCCGCTACGACGACCCGGTAATTCTGGTCGGCGCCAGCGAGGCCTACGAGCCGCGCTGCCGCAAGTGCCATACCGTGGTGACCAAAGAAGTACAGGAGATTCTTTAGACTCCTATTTTTTGCCTCTGCGGGGGGTTTTACGTGCTTTTTGCAGCACCAGCTCGAGCACACCCCCCTTGAGTGAGGCCTGGGCGCTGCCCGGCACAATGGCCTCGGGTAGGGTTAGGGTGCGGCGAAATGCCCCGGAGGGGCGTTCCTGGCGGTAGAACCCTCCTGGCTGGGGGTGGCGTATTCCGGCCAGGGTGATGGTCTGCCCCTCTTCCTTGAGCTCGAGGTCTTCGTTTTTCACGCCAGGCACATCCACCAAAATACGAAAATGATCGTTCTCATCAATTATATCGACCGCCGGCACCCACTCGCCCAGCGCTTCCTTGGAGGCGAACCGCCGCGAGAGCTCGTCGAGCTGCTGTCGAATGGTTTGCAGGCGTTCAAGCGCATCGAAGCGTTCAATGGTCATGGTCTCGAGAATATCATGACTTCGATTGGGGTAACTGAGCTATGGATTGCGCTGCCCTGCCCATCATTCCAGTCCTGACCGGGCCTACCGGAACCGGAAAAACCGAGCTGGCCTTGCGCCTGGGCAGGCTATTTCCCCTGGCGGTGATTTCGGCCGACGCCAGCATGGTCTACCGGGGGATGGATATCGGCACGGCCAAGCCCAGCCAGGCCCAGCGTGAGGCGGTCAAGCACCACCTGATCGACGTGGTATGGCCAGACCAGCGCTTTAGCGTCACAGATTTTATTCACCTGGCCGAAGAGGCCATTCAGGAAACGCTGGCACAGGGCCAGGTGCCGCTGGTGGTGGGGGGTACCGGCTATTACATCCGCGCGCTTTCAGAGGGCATGCATACGCTGCCCGAGCCCGATTCGGAAGTACAGGCGGAGCTCTGGAAACTCGTCGAAAGGCAGGGGATTGAACCCCTGCTCCAAGAGCTCGAGCGCGCCAGCCCCGAGGACGCCCAGCGGGTGCAGCGCAACCCCCGTCGTTTGGTGCGGGCTGTGGAGGTGCTGCGCCGTACCGGGCTGCCCCCGGCCCGGTTTCCTAAGCGCGTGCCCCGCTTCCGCTACCGCAAGCTGGTGCTGTGGCCTGACTGGGCCTGGCTCGAGCCCCGCCTGGAGCTACGGGTGGCGGGCATGTTTACACAAGGCCTGGTGCAGGAGGTCGAAGGCTTGCTGGCTGCATACCCCCAGATGCCCACGGCGCTGCAGGGTATCGGCTACAAGGAGGTCGCCGGCTATTTGAGGGGTGCGTATGGCCTGGAAGAGGCGCGAAAAGCCATCATCCGCGCCACGCGGGCCTATGCCAAACGCCAGTACACCTGGTTTCGTAAAGAGCCCGGCGAGGTCACTTTCCTGCCGCACGGCGGCGACGAAGCCTGGCCGGGTGTGCTCGGCTGGTTTCGGCAGGCCCTCGAGTAACAGCCATGCCTCCTAGGGGTGGGCCAGCCACTCCCTCAGCACCCGCAGGTTGTGGGCGTCTTCCTGTGCACCACGGGGGGTTTCCAGGATAAAGACCTTGTCGCGCAGCCTGGCATCCAGGGCAAAGCGGCGGAGTTCCGGCCCGATCCGGCCCTCCATTAGATTGGCGTGGTGGTCGATCTGGGCGCCCCGCTCGCCCACCGAGTCGTTGAGGTGAATTACCGGAACCCGCTCCAGGCCCACCAACCGCTCGAGCCCGTCCAGGGCCTCCTCGAGGTGATACCCTGCGGCAAAGGCGTGGCAGGTATCGAAGCAAACCCCCAGCCGGGTGCCCTCGATCATCTGGGCCAGGGTATCCAGGCGAGCCCCCAGTTTTTCGCCGCCTCCGGCGGTGTTCTCCAGAAGCAGGCGGGGCCCGCTTTGACTTAGCTGGGCCAGCTCGAGCGCCCGGAGGGCGTTGGCCCGGGCTGTCTGGGCCGATCCCGAGCCTGGGTGTACCACCACATACTGGGCCCCCAGCGCCTGGGCTTTGGCCAGATCGTCGGCCAGGCTGAAAACGCTTTTTTGCCCTAGCTCGCCTTCGGCAGCCAGGTTTACCAGGTAGGAGGCGTGAATGACTGTGGGCAGACCACCCAGGTTTTCCTTTCGGGCCCTGAAGCCCTCTACTTCACCCGGTTTGAGGTTGCGCGTTTTCCAACTGCGCGGGCTCTTGGCGAAAATCTGGACGGCGCCAAGCCCCAGCAGCTCGGCTTCCTGGGCTGCGCCGGCGATGCCGAGTTTGCCGGCGATGGACATATGAAAACCGTACTTCACTTAAGCCACTCCACTCGTACCAGCACAACCCCGCTTTGGTGCATCCCGATCAGGCGGGCAGCAGCATAAGATAGGTCGATAATGCGGCCCCGGATGTGAGGGCCCCGGTCGTTGATCCGAACCACCACGCTCTTGCCGTTTTGCAGGTTGGTCACGCGCACCTGCGCATTGAAGGGCAGGGTGCGGTGGGCTGCGGTCAGATGGTATTTGTTGAAACGCTCGCCGCTGGCGGTGCGGCGCCCATGAAAGCGCGCCCCATACCAAGAGGCCAGGCCCTGTTGAACCAGTCGAGGGGCGGGGGTGCGCACTTCCAGCGGGGCTTTTGGCAGGGGTAGAAAGACCCATGCGGGGGGTTCTTCGGTGGGTTCGGGTAGTGGAAGAACTTCCAGGTTCATGGGATCCCAGGCCGAGGTTGGAATGTTGAGCTGCAGACCCGCTGGTAATGGGTCTTGAATCAGCCCGTTGAGCAGTATCAGCTCGGACACGCTCACCTGAAACAGCCGCGCGATGCGCTCGAGGGTGTCACCTGGTTGCACCACATAGCCCTGGGCCCAGGCCAGACCGCCCAGCAGCAGCAGCGATAGCCAGCGCTTCATAGCTCCATCAGATGCTTTGGGCTTCTGGATAGCACCTCGTGGCCCTGCTCGGTGACCAGCACCAGGTCTTCGATACGGCAGCCGCCGAGGCCCGGGATGTAGACGCCGGGCTCAATGGTTATCACCTGGTTGACCTCGAGGACATCCTCCGAAGCCTGGCTCAGGCTGGGGGCTTCGTGTATGAACAAGCCCACCCCATGCCCCAGGCTGTGGGTGAAGTGTTCCCCGTAGCCAAGCTGCTTTAGATGCGCTCGAGCCAGTGTGTCCAGCTCGCGACCGGTTTTGCCGGGGGCGACGGCCTCCAGCGCCAGGGTCTGGGCTTCCAGCACGGCCTGGTAGATGCTGCGCAACTCGTTCGAGACCTGGCCCACCGCCACCGTACGGGTCATATCGGAGCAGTAGCCCCCAATCACACAGCCGAAATCCAGCGTAACCAATTCCCCCGCCTGGATAATGCGGTTGCTGGCGCCCCCGTGGGGCATGGCGCTGCGTTCCCCCGAGGCCACGGTGGTGCTAAAAGCCAGCCCTTCGGAACCATTTTTCCGCAGGAAGAACTCCAGCTCGAGGGCCACCTCAATTTCCCGTACCCCTGGCTTGATGTAGGGCAGAATGTGGGAGAAACCCTGATCAGCCAGATGGGCCGCCCGCCGGATCTGCTCAATTTCCTGGGGGCTTTTTCGGCGGCGCAGCCGTTCAAAGACACCGCTGGTGGGTACGAACTCGAGGTCCGGGAAATCCTGCCGGAACCCCTCCAGGGCAGCCACGCTCAGGTGTTCGGCCTCGATGCCCACCCGGCCCCGGAAAAACTCGGCTAGCAGCTTGTTCATCTCGGCACGGTTGAGCAGGATGCGGTATGGGAAGCGCTGTTGGGCGGCCTCTACCAGATAGCGGCCGTCGGTGATAAGGGTGGGGCCGTCCTGGGTAATGACCACTTTGGCATCCTTGCCCTCTACGAAACCAGATAGGTAGCGCACGTTGTGGGGGTTGGAGACAAAAAACGCGTCGAGGTTCAGATCGGCAAGCAAACCTTGAAAGTCCACGAGGGGAACTTTACCCTACCGGGCTGTTTCTGGGCGAATACTGTTTTCACAAAGTGATTATCGTGAAAAGCTCTACATAAACTCATAGAAACAAAACCGCTTCGTGCTAAGGTCATCGGCAGGATGATCAAGCGTATAGCTGCTTTGGCGTGGATGGTTGGGCTGGGCCTGGCATGGGCCCAGGTTTCACCCGAGGCCGCGCAGCTCCTCGAGCGCGCGCGCAGCGTTCTAGGGGGTGCGGCCCTGGCTAACCTCAACACCTATCGTGAGGTGACGACCAATATCTACTACCTGCCCGACGGTAAAGAGGAGAGCCGCATCGTAACCTTGCTGCTGGTGGACTTTAGCAACCGGCGCGTCCGCCTTGAGCTTTACGACCCCGAGAGCCTGGGCTCCTCCAACCCCATCCCGCTGGCTTTGCAGCAGTACAGTCCCCAGGAAAGCTTCTTTTGGAGCCGCGAGACCTCCTTGAGGCCCCTTCCACAGAATCAGCGGGAGATTTTGCGCTCGAGCCTCTACACCGGCTGGCTGGGCCTCAAATATGGCAGCAGCAATCGGGAGCGGGCCAGCGTGACCCCGGGCAGCCTACGAAACCAGGCCGGACGCCTGCTTACCGTGAGCACCCAGGGCTGGGTCAGCACCTACCTGCTCAACCCCGATGGGCTGTTGCTGGGTGAGCGCCTGGATATTCCGGGCGTGGGCGAAAGCATCACCTTTTTCACCAACTACCGATCGGTGCAGGGGGTGCGCCTACCGCACAATTGGGAGAACTACGTGGGGGGTGTGCTGGCGGCGCGGGGTGAGGTGATGGAGGTGGAAATCAACCCCGTTCTGGGCGAGGTCGATTTTTTCAAACCGGCCCGCTAGTGCTTGCTGCTTTGAACCTTCTCGCGGCGCGGCCTTTGGTGCGACTTTTTTGATTCTCGTAGCGAATGATGAAAATTGCCCCAGACCTGTGGGGCCATCGATTTTGTCGCCGCTTTGCTGTGCCTTGGGGGCCCGGTAAAGCGGTTCCTGCCGGGCCTACCAGCAGGAACCGCTTCAGCCCTAGGCCTTGCTCAGACCAAACTTGACGGAGCCCTCTTCGTCGGACAGCTCGGTGATGAAACCGGCCGGTTCGCCTGGCTCCAGGGAAAGGGCCAGGGTTTCTTCCTGAAGCCTCGAGCCAAACCTAGCCAAGGACTGCGCGTACTTGCCCTCGGCCTGGTAGGTTAGATGGATGCGATCCGAAACGTTCAGGCCCATATCCTTACGGGCTTGCTGCACCAGCCGGATCAGGTCGCGGCTGAGCCCCTCGAGCAGCAAGTCTTCATCGAGGCGAACCTCGAGCGCCGCCATATAACCCCCCTCCTCCTGGGCAGCAAAGCCCTCGGGCGAGAGGGCCTCGAGCAGCACCTCCGCAGGCTCCAGCACGATGCGCTCGCCCTCGAGCTCCAGGCTCAAACCCCGCCCTGCTTTGAGGGTTTGCGCCACCATCTGGCTATCGAGCTCGGCCAGGGCGGCCCGGATGGCCGGAACCCGCTTGCCATACTTCTTGCCCAGCAGCGGGAGGTTGGGGAGCACCCGGTAGGTTAGCAACTCCTCGCCCAGGCCCAGCACCTCTACCTGCTTCACGTTCAGCTCTTCCGCAATTTCATCGGCAAAGCGGCGCAGACCGGCCAGCTCGGCCTCGCTGGGGGCGGTGACCAGCACCCTGGGCAAGGGCATGCGGGTCTTGATGCCGCTGGTGGCTCGAGCCCCTCGAGCCAGGCCCACAACCCTCACCACCGCACCCATCTGGGTTAGAAGCGTCGAGTCAATCAGATCGGAATTGGCCTGGGGCCAGTCCGAAAGGTGCACCGACTCGGGGGCCTCGGGCTGAATCGAGCGCACCAGGTTTTGCCACAGGGCCTCGGCGATAAACGGCGTGAACGGTGCGGCGAGCTGGGTCACCGTGACCAGGGCCTCCCACAGGGTGGCATAGGCCGATTCGCGGTCGGCGGGGTTCTCGTTTTTCCAGAAGCGCCGGCGGTTGCGCCGCACGTACCAGTTGGATAGCTCCTCCACAAACTGCTCGAGGGCTTTGCCGGCCCCCCGGGCGTCGTAAGCATCCAGGGCAGCCGTGACCTGCTGGATGAGCTGTTGCTGGCGGGCTACCAGCCACCGATCCATCTCGGGACGCTCCTGCACAGCGGGGCGCTGGTTCAGGTTGGGCCTGTCTAGGTTGGCGTACAGCACAAAGAAACCGTACACATTCCACAAAGTGCCCAGAAAACCCCGCTGGGCCTCCTGCACCAGGCGCTCGGAGAAGCGCTTTTGCTCCCCTGGTTCCGAACCGGTGAACAGATACCAGCGCACCGCGTCGGCCCCGTACTTGTCGAACATGGGCAGGGGCTCCACCACGTTGCCCTTGCTTTTGGACATCTTGTGGCCCTTCTCGTCCACCAGGTGGCCCAGGCAGATGACGTTTTTGAAGCAGGGCTGGTCGTACAGCAAGGTCGAGATGGCGTGCAACGAGTAGAACCAGCCGCGGGTCTGGTCGATGGCCTCGCAGATGTAGTCGGCGGGGAAGTGCTTGCGCCACAGCTCGAAGTTGGCCTCAAAGCCGGGCAGCGGCTTGCCGTCCTGGTCAACCATCAGGTGCCACTGGGCGTAGGGCATGGCCCCCGAGTCGAACCAGACGTCGAGCACCTCCGGCACCCGGCGGAAGGTTTTGCCGTTTTTGACAAAGGTAATTTCATCCACGTAGGGGCGGTGCAGGTCGAGGTCGCTCAAGTCGCGGCCGACCAGCTCGGAAAGCTCCCGCACGCTGCCCACGCAGATGTACTCCGAGCCATCCTCCGAGACCCAGAAGGGCAGCGGCGTGCCCCAGTAGCGCTCGCGGCTGATGGCCCAGTCCACGTTGTCCTTGAGCCAGTTGCCGAAGCGGCCGTGCTTGATGTGCTCGGGAATCCAGTGGATTTTCTCGTTGTTGTCGTACAGGGCCTGGCGGAAGTTGGAGGTTTTGATGTACCAGCTCGGCTTGGCGAAGTACAGGATGGGGTCGCCGGTGCGGTCGTGGAAGGGGTAGCGGTGGCGGATCTGCCCGGCATGGTACAGCAACCCGCGCTCCTTCATGATGCGGATCAAGCCCTTATCAGCATCTTTGAAAAACTTGCCGCGCTCGTCGGTAACCTGCATCAGGCCGTACTCGTTGGTGCCAAAGAGCAAGGGCGTGCCGTATTGGCGGGCCAGCTCCAGGTCTTCAGCCCCGTAGACTGGGGCCTCGTGGGCAATCCCCGAGCCGTCCTCGGCGCTCACGAAGTCGGCCAGGGCGATAAAGTGCATCACCGGCCGGCCATCGGGGCGCTTTTCCCCTTGCTGCTGTACCACGCCCAGCTCCACGCACACCTCGGGGAAGGGGGGGGTGTACTCCCACCACTCCAGATCGGCGCCCTTGAGGTGTGCGATCACCTCGAGCTCCTCCTTGTGCAGCTCTTTGAGCCGCTCCACCGCCTCGGTGGCAAAAATCAGGTGGCCCACCGAGGGCGACCGTACCACGGCGTAGTCCATCGCTGGGTTCACAGCGGCCATGGTGTTGGAGGGCAGCGTCCAGGGGGTGGTGGTCCAGACCAGAATAGCCAGGTTTTCTAAATCCTCGAGCCGCACCCCCTGGGCCTGGAGTTTTTCCCGTACCGCGGGCGGGGTGGTCTCGAGCTTCAAGGGGAAGCGCACATACACGCTGGGGTCGTCCACTTCCCGATAACCATCGGCAATCTCGTTTTGCGAGAGGGTGGTGGAGATGCGGGGCGAGAGCGGCACCACCTTGTAGTCCTGCACCACCATGCCCTTATCCCACATGCGCTTGAGCAGGTTCCAGACCGACTCGATGTAGGAGTTGTGGTAGGTCACGTAGGCGTTCTCGAGGTCCAGCCACATGCCCATGCGCTCGGTGAAGTAGTTCCAGTCCTCGATATTGGCGAAAACCCACTCCCGGCACTGCTTGGTAAACTCGGCGATCTCCTGGCTGTTCAGGGCTTTGCGGCCCAGCACGCCCAGCTTTTTCTCCACCGCAATCTCTACCGGCAGGCCGTGGGTGTCCCAGCCCCCCTTGCGGGTGACATGGTAGCCCTGCATGGTTTTGTAGCGGGGGAAGATGTCCTTGAAGCTGCGGGCCAGCACATGGTGCATGGCTGGCTTGCCGTTGGCGGTGGGGGGGCCTTCGTAAAAGACAAACTCGCCCTTGGGTGCGGCTTTTCGATCCGACTTGGCAAAAATTTGATTCTCACGCCAAAAAGCCAGTACAGCTTCTTCCAGTTTGGGGAAATTGGTCTCGGTCACCTCTTGAAACAGCTTTTTTTCCTCCACCATAACCTGGTTCCTTTCTGAGGGCGGGTCACAAATAAAAACCGCCCGACCTGTGACCCAAAGTTCCTCAGGTGCGGACGAGAAGCTCGGCTCGAGGTTTCCCGCGTTACCACCGCACTTCCTGAATATCGCCGATGCTCGCAACAGCTTCTTCGACTTTATTCAGGCCCTCATCTGCGCTGTTCCGGGCGCACCCGCTGGGTTCTACTCAGGCCCGCTGGCCCTTTCTTCCCAGGCTGCCTGGGGTGATCCTCGGCTTTCAGGTTGCCGCCTGGCTCACACCCTCCCAGGCTCGCTGTATGGGCTTTGAAAGCCTACCTGTCCCCAGCTCTTTACACCGGCTGAAGCCTGTGCTATATTGCACTGCTGGCAACCGGCTAACCTGAATGGTAGCAAGCTGCTAATCCCGCGTCAACAACCAAATCACTTGTTTCTCATCGCTGGTCGGCGATATACTCGCCTGGAAAACCCGTTCAAACCTGACCAGAAGCGGGAAGGAGTACATGCGCCATGGATCTGTACCTGGATACTGCTGAAGTGAGTGAAATCAGAGAGATAGCCGCCTGGGGTGTGCTGGCTGGCGTTACCACCAACCCCTCCCTGATCGCCAGGTCGGGCCGCCCGCTCGAGCCCACCATCAAGGAAATCTGTCAGATCGTGCAGGGCCCGGTCTCGGCCGAGGTGGTTTCCACCACCGCTGCCGAGATGATCGCCGAGGGACGCCGTTTGGCCGCCATCGATCCGCACGTGGTGGTCAAGCTGCCCACCACCGTGGATGGCCTTAAGGCTTGCAAAGCGCTTTCTGATGAAGGCATCCGCATCAACATGACCCTGGTGTTCTCGGCCAATCAGGCCCTGCTATGCGCCAAGGCCGGGGCCTGGTGTGTTTCGCCCTTCCTGGGCCGCATCGACGACATCTCCTGGGAAGGCATGGAATTAATCCGCGAAATTGCCGAACTCTTCCAGGTGCAGAACCTCAGCACCCGGATTCTGGCCGCTTCGATCCGCCATCCCCGCCACGTGACCCAGGCGGCCATGCTGGGGGCCGACATCGCCACCATGCCGGCCAAGGTTTTCCAGCAGCTGGTCAAGCACCCCCTGACCGATCTGGGGCTCAAGGCCTTTTTAGAAGACTGGGCCAAAGCCAATCCAAAAGTATAGAAACGCAAAACCTAAGCAAATAAGCAAAATGGAGTAACCACCATGCCCAAATCCAGCACTGCCGATCCCAACGCCGAAGCCCAGGTCACCGTGACCCGCACCGGCAAGAAAATCCGCCGCAAGGTCGAGAACAAGGTTCCGCTGAGCTACCAGGAGCTCTCCAGCCGCATCCTGCCTGAGCTGCACCTACTGGCTGCGGAAGCCGGCATCCCCAACTACAAAAAGCTGTCTAAAGACGAACTGGTCATGCTCCTGCTCTCGCAGGAGGCCAGCGAGGAGGGCCTGGTAATCGCCAAGGGCTACCTTGAAATCAGCCAGGATGGCTATGGCTTTTTGCAGGAAGACCTTTATGACATGGACTCCCGCACGGCCATCGTCTCGGCTGGCCTGATCAAACAGTACCAACTGCGCACCGGCGATTATGTAGTGGGCAAGGCCCGCATGGCCCGCGAAAACGAGCGTTACGGCACACTGATGAAGGTCGAGGCGGTCAACAACCTCGACCCTGAGGCGGCCGCCAAACGCCCCAAGTTCGACGACCTGATACCGCAGTTCCCCGACCGGCAGATTATCCTCGAGACCACCGGGGAAGAATCCTCCAACCGCGTCATCGACCTGTTGGCGCCCATTGGACGGGGGCAGCGCGGCCTGATTGTGGCGCCCCCTAAAGCCGGTAAAACCACCTTGCTGAAGAAGGTGGCTCGAGCCGTGCTCAGAAACGAGCCCGACATCAAAGTGATCGTGCTGCTAATTGACGAGCGCCCCGAAGAGGTCACCGATTTCCGCGAGTCGGTCGAGGGGGCCGAGGTGATCGCTTCTACTTTCGATGAGCCGCCGCAGAACCACATCCGGGTGGCCGAGTTCGTGCACGAGCGGAGCCGCCGGATTGTCGAGGAAGGCGGCCATGTTCTGATTCTGCTGGACTCCATCACCCGCCTGGCCCGGGCCAACAACCTGGTCACACCGCCCACCGGGCGCACCCTTTCGGGCGGTCTGGACTCCGCCGCCCTGCACTTCCCCAAGCGCTTCTTGGGGGCTGCCCGCAACATTCGCGGCGGCGGCTCGCTCACCATCCTGGCTACGGCCCTGGTCGAAACCGGCAGCCGCATGGACGATGTAATCTTCGAAGAGTTCAAGGGCACCGGCAACATGGAGTTGCACCTCTCGCGCCGGCTGGAAGAGCGCCGCATCTTCCCGGCCATTGACATCCTTAAGTCGGGTACCCGCCGCGAGGAGCTGCTGCTAGGCGAGGAGGTAATCCAAAAAATGTGGCTCTTGCGTAAAGTGCTGGCCGATATGGATCCGGCCGAGGCCATGGAAATGCTGCTTGCGCGCCTGTCTCGCACCAAGACCAACAAAGAGTTCCTTGCAACTTTGGGTGGAAAGTAGGTATACTTCCTCCGGAAGTCATCGGGAACCCAGAAAATGCTCTACGCTACATTCTGAGGTTCCACTAAAGGAGCTGTTGCTTTTTAGGTAACTTCCAAAGAAAAGCGCAGCCTCGGAGGTTGACTTGGCTATCAGCGAACTCTTGAGCAGTGTTTTGGCGACGGGAATCTTCAGTCTGCCATTGGGGCTGAACCAGCCCAACCTGCCTGGAACCGAGATCAAAGTGGGTACACCCGCACGCAAAGGCTGGGTGATCTACACCGTGCGCCCCGGCGATACCCTGAGCCAGATCGCCAGCCGATACCGGGTAGATGCCAGGGCCATCATCTACAGCAGCGGTTTACAAAACGCTGTGCTGCGGCCTGGGCAGGAGCTGCGCATCCCTCTGGTTGAAGAGACCAACGATGAGATCCGCCTCCCCCCCGGCGTTCGGGCCTATGTTGTGCGCAGCGGTGATACCGTAGAATCGATTGCGCGGCGTTTCGACCTTACCATTCTTGGGCTGGTCTCGGCAAACCCCGGCTTGCAAAGTCTGGATCGCCTCGATGTGGGCTCCACCCTGTACATTCCTACGGGGGAGCCCGGTTTGCTACTACAGCTCAGGAAAGGGGAGACCATCCACGATCTGGCTCAGCGCTTTGGTCTTTCGGTGAACGAAGTGGCCAAGGCCAACGGACTGGACTCGCCCACCGATGTGCGGGCCGGCGATTTAATCTTGTTGCCCAGGGTGCAGGCCAGGGCCACCTACCAGCGCCTTCTGCAAATTCAGGAAGCTGAACGCAAGGCCCGTGAAGAGGAAGCCCGTCGGTTGGCCGAGCAGCGCCGCAAGCAGGAGGAGGCCCGACAAAAGCAATTGGCTGAGCAGCGTCGCTTGCAGGCGCAATCACGGGCGCGCCTGCAACAGCAGACGCAAAGCCAACCCCGCCTGCGCCCGGCCAATGCGGTGGTAGCCGCGGCCGGCTACCGCTGGCCGATCTCAAACTTTACCATCACCACCTACTTTGGGCGGCGTGGGGTGTTCCAGCGCTTCCATACCGGTATCGACCTGGCCGCGCCTATAGGCACACCCATCTACGCAGCCAGGGCCGGGCAGGTCGATACCGCCGGGTGGAGCCGCTATGGTTATGGCTTGCATGTGATTATCAACCACGGTGGGGCACAGGAGACCCTTTATGCCCACATGTCGCGGATTGTGGTTCGCCCGGGGCAGTGGGTAGATAGGGGAGACCTCATCGGTTATGTGGGCTCGACGGGGTGGAGCACCGGCCCTCACCTGCACTTTGAGGTGCGGGTGGGAGGGGTGGCCCGTAACCCCTTGGCCTATCTGCCCTAGAGCCAGGTATGCGCTTTTCTATGCGCATTGAGCCTTTTGCTGATGGGCCGGCGTCGTGATCCCTCGACTGGAAACTAACCTAAACGCTCGTAAACCCGTAAACTGGTAGCGACATGTTTTTCTTTGAGCTCCTAGGTAGAGATCCCTTGGCCTATCTGGTGGCCTTTGCCGCCGCTGCTTTTGGCCTGGTTGTTCATAACCTGTTCCAAGCCTATCTGGCTGACCGCTACAAAGACAGCGACCCCAGGCGTTACGGCTTCCTAACGGTGGAGCCAAGGGTACACCTGGATGGTCTGGGTCTTATTTTCCTGGCGCTGCTTGGCTTTGGCTTTCCACGCCTGGTTCCCTGGCGGCTGTATGGCTCCAGAGGAGCCCAGACCGCGCTGATGGGGCCGCTGGGGTTCTTTGTGGCTGCCTTCTTTTACATCTTACTCGGAAGGCTTCTGGACAGCCTGGGGCCGGCGACCTCGAGCATTGCCCTGGGCTTGACGGTAGCCGGTTCCCTGATGATCAGCCATGCCGCGGTCTATTTATTTCCCGTGCCTCCCCTGGATGGGGCAAGGGTGGTGTATGCGATTGGCAGCCCTGAAGCGCGGCGTTTTATGGATCAGCTACAAAGCTATGGCTTTGTGGGCTTTTTTCTTATCTTCCTGGTTTTGAATCTGACCGGGATTCTGCCGGCCATCCGGGAGGGCCTGAGTGGTTTGCTGAACAGCCTGTTTGCTGCGATTGGCTTGTAGATGGGTTTACTGCCGCTCTTGCAAAGCGACCCCCTGGCTTTTGTGCTGGTGGTGCTGGTGTTGTTGATCTCACTGGCCCTGCACGAGTGGGGGCACGCCATCACGGCGCTGTGGATGGGCGATTCGACCGCCAAAGACCAGGGCCGGGTAACCCTCAACCCCATCAAGCACCTGGATCTCATCGGCTCCATTATGATTCTCCTGGTTGGTTTTGGCTGGGCTAAGCCCGTGCCTATTTATCCACCCAATTTTCGCCAGTATCGCCTTGGGCTTTTTGTGGTCTCGATAGCGGGAATTTGCATTAATTTATGCATTGCCACCTTACTCGCCGGACTGCTGCGCTGGATGCTTGTATCCGGTCTTTTAGAGAACCCCAGCCATGGCGTCTTAATCGTAGCCCAGGCTATGGCTGTGGCAGCCAGCATCAATCTGACCTTAGCGGTGTTCAATCTACTGCCTATTCCACCCCTGGATGGCTCCAAAATTTTGCAAAGCTTTCTCCCCTTGCGCTGGCACCCTTACATTTGGCGCTTGGAAGCAAACCCCACCTATGCCATTGTGGCCATGCTGTTGCTGCTGACAGTGTTCCGGCAACCCCTGGGTAGCTTTCTCGGCCTGGTGCGGACGTGGTTTTTTGATGCCTTTGGTCTTTGACAACGACCAGCATCCAACCAATTGCTCAAAAGTCTGGGTGGTCGGCGGCTGATTGAAGAAGCGAGCTGGTGGAAAGTGTTTTCTGCCAAAACGTAAGAAAAAACCCGACAGGGTTAGGCACGGCCCTGCCGGGTTGCGGCTGCAAGGCTAGCCAAGTTTGGCGCGCACCAGCTCCACGATATCGTCGATGGTATCGGCTACGGGTATGTTGGCCTCGGCGAAGGCGGCCAGCTTGCTTTCCGGGGTGCCGACACTCCCCATGATGATGGCCCCAGCGTGGCCCATTTTCTTGCCCTTGGGGGCGCTGCGCCCACCAATAAAACCTACCACCGGCTTCTTCATGTGCTCCTTAACGTAGGCGGCGGCGTCCTCCTCATCGGAGCCGCCAATCTCGCCGCAAAGCACAACCGCGTGGGTTTCTGGGTCTTCGTTGAAGAGGGGCAGCAGGTCTTTGAAGGTGGTGCCGATGATGGGGTCGCCCCCGATACCAATACAGGTGGAGATGCCATACCCTGCGTCCGACAGGGCCTTGGCGGTTTCGTAGGTAACGGTGCCCGAGCGGGAGATCAGCCCAACCCGACCTTTCTTGAATACGCTGGCAGGCATGATGCCCAGCTTGCACTCTTCGGGGGTGATAAGGCCAGGGCAGTTGCCCCCAATTAGGCGGACGTTCTGCATGGCCTTGATCTCGGCCACGGCTTTGACCATATCCAGGGTGGGGATGCCCTCAGTGATCAGCACCACCAAGGGTATACCGGCATGTGCTGCTTCGAGGGCCGCATCGGCCGCGGCTGGAGCGGGCACAAAAATAATAGAGGCATCCACCCGGTGGTGAGCGGTGGCTTCCTTCACGGTGTCGTAGACCGGCACCCCCAGCATGGTCTGGCCTCCTTTGCCGGGGGTTACACCCGCGACCACCTTGGTGCCAGCCTTCATCATGGCCTCGGTGTGGAAGGCCCCTTCACGTCCGGTAATGCCTTGCACGATGACCTGGGTGTCTTTGTTGACCAGGATGCTCACTTCGTACCTCCCGTCATCGAGATGATGGCTTTGGCGGCTTCAACCGAGGTGGGGTACATATACACGGGGCGGCCTTTCAGAAGGGTTTTGGCTTCTTCCTCGGCAGTACCGGCGACGCGCATAGCCACTGGTTTGGTGAGGAGGCCTTCATCCAGCGCGCGAATGACACCCTTGGCGACCTCGTCGGCACGGGTAATGCCTCCAAAAATGTTGATGAAGACGCCTTTCACGTCGGGGTCTTTAAGCACTACTTTGAGCGCGTTGTACACGATGTCGGCTTTGGCACCGCCTCCGATATCCAGGAAATTGGCTGCCTTGCCGCCGCAGCGCTGAACCAGGTCGAGGGTGTACATGACCAGCCCGGCGCCGTTGCCGATAACGCCAATGTTGCCGTCGAGCTTGACGTAACTAAAGCCGTAGTTGGATGCCTCGACCTCGAGGGGGTGCTCGGCCTCGAACTCGCGCAGCGGGGTCAGGTCGGGGTGGCGGTAGAGGGCGTTGTCATCCAGCACAATTTTGGCGTCGGCAGCGACCACCTCGCCGGAGTCGGTGATTACCAGCGGGTTGATCTCGGCGGTAGAAGCATCAATACCCACATAAGCCTGGTAGAGTTTGACCAGCACATCGGCCAGCTTGTTGAGGTTGCCCTCCATGCCAGCGCGTTTAACCAGCTCGCGCGCTTCAAAGGGGCGCAGGCCCTTATGAGGGTCGATGGGGTATTTGATCAGGGCTTGAGGGCGGGTGGCTGCCACCTCTTCGATGTCCACTCCCCCTTCCTTGGAGAGCATTAACACCACCCGCTGGCTCACCCGATCCAGGATCATGCCTGCGTAGTATTCCTTTGCAATGTGCAGACCCTTGGCCACCAGGACTTTCTTGGTGATAAAGCCGTTGATGTTAAGGCCCAGTATCTGGGTGGCCTTTTCACGGGCCTCTTCAGGGGTTCGGGCTAGCTTGACGCCCCCGGCCTTGCCTCTCCCACCGGTGTGCACCTGGGCTTTGATGACCACCAGGTCGCCGTACTCGCTGGCGATTTGCTTGGCCTCGTCGGCAGTAAAGGCGATCTTGCCGGGGGGAACCGGGATGCCGTACTTGGCGAGGATCTCTTTGGCCTGATACTCGTGTAGGTTCACACTTGCCTCCGTGGATTTGGGTTTGCCAACCTAACGGCTACGCACTGCCGCTCGCCATTATAAGTTCTTTTTCACAGGGTATGCGAAACCGGGTGGTACAACCCTAAGCAGAGCCCTGCTGCACTGGTAACTCGAGGGGTTTACCTACATAGATCGTTGCGGCAAATATCCAGCACCGCCCAGTCGCGTCCCGGCTGGTTGCGCACCACCAGTTTTACCCACAACGTACCGCCCTCGGCCCAGTAACGGTCTCCGGTACTGTTATCGAAATCGCTGCGTGAGGCCGCTCGAGCCAGCTTATTGCGGTTATCTATCCAGTAATCACGGTAGATGAACGGCTCCCCGTTGTAAGGGATGGCCAGGTTGATGAACTCGCCCGGGGCGCTGTCGTCAAAGCGCAGCCTAAGCTTGTTGGGCATGTCTCCAGTTAAGCTGAGCGTGTAGCTGCGACCCTTGATCACGGTGGCCCCAAACTCGGTGTTGGCTCCCTCCTGAGGTCGGCCCCACATGCGGAAGACCGGGTTGCTGCCGTCGTTGCGTTGCAGGGAGACCGGGGCGATGTCACCGCCGCTTTGGTTGTAAATATACAGGCGCCCGTAGCTGTAGTTGCAAATTCCGGCGTTCCAGTCAGTCCTAATTTCGCAGTTGGTGTCGAGCAAGAAGGGGGTGTTGAGCACGATGGCATGGCCGGGGTGGCCCCCCACCGAACCATCGATATCCACAAAAACCGCACCCCGGTAGCCATCGGCGCTATCATCGTTGGCAATTTCTTCAGGGGTGGGCTCTGGACGTGGAGGCAGGTAGACGGGCTTGGCGTTGGTGAAGCGCGCGCCCTCGGCGAAGTTGCGGCTGTCAATGGCAAAGTCGGTGAAGCGCAGGTAGCTCAGGGCCCCGGCCTCGCGGGTGGCGGTTTGGCTGCCCTGGGCGTTCTGGATTTGCAGGGGCTGGAAGTTGAAAAACTGCACATTGCGGAAACCGATTTTGCCGTCGTAGAACTCGAAGCCGCGAATGGGGAAGTTGTCCTGGATGGGGCCGCCGCTGCTGGCCGCCCAGGGCCTGGGCAGGCTGCGTCCGTCGCTACCGCGGAACTCCCAGTTTTCGGGAAAGCCTTTATTGGCGCTATCGCCCACCACCAGCGAGTCTTCCAGGGTGCTTTCTTGTGAGGCGAAGGTCACCCCGATGGCGTTATCGGCCAGTTTAGCCCCGGTGACCTTGTGGTTGATGCCGCGCAGCCAGGCGGCGTTGCCTCGGTTTTTGTAGGCGGTGAAGTTTTTGAACTCGGCGACTATGGGCGGGTTTTCGGTGTTGCTGTTACTTGGATTGCTAGGATTGGTGCGGGGGTTGTAGACGGTGGGCTCAGCGGCCAGGGTATTTTTGTTGGGGCCGCGGTCGACCATCAGGCCATCCCAGTTGGAGTGGGCCACATTCCCCGAGAACTCGCCCAATGGGGTGCGGCGGGGCCAGATGGTGGTGGTGGCCGAGGGGCCGGTGGGATTTTCGGGCAATGCGTACCAGAAACCGGTGTGATCGGAGCCGGCGGCCACGTTGTTGCGCACGATGTTGTCGGGGTGGGTGATCCAGAAGGTGGCGGGGGTTTTATCGGTGGGGATTACACCCAGCTCGCCCTTGGCCGGGTCGGGTTTGCGGGTCAGGATGCCCAGGTTGCCCTCGATGAGGTTTTTGCTCTCGGCGCCGTCCTCGAGGAAGTAGCAGTGGCCCAGGGTGTTATAGGCCACGTTGCCGACGACCTCGACCTCGCTGGTGCCGTGAATGGTTACGCAGCGGTTAAAGGACTCGTGGATGGAGGAATTTTTGATGTACTGCCCCGGCGCCCGGCCCATCAGGTGCCAGTGGATGGGGTAGCGGGCCAGGGTGTTGCGCTGCCCCATGCGGTAGAGTTCTACACCTGAAACCCGCATAGTGCTGCCCATCATGGCCATGATGTGCCCGCCAAAACCGGAGCTGCTCGATGAATCGTCCCCCCGGATCAGGATGTTGCGGGAGAGCAGCCCCACCTCGCCCCGCTGGTCTACCCCGTAGGTGATCTCGCCAAAATGGGGGTACCTGAGGGGGGCATCCAGGGTGAGGGTATTGCCGCTGATGGCCTGGATGGTGCGCACCTCGGCCTGTCGGGGGTTGTAATCGGTGGAGGCCAGCACGATGCGGTCGCCCACGCGCCAGCCGCTGGCGTCCAGCACGGTGATCTGGGTGGCGCCAGCGGGGGCGGTCTGGGCCAGTTTGGTCCAGCCTTTGCGCGGCTCGCCATGCAAGTCCAGGCTGCCCCCCATCACCCCCAGCACCTTGGTGCCCATACCCATCTGGTCTTCGTCGGGGTTGCTGCCGGTGAGGGTGATGACGGCCCGGTTGCGGAAGGGCTGGTTGGGGGTGCCGACCTCGAGCTTCCCGTGCACCATAATCCAGTCGGCGCTCAGCTCCAGGTCTCGGTTATCGAAGCGCAAAACGCCGTTGATGGTCAGGCCCTTGAGGGGGGGCGGGCTTACGTCGAGCACCACAGCCAGATCGGGGGGAATCACCACCACCTCGCCGGCGCGGGGCGGCTGCCCGCTGGGCCAGGTGCGGGGATCCGACCACATACCAGTACGGCTGGGGTTGGGGCCGTTGGGGGTGCCTGCGCTATCGGTGTTGCAGGCAGTTAGCATAACCATTATTAGCAGACCTAGCCAGTGCTTCATCGAAATCTCCTCTAATGCTCTCTTAGAAAAGTGGCCCCTGCAAGGGTGTTTATGCAGCTAACTTTCAAGATACGGGTCAAGTAACTCTAATTTGTTTGGTGCTGCATTAAGACTCGCTTCATCAATTAAGCACAAACCCTGCTGCAAGGACCACCCCAGCGGCCTAGACAAAGCGTCACGTCCGCTCTATACTCAGTACTCGCTGGCGCCGAGGAGTAGCGCAGCCTGGTAGCGCACCTGCTTCGGGAGCAGGGGGTCGCTGGTTCGAATCCAGTCTCCTCGACCAACTCAACCGGTGCGACGTGCCACTAGACCCGAACCCGAAGGCTCGGGTTCTCACCCGGTTAAAATAACGCTCGGTAAAACTCGGAAAGGGTTAAACTAAAGCCCTGCAAGCTAGATACGAGGTCGGGGGTGCCTTTTTTGAGGCGCACCTGTACGAAACGGTTGGGTTATGAAGCGTTTTCTAGTGGTTGTCAGCGCCCTCATGGTTGTAGGGATGGCTGTTGCGCAGTCGAGCCCCTACCGCTTGAGGGTGCTGTCCTGGAGCTGTCAGGCCTTTGCACGCGGGGTGCTGATTCAGGGCACGGTGCGCAATATCAGCCCCCGGCCTTTGCAGGACTTGCGGGTGAGTGCTCGAGTGATTGGCCCAGGGCTGCGCATGGCCGCTAACTCGGCGCCCCTGCAGGATCGCAACCTAATGCCGGGGGAGTCGGCGCGCTTTGAGCTGCGGGTTCGCACCAATTTTGATTCGGTGAGCCGTTGTGAGCTGTGGTTCCGCAATCCTCGAGTGATCCAGATCGCCACCCTGGTGCCCAATCCCCGTTGAGCGCCCGGAGGCGCAACGCCTGGGTCTCTGGGTTCCGCTATCTTTGGTAGCATTGGCGGTATGAGATTGGGTGCCCTTATCTTGGGAATCTTTTTCTGGCTGGGGCTGGGTCAGGCGCAGGGCGTGGTGTACAAGCTGCGCGTCACCGAATGGAGCTGCACACCCAGCGCGGGGGTGATGATTGCGAGGGGAACCGTGGTTAACCAGTCCGGCCAGACCCTACACAACGTGCGCGTCAACCTGCGGGTGGTGGACAAAGTGGTTACCACGGTCAACGGGGTTCCGAACCGAAGGGTTTACGGCACCAACTCGGCCCCGATTGCCGAGCGAAGCCTGGCCAACGGGGCCAGCAGCCGCTTTGAGGTGCGGGTTCGGCCTGCGCAACTTCAGGGCACCCAGTGCCAGCTCTGGTTCCGTAGCCCGGACATCGTGCAAATCCCCACCCGTGTGCCGGGTCAGTAGCCGATATGCTGCGCATTTTAGGTGGAACTGCCAAAGGCGTGGCCCTGAAGGTGCCGGAATCGGCGCGGCCCAGCCCGGTGCGGCTGCGCAAGGCCCTCTTCGATTTTTTGCGCTTTAGGTACCCCCGCCGGGGCCGCTTCCTGGATTTGTACGCGGGTAGCGGCGCGGTGGGCCTCGAGGCCGCCTCGGAGGGCTTTGAAACCACCTTGGTGGAAAAGGATCGGCAGGCTATCCAGTTCCTGAGGGAGAATGCCACCAAGGCCCGCCTGAAGGTTCGGATCGAGGGGATGCCGGTGGAGCGCTACTTGCAAGAAGCCAGGCGGCAAGGGCTGCGCTTCACGGTGGCTTTTATGGCCCCGCCCTATCCCCACGACCTGTTGCAGGATTTTGAACGGCTGCTCGAGGCGCGGGTGGTCGAAGCCGGTGGGTTGTACATCCTGCAGCACCCCACCGACCTGCACCTGCCGATGGGGGAGCGACGGGTGTATGGCTACAACTGCCTCACCATCATCGAGGCCGACATGTTCGAGCCGCCGGAATGAGGGGTTTGACCCGAGGCGCTTTGCCATGTGAAGATACGGGCCGAAAGCGAGGCGCTATGCACGTGGTTTACCCTGGCAGTTTCGACCCTTTGCATAACGGGCATTTTGACGTGATCCAGCGGGCCTCGAGGCACTTTGCAAAGGTCACGGTGGCGGTGCTCGAGAACCCCTCCAAGCGGGGTTTATGGCTGTTCACGCCCCTGGAGCGCGTGGAGATTATCCGACGGGCGGTGGCCTCGGCCCGGCTTGCCAACGTGGAAGTGGATACCTTCAACGGCCTTCTGGCCGAGTATATGAAGCAGATTGGCTCGAGGGTCATCGTCAAGGGATTGCGGGCGGTCTCCGACTACGAGAACGAACTGCAGATGGCCCACCTGAACCGCCAGTACGGCAACCACCCCGAGACTTTTTTCATCATGGCGGCCACCCGTTGGTCGTTTGTCTCCTCCACCATGGTCAAGGAGATCGCCCGCTACGGGGGCGATGTGTCGAAGTTGGTACCACCTGCTACGGTAGAGGCTTTGCGGGAAAAACTCAGCTCTGTGGAGAAGTGAAGTATGCAGACACACCCCAGCAAATACGGTAAAGCCCTGGAAATAGGCCATCTGATTGGGGGAGAGGAGGTGTTCGAGGGCCCTTGGCTCGAGCGCCACAACCCCGCCGACCGCGCCGACCTGGTAGCCCGCTTCCCCGAAGCCCCCAAAGAAACCCTGCGCAAGGCGGCCCAGGCGGCCCAGAAAGCCTTCCAGGAATGGTCGCGCACCCCCGCGCCGGTGCGCGGGGCGGTGCTGATGAACCTGGCCGAGGTGCTGACCCGCGAAAAAGCCACCCTGGTACGGCTGATGGTGCGCGAGGTGGGCAAGACCTTCAAAGAAGCCGGTGGGGATGTGCAGGAGGCCATTGACACCGCTATCTTCTTCGCCTCGGAAGGCCGCCGGCTCTACGGCCAGACCGTGCCCAGCGAGATGAAGAACAAGGAGCTCTTCACCTTCCGCCGGCCCGTCGGGGTGGTGGGGATGATTACGGCGGGCAACTTTCCCATCGCGGTGCCTTCCTGGAAGCTGATCCCGGCCGTTCTGACCGGCAACACCGTGGTCTGGAAGCCCTCCGACGATTCGCCCGCGCTGTCGTATGTACTGGTGAAGCTATTTGAGGAGGCGGGCCTGCCCCCAGGGGTGATCAACGTGGTGTTTGGCGGGGGCAAGGACTCCACGGGCCAGTGGCTGGTGGAGCTGATGGACGAGGGGCTGCTGAACAAGTTTGCCTTTACCGGAAGCACCGCGGTGGGGCGCTGGATTGGCGAGGTGGCGGGCCGCAACCTGCTGCGCCCGACCCTCGAGCTCGGCGGCAAAAACCCCCTGGTGGTGCTGCGCGACAGCGACCTCGAGCTGGCTGTGGAAGGGGCCTGGTGGAGCGCTTTCGCCACCGGCGGCCAGCGCTGCACCAGCGCCGGCAACATCATCGTGGAGGCGCCCATCTACGACGAGTTCAAAAAGCGCTTCCTGGAGAAAACCGAGTCGACGGTGGTGGGGAACCCGCTCGAGCACCCCGAGGTCACCTATGGGCCTTTTATCAACGCCCGCCTGTACGAGCGCTGGGTCGAGCACTATAGCTGGGGCCAGGCCGACGGCGCTACGCTGCTTTTTGGCAAAGCCCGCATAACCGCCTCGAACCCCTACCCCCGCTTCAAGGGCGACCCCGAGGCGGGCCTGTTCGGCTGGCCTACGGTCTGGGAGGCCCGGCCGGGGATGCGGCAGTTTGAACAGGAGATCTTCGGCCCGACCATCAACCTGGTGCGGGTGGATGGGCTGGACGAGGCCATCCAGGTGGCCAACGCCCACCCCTACGGGCTCTCGAGCGCGGTCTACACCAACCGCCGCGACTGGGCCTACCGCTTCAAAACCGAGATTAAGGCCGGCATGACCAGCATCAACAACTCCACCGTGGGGGCCGAGGCTCACCTGCCGTTTGGGGGTATCCGGGGCAGCGGCAACGGTGCGCGGGAGAGCGGCGTCTGGGTGATCGAGGAATACACCTACTGGCAGGCGGTGAACGAGGAGTACTCCGGCAGGCTGCAACTGGCCCAGATGGACACCGACTACACCCAGCCCCGCACACCAACCAACTGGAGCGAGCTGCTGGGATAGCGCCGCGCAACGGGCTATTTTCGCAATTTGAGCCGCTGGGTAAGCCGGGCGAAGGCCTCGGGATCTTCGGCGGTGCAGAGCCGGTCGAGGTAGGGCAGGGCTGTGTTCATGCAGTTGGCTCGAGGGTCGTAGCCCTTCTGGTTGAGCAGGGGATTGAGCCAGATCAGGGCGGCGCTGCGCTGGCGTATTTTTTGCAGGGCCAGTTCCAGGATTTCCGTTGCTCCGGTATCCAGCCCGTCGCTGGCTACAATTACAATGCTGTCGCCGCGAATCAGGCCGCCGTACTGCTGCTCGAGCCGCAACAGGTTTTCCCCAATGCTGGTGCCCCCACCCCAGGCCCGGCCCAGCCGGTGGAGCCGGGGCCGCTCGGAAAGGCTTTTGGCTTTTTCGAGCTGCCGGGTTATGCGCTCCATCTGGGTGGAGAAAACAAAAACCTCCACCCGGTTGCAGCGCATCCGCAGGGCATAGGCAAACTGCAACAGCCGGTCGGCGTAGTCCTGCATCGAGCGGCTCCCGTCGAGCACGAATATAAAGCGGGGCTGGCGCTTGGGGTGGTGCTGCCAGGCGGGGTAGAGGGGGTCGCCGCCGGTGTGCAGGGCTTTGCGCAGGGTGCGCCGCAGGTGAAAGCGCGGCCCTTTGCTGGCAAGCTTCCAGCGCCGGCTGCGCCCCAGGCGCACCTGGTTGACCATCTGGGTGGCTGCCTGCAGCATGGCCTCGAGGTCTTGCTGGGGTATCTCCACTTCCGGGGCCTCGGCCCCTTCGATACGGCTGAACATGGCTTTGAGCAGGGGGGCGGCCCAGTCGGCCGGGGTATCTTGGTGGGGGTGTGGCCGGCCCTTGCCGCTCAGGTCACCTGAGCCCTCCGGGTGTTCGGGAGAAGAAGACCGACGGGCCGGTATCTGCTCGTGGCCTTCCTCCGGGCCGCCGGGGGTGGCTTTGGGGGGGTGGTTGGGGGCTGCCGGACGCTGCCGGCCCGAGAGGAAAAACTGAAAGAACAGGTCGTCGAACACCCGCTCCTGCTCGAGGCTGCTGCACATGACCAGCTTGAGGGCCTGTCGAACCTCCTGCAGGTTGCCCAGGTGCACGGCCTCGAGCGCGCGCAAACTGTCCTGTATCTCCTGTGGCCCGATGTTGAAGCGCTGGGTGGTGCGGCGCAGGTGCTCGCCAAAGGCCACCAGGTTCTCGAGCAGGTTGCCATAAGGAAAAGCGTTGGGCGGCATGGGCAGCGTCTCCAACAGCCAGCTTGATCTGCTCAGACGACCAGCTCGGCGATGCGGGCTTTATGGGCTTCCACCAGGGCCAGGTCGTCTTTGTCCTTGATGATTACGCCCCAGGTCTGCTCGAGGATGCTCATATCGAGGGACTCCTTGTGCAGTGAGACCAGCGCCTCGGCCCAGTCCAGGCTCTCGGCCACGCCGGGGGCCTTGTTCAGGGGCAGCTCGCGCAGGTGGGCCACCACCCTTGCAATCTTTTGTGCCAGCCGCTCGTTGATGCCCGGTAGCCTGGCCCGGATGATCTCGACCTCTTTTTCAAAGCTGGGGTAGTTTTGCCACAGGTACAAACAGCGCCGCCGGAGGGCGTCCGACAGCTCGCGGCTGCGGTTGGAGGTCAGGATCACATAGGGCCGGTGCCGGGCCTTGAGGGTGCCCAGCTCGGGGATGGTGACCTGAAACTCGGCTAAAAGCTCGAGCAAAAAAGCCTCGAACTCCTCGTCGGTGCGGTCTATCTCGTCAATCAGCAGCACCGGGGGCTGATCCTGCGAGATGGCCTCGAGCAGCGGGCGGCGCAGCAGGTAGGCCTCACTGAAAATCTCGGCCTCACGCTGGGCCAGGCTCTCGCCCGAATTCTCGGTCAGGCGGATGTGCAGCATCTGCTTGGGGTAGTTCCACTCGTACAGGGCCTGGGCGGTGTCGAGGCCTTCGTAGCACTGCAGCCGAATCAGCCGGGTATCCAGCACCTCAGCTAGGGTTTTGGCGACCTGGGTTTTGCCCACCCCGGCGGGGCCCTCGACCAGCAGCGGCTTGCGCAGGGCCATCACCAGCCTGAGGGCGGTGGCCATGGGCAGGTCGGCGATGTAGTTGCGCTCGCGCAGAACGGCCTGGATACCCTCGACGCTTTGTAGAAGCGGATTCTGCTCAGCCGGGTTCATGCCCTACCCTTCAGGTACTTTTCGGGGTTTTTCAGGAACTTGGCGCGGCAGTTGGGGCAGCTAAAGTAGTAGGTCTGGCCCTGGTACTCGGCGCTGACGGCTTTGGCGATTTCGACCAGCTCGCCGCTGGTGGGGTCGATGGCCATACCGCTGGGGATGGCGGCAGGGGCTGCGGCCACCGGAAGATCGGCTGCGATGGCCTGAACCTGCTCGAGCGCCGGCAAGGGGTTTGGAGGGGCCTCGACAGCTACTTTTTGGGGGTTCTTTTGGTGCTTGAGTGAGATGATCTCGGCCAGGATCGAGACGGCCACCTCGTCGCGCCCGCGCCCCCCTAAGTCGAGCCCGGCGGGGTATTTGAGCTGGGGGAAGGTGGTTCTGGGTACTCCCAGAATTTCCAGATTGTCCAGCACCGCGGCCCCGCGCTTTCGGCTCGCCACCAGCCCCAGGTAGGCCGGGCGGGGCATGCGCTGGGCGATGAGCACCAGGGCGTCTTCGTCGTAGTGGCCCTGCGAGGCGATTACGATATGGGTTTTGGCGGGGTTTTGCGCGTCGAGCCAGTTTCCCAGTTCGCGCCAGTCCAGCACCTGTATCTCGGACTCGAGGCTCACCCCGGCCAGCTCGGGCTTATCGCAGGCCAGCGTGACGGTGTAGTTCATGCGGGCGGCTATCTGGGCGGTGGTGAGGGCGATTTGCGAACCCCCCACCACCAGCAAGCAGGATTTGCCAATCAGGGGCTCGATGTAGACGTCCACCGCGCCCTCGCTGGCGCAGGTCATGGGAATGACCACCTCGTCGGCGTGCTCGAGCACCACCTTAGCCGCCGCCTCCGGGGTAATCCTGACCAGCCGGGGCTTGCCCAGGCGCAGGGCCTCGAGGGCCTGTTTGCGCACAATTTCCCGTGAACAAGCACCCCCCACATACCCTTCAAAGCACCCATCTTCAAAGATGATGGCTTTGTCGCCCAGGTGCGAGGAGACCGGGGCCTGGCGCGAGACCACCGTAGCCAGTGCAAAGGACTGGCCGCTTTGCCTGAGCTCAGCAATTCTGCTGTAGATGTCCATTTGTATTCAAGCGTAAAGCCAGATGGAACAGGAAAATCATGCGCTGGTCACAAAACCGAGCTCGAGCCACCCTGCCCGCTGGCTGTGCTTGTGCTACTCACCGGCGCCTGGACTCACTAGACCTCACTCATTTTCTGGCCCATATTGGCAAACACCGTCTCGATGAGCCGCTTGGCCTGGGCATCCAGCACCCGCCCCCCCACCGTAGCAGCGGGGCCGCTCACCGTGGCCTGGCCCTGCCAGTCCAACAGCGTGGTCTGGTCGTCCTGGCCCTTGATGTCGGCGCTGGCGGTAAGATCCACGGCACTACCCAGTCCACCGCCGCGGATACGCACCATCACCTTGTTTTCGTCTGGACGAGGGTCAAGCTCAATGTTGAACTTGAATGTACCCCGCACAGGCCCCACCGCCACCCCTACGGTGGCAACCATGTGCTTATCGTCCTTGATCTCCACGCTCTTGAGGTCGGGCAGGCAGGAGGCTACTTTTTGGGGATCCTGGATAAAGCTCCAAACTTTTTCGGGGTTGGCTTGAACGTTTTCTTGACCTTTGTACTCGAGTTTCATATCTCACACCTCACAAATGGCCTGAATTGGCCCAAAAGCCAGTCTTCCAACACATTGGCGCACAACATGCCAGGCCCGGTGGGCGCGCAGCGATGGGGTGGGCAGCTTACTACAGAACGGAGACTGTCCACCCCATTCTTGCTGCAACGAACGACGATTAACAGAAGCCCAATGCAGTTCGCGACAGGTCGCAGGCGCTTGGGATATCAGTTCTGGCTAGAAAGCGTCCACTCCGGCCTGCCGCAAAATCTTCCAGACCTTTTCGCGGGTGATGGGCATGTCGATGTGGCGCACACCCAGGTGAGCCAGGGCGTCCACCACGGCGTTCACAAAGGCGGCCGGGCTGCCCACCGTGGGCGACTCGCCCACCCCTTTGGCCCCAATGGGGTGGTGGGGGCTGGGGGTAACGGTGTGGCCGGTCTCCCATTTGGGGGTCTCGAGGGCGGTGGGCAGCAGATAATCGGTGAAGTTGGAGGCCAGGTGGTTGCCCTGCTCGTCGAAGGCGATCTCCTGCATGAAGGCCATGGCGAAGCCTTCGGTCAGGCCGCCGTGCACCTGTCCTTCCACAATCATGGGGTTGATGATGGTGCCGCAGTCGTCAATGGCTACGAAGCGGCGCACCTTGACCTCGCCGGTGCCTTTGTCAATGTCCACCACGCAGACGTAGGCGCCGTGGGGGAAGGTCAGGTTGGGCGGGTCGTAGTAGTAGGTGGTTTCCAGTCCAGGCTCCAGGCCCGGGGGCAGGTTGGTATAGGCGGCAAAAGCCACCTCGTTCATGGTCACGCTCTTGCTGGGCACGCCCTTGACCTGGAACTTCTTGTCCACCCACTCCACGTCGTTTTCACCCACTTCCAGCAGGTGTGCGGCGATCTTTTTGGCCTTCTCGCGGATGCGACGGGCGGCCAGGGCCATGGCCCCGCCGGCGGTGGGGGTGCTGCGGCTGGCGTAGGTGCCCAGGCCATAGGGGGCGGTGTCGGTGTCGCCCTCCTCCACAATAATCTTGTCCACGTCCAGGCCCAGCTCCTCCGAGACGATCTGGGCCCAGGTGGTCTCGTGGCCCTGGCCCTGGTGGCGCGTGCCGGCCCGCACGATGGCGGAGCCCGTGGGGTGTACCCGAATCTCGGCCCCATCGAACATCTTGATGCCCAGGATGTCGAAGTCCTTGCTGGGCCCGGCCCCCACAATCTCGGTAAAGGTGGAGATGCCAATGCCCATTAGCTCGCCCCTGGCCCGCTTCTCGGCTTGCTCTTTGCGCAGCTCGTGGTAACCGATGCGCTCGAGCGCCACCTTCAGGGTTTTCTCGTAGTCGCCGGAGTCGTAGGTCCAGCCCAGGGCCGAGGGGTAGGGGAACTGGTGGGGCTGGATGAAGTTCTTGAGGCGCAGCTCGGCGGGGTCCATCTTGAGCTCGTGGGCCAGCACGTCCATGCTGCGCTCAATCAGGTAGCTGGCCTCGGTCACGCGGAAGGAGCAGCGGTAGGCCACCCCGCCGGGGGCCTTGTTGGTGTAAACCGCTTCTACCTGGGCGTAGGCTTTCTGGAAGTCGTAGGATCCGGTGCAGATGCTGAACAAACCCGCCGGGTACTTGCTGGGGTCGGCGGCGGCGTCGAAGGCCCCGTGGTCGGCCAGGGTGTAGACCTTCATGGCCGTGACCTTGCCGTCTTTGGTGGCCCCAATCTCGATGTCCATGTGGAAATCGCGGGCGAAGCCGGTGGTGGTGAGGTTCTCGGTGCGGGTCTCGACCCATTTGACCGGCGCGCCCAGCACGATGCTGCCCACGATGGCGCACACGTAGCCGGGGTAGACCGGCACCTTGTTGCCGAAGCCACCGCCAATATCGGGCGAGATAACCCGGATGTTGTTCTCGGGAATTTTGGTTACCAGTGATAGCACGGTGCGGATGGCGTGGGGCGCCTGGGTGGTCATGTAGACCGTAAGGCGTCCGGTGGCCTTGTTCATGTCGCCGATGCAGCCGCAGGGCTCCAGGGGGGCCGGGTGGCTGCGCGGGTAGACCATGTGCTGCTTGATGCGCACCTCGGACTGGGCCAGGGCCTTTTCGGTTTCGTCCTTAGAGCCCACCTCCCAGGTCCAGATGTGGTTGGGATGCCGCCGAGGCCCGTGGGCCCCGCTCATCTGATCTTTGATGTCTTCCCGCAGCACCGGCGCGTCGGGGGCGGTGGCCTTGTAGGGATCGACCACCACTGGCAGGGGCTCGTACTCGACCTGGACTGCGGCGGCCCCGTCGGCGGCGGCCTGCCGGGTCTCGGCGTACACCGCGGCCACCTCCTGGTGCTGGTACAGCACCTTGCCGTCGGCCAGCACCATCTGCTTATCGCCGGCCAGGGTTGGAATCCAGGAAAGCCCCGCGGCGGCCAGGTCTTTGGCGGTGATGACGGCTTTGACGCCGGGAATTTTCAGGGCCTCGCTGGTATCGATGTTCAAAATTTTAGCGTGGGCGTAGGGGCTATGCACCAGGGCCATGTAGAGCATGCCTGGAAGGTTGATATCGTCGAGGTAGTTGCCTTTGCCCACGATAAAGCGAGCGTCTTCCTTGCGCTTGATGGCCTTACCGAGCCCTTGGATGCCCTTGGGCTCGAGGTTGGGGGTCTGGACTGCCATGGGTGCTCCTTTCAGCCAAGAAAACCAGAAGGGGGTTAATCATCGGCGGCCGCGCCAGACGGTTGGCGCAGCATCTCGGCAGCTTGCTGAACCGCTTTGACGATGTTCTGGTAGCCGGTGCAGCGGCAGAGGTTGCCCGAGAGGCCGAAGCGAATCTCCTCCTCGGTGGGGTTGGGGTTGTGTTGCAAGAGCACGTGCGCGGCCATGATCATGCCGGGTGTGCAGTAGCCGCACTGCAGGCCGTGCTGGTCGTGGAAAGCCTGCTGCAATGGGTGCAGCTTGCCGCCCTGGGCCATGCCCTCGATGGTGGTAATCTCGTGGCCCTCGGCCTGGACTGCGAACATGGTGCAGCTCTTAACGGCGGTTTTGCCATCGAGCACCACCGTGCAAACCCCGCAGGAAGAGCTGTCGCAGCCGATATGGGTTCCGGTAAGACCGGCATCGCGGATGGCATGCACCAGCAGGGTGCGGGGCTCTACGCTGAGCTTTTTCTCCGAGCCGTTGATTTTTAGCGTGATTTCCATGCTGAGCTCCTACAAAGCTGCTACGGGCTTTAGGCCACCGCCACATTCAGGCGCTGCAGGGCTTTAATCAGACCGCGCCCTACCAGTACGCGGGCCATGTCCTTTTTGTACTCAGCGGAGCCGCGCGCATCTGGATTGGGGTCGGCGATTTTGCGGGCTTCTTCGGCCGCGGCCCGGATCAGCTCGAGCGTGGGCTTTTGGCCCCGCAGGATTTTCTCCCCCTCTTCAACCCGCAGGGGCATGTGGGCTACGGCGGTAATGCCGATGCCGGCTTCCTTGATGGTGCCGTCGGGGTTGAGCTCAATCTGTACAGCGGCGGCAGCGGTGGCGTAGTCGCCCACCTTCCGCTCGATTTTTTCGTAAGCGCCAGAGGTGAGCGCGTTGGGGACAGGAAACCGCACCTCCACCGCCATCTCACCCTCGCCGATGGAGGTCGCGAAGCTATCTACCAGGAACTGGTCAATGGGCTCCACTCGAGCCCCGCCCTGGCCCTGAATAACCATCTGGGCCCGCGCTGCAATGGCCGCAGCCGCCCAGTCGCCGGAGGGGTCGTTGTGGCAGAGGGAGCCCACCACGGTAGCGCGGAAGCGCACGATGGGGTCGGCGACCACCATGGAGACATCGCTAATCAAGTGATACCTGCTTCTTATCTCAGGGCTGAACTCCACGTCGGTGTCCCGCACCAACGCTCCCAGGCAGAGCATCCCATTTTCTTCTTTCATGTAGCCCAGGTTGGGTAGCTTGTTGATATCAACAAGCACCGCGGGTTGGGCCAGGCGGTAGCGCATGGCCGGGATCAGGCTCTGCCCACCGGCCAGCACGCGGGCGTCGCTGCCGTACTGGGCCAGATGGCTCAGGGCCTCCTCGAGGGACATCGGACGTTTGTACTCAAAGGCCGCAGGTATCATGCAGTCCAGCCTCCTTTTTGCTTTTGCAAGCCAGAATAATCTATGTCCTAAACCCACCCAGCAAAGATGTTTAAGCTTACAGTTTGTATCAGTTTTCCATAAGCTGCGATACCTTACGATGGGCTATGGTGGATGCCATTGTGCTATCGGCTGGGCGGGCCTCGAGGTTCGGGGTGCCCAAATGGTTGCTGCCGGCAGGTGAGGGCCAGGTGCTGCTAACGCGGGTGCTCGAGCAGGCTGCTGCTGTGGTGGATGGGCGGATCGCAGTGGTGGTGGGGCGCGCATCGAAGGTGACCCGCTACGTGGTGGAGCGCTGGGTGGAAGCCGCTGGGGGTAGGGTGCACACGGCGCTCAACCGCCATTACCGCTACGGACAGAGCACCTCGCTAAAGGCCGGCATCCGGGCCTTACCGGATGCGGCAGGGGTGCTGGTTATGCTGGCCGATATGCCGGCGCTCGAGCCGACAAGGCTGGAACGGCTGAGGCAGGCCATACAGGCTCGAGGCCCGTACTCGGTGGCGGTTGCGGCCAGTCTGCAGGGCCAGGTGCTGCCACCGGTCTACCTGTCGGCCCAGCTTTTCCCGGATATTCAAAAACTCAGAGGGGATCAGGGGGCGCGGGCCATCCTGCGGGCCTACGAAGAACGCGTGGAGCGGGTCGAGTGGGGGGCGGGGCCCTGGTTTACCGATGTGGACGACTGGCCGACTTACCGGCATCTGGCTCATCAGCAGGGGTGGGCCCTCGAGCGGGGGGGGGTGCTGCCCCGACGGCCTGTGGCCCCGGCCCAGTTCAAAGACAGGGTGGATGCGGCCCTGGCATCGCAGGAGGTGCCCTGGCTGGCGCCGGGGATTCTACTGCTGCCGTCCTCGGGTGAGGCCTGCTGGCTCGACCTAACCCCGCCCTACCGTGGGGTTAGGAGCCTGGTGATGGGGCGCGCAAGCACGCCGGAGGCCTACCTGCAACTGCTGCGCAGCGCTGCCCTCGCGGCGCTGGCTTCGGGGGTATAGCCGCCCAAAAATTTTCTCGTCTGATGGCCGCTGCGCTCCTTCTGGCTGGGCCAGACACCCCTACCCGGGGTGATAGGCCCTTAAGTGCTCATTAAGTTTTGGATTGGCTACAAAAACCTGCTGCAAGCTGGCGTCTAAGCCTTGGTGGTCGCACTTTTGCTGATTTGTGGCGGCCATTTTGCAGAGCTGCCTGTCACAGCCGGAGCACACCTTGGAGCGTATCCTAAAAAAAGGTGGTTTTGTAAGGAATTTACGAAGCCGGTAAATAGCTTTATTAGAACCGTATGACCGGGGGTTTTTGAATAGGGGCATGGCCGGTGCAAGATGATCTGAATGGTACAGAAAAAGCTTTGATGCCTGAAGCGGATGTCGCGCTGCTACTATCGGATGCCCAAAGCCAGCTTGGCCTCGCCCCCATGCAGGCCGTGCGTCTGGTTGAGCAGGCCCGTAGCCTGGCCCACCAGCAGGGGCAAACCGGCTATGAGGCGCAGGCAACCCTTATTGAGGCCAGGGCGTATCTTCGCCTCGGCCAGTTGGCAGCCTCTATGCAGGCAGTTCAGAACGCCCTCGAGCTGGCCGAGCAGGCCCAGGATATGGGTCTCAAGCTCGACGGCCTGCGTCTGCTGGCTACCGTTTTGCGCGAACAGGGTGAGCTGGATCTGGCCAGCACCTACCTCGAGGAGGCCATTCAACTGGCCCGACAGGGCGTGCAACCGGCGGCTGAGGCGGACTGCCTGAACCAGCAGGCCGGCATCCACCATTCCCGGGCCGAGTATGCCCAGGCCCTGGATAAGCTCACCCGTGCTCTGGGCATCGTGCGCACCCTGAACAACCCGGCGGCTCAGGCCAGCTACCTCAACAACATCGGTATCCTGCGCACCGAGCTGGGGCAGTACCCCCAGGCCCTCGAGGCCTTTCTGGAAGCCTACCAGCTATACCAGCAAGAAGGCCACAGCGCGCGAAACCGCGCAGGCAACCTCGCGTCTATCGGCAACCTGTACATGGAAATGGGCGACTTTGCGCAGGCCCACCGATACTACGAGCAAGCCCTGGCTGAGGCCCATCAGTCTAGTGATCGCCTGATCGAGCTGCAGGTCATGCAGCTCATGGCCGAGCTGGCCTACAAGCGCCAGGACTACCCCCAGGCCCTGGCGCTTTACCAGACCATCCTGCAGGCCAGCCAGCAGCAGGGTTTGGAGCGGATGCAGGCCACTGCCCTCGAGGGCCTGGCCAAGGCCCAGATGGCCCTGGGGGAGCCCCAGACGGCCACCCAAACCCTGCTGGAGGTCTTGGCCCTGGCGCGCTCGAGCGGCTGGGGCGCCACCCTTTTGGATGTGCTTTTAAGCCTGGGGGAGGCCTGGCTGGCCCAGGGGGCGCTCGAGCAGGCCCGGGCCTGCGCCCAGGAAGCCCTCGAGCTGGCCAGCCAGGCCAGGCGTAAACGCAGCACCTACCTGGCCCACCGGCTGCTGGCCCAGATACACAAGGCCGCGGGGGCGTTTGAGACGGCTGTGATGCACCTGGAAGAGTACCACCGCCTGGAACGAGAAGTCTTCAACGAGGAGAGCGAGCGCAAACGGCAAACCCTCATCAACCACCTCGAGCTCGAGCGCGCACGCACCGAGGCTGAACAGCTACGCCTCAAAACCGAGCTCGAGCGCCAGGCCCGCGAAGAAGCCCAGGCCAAGGTTTTCCAGCGCACCCAGGAGCTCGAGTTCGCCCAGCTCGAGATCGTCTCGCGCCTGGCCCTGGCCGCGGAGTTCCGCGATGACGCCACCGGTGAGCATACCTACCGCGTAGGGCGCAACGCGGCCCTGATTGCCCAGCAGTTGGGCTGGCCCTCCAACGAGGTGGAGATTCTGCGGCTGGCCGCGCGGCTTCACGATGTGGGCAAGATTGGTATTCCGGACGCCATTTTGCTCAAACACGACCGGCTGACCCCCGAAGAGTACGAAATCGTGAAAGAACACACCACCATCGGGGCGCGCATTCTGTCGGGGGGGCGCTCCCGGCTCCTCCATTTAGCCGAAGAAATTGCCCTGACCCACCACGAGCGCTTCGACGGCAGCGGTTACCCCAGGGGCCTGGCGGGTGAAGCCATTCCCCTGCCTGGCCGCATTGTGGCTGTGGCGGATGTGCTCGATGCCCTCACCCACGAACGCCCTTACAAAAGGGCCTGGTCGGTAGCGGAGGCCCTGGCCGAGATCAAGCGCCAGAGCGGGCGCCAGTTTGATCCGGTGGTGGTGGAGGCCTGTCTGGCCGTGTTTGCTGATGCTGCGGTGGGGGTTGAGGAGCACATGCAGCGCCTGGACTCCGACCTTTCGCTTTCAGTGCAGCTCGAGAAAGCCCAGTTGGGCTGGGGCGTTGGGGAAGTTGAACAGCTCCGCCAAAACTTTGAGCAGCTTCTGGCCGAACGCACCCGTGAACTCGAGCAAGCCCGCCGTGAAGCCCAGATGCTGGCCCGCCGAATGGAGCTCATGGCCCACACCGATGTGCTCACCGGTCTGGGCAACCGCCGGGCGTTTGAGTCCGACCTGGAGAGCGAGGTGACCCGCGCCTACCGGGTGGGCTACCCCCTGAGCGTGCTGGCGATGGACCTCGATACCCTCAAACTGCTCAACGATACCGAGGGCCACGAACGCGGCGATGCGCTGCTGCGCACCTTTGCTTTAGCTGTTCAGGAGAGCTTTATGGATCTGGGTCGGGTGTACCGGATTGGGGGCGACGAGTTCGCGGCGATTCTGCCCTACCTGGATGTCAGCCACCGCAATGAGATCCTTAGCCGCGTAGAAGCGGCGGTCAGGCTTACTCAACAACGGGGCTTCCCCCAGGCCAGCGTTAGCAGCGGCCTGGCCGCATTGCCTGAGGAGGCCAGCTCCGATGGCGACCTGGTGCGGCTTTCTGATCAGCGTATGTACCAGGACAAGCTCGTACGCCGGAGGGCTCGAGAGGCCAGCACCTGAAGCGGGCTATCCACCGACTGTCTGGAATTCTCCGGAACTGCCCCTGTTGGAATGGGCCTTCTTTACCGGGCTGCGCTTGCCTGGCTGGCGCGGGTCTACCTTGTGCGCTAAAGTAGGCACGATGACGCATTACGATGCCCTCATAGTTGGCGCGGGCATTATCGGCGCCGCCTGCGCGTACCGCCTGGCGGAGCGGGGCCTTCGGGTGGGGGTGCTGGAGATGGCCCCCGCACCCGCCATGGGTTCGACCGGTAAGAGTGCAGCGGGGGTGCGGGTGCAGTTTACCGAGGCCACCAACATTCTGCTGTCCTGGTATTCCATACAGGAGTATCAAGCGATGCCGGAAGCAGCCTACCGGCCCATCGGCTATCTGTTTCTGGTGCCGGACTCCCAGTGGGAACAGCACCTGGCGGGGGTGGAGCTGCAGCGCAGCCTGGGGGTACCGGTGGAGGTGCGCGACCTCGAGGCCGCCCAGGAGTGGTTCAGCTTCTCGCCAATAGCAGCGGGCCTGGAAGCCATCCGGGGGGCCACCTATGGCCCTGCCGACGGTATTGTAGACCCCCATGGCATCTGCCTGGCCTACCTGCGGCGCGCAAGGGAGATGGGGGCTTTGGTGCATACCGAGACCGAGTTTTGCCTGGCCCAGCCGACCAAAACTGGATGGAAGGTGCAGACCCCCAAAGGGTGGCTCGAGGCCCGGGTGGTGATCAACGCGGCTGGGGCCTGGGCGGGGGAGGTGGGGCGACGGGCGGGGCTGAGTATCCCGGTGAAGCCCGCCCGGCGGATGGTTTTCTGCACCGCGCCCATACCCCAACCCTCCTGGCATCCCCTGACCATAGATCTGTCCAGCGGCTTCTGGTTTCGCCCCGAGCACGACCGGCTGATTTTTGGCCGCAGCAATCCGGCCGATCTGGGCTTCCACGAAGGGATGGACTGGGGCTGGCTCGAGCCCACCCTCGAGGTGGGCCTGGCCCGCTTTCCCTGGCTCGAGGGGTGTAACCTCGACCAAAAGGCGAGCTGGTGGGGCTACTACGAGGTTACCCCCGATCACAACCCCATCCTGGGCTGGATGCCGGGTGTGAAGGGATGGGTCAACGCCTGTGGCTTTTCCGGCCACGGGGTGCAGCAGGCCGCTATGGTAGGCCGTCTGATGGCTGAGGAAGTAGTGGATGGGCGGGCTTGCAGCTTGAATATAGACGCACTGCGCTATGAGCGCTTTCTGGAAGATGCCAAGACGCGGGAAAAAAACATCGTCTAGGGTTGGCAGGGGCCTGAAAGGATGCTATACTTGCAAGGCTGCCGAGTTGAAAGCCCTCGAGACGAGGCACTTGGGCGGCCAACCAGGAGTAGACCATGGCTAAGATGAAGACCCATAAGGGCGCCAAAGGCCGTGTCAAGATTACGGCTACAGGCAAAGTGGTAGGCAAAAAGCCGGGGAAGCGCCACCTCAACTGGCACAAATCGGGTAAAAGCCGCCGTCAGAAAGGGCGCGACTTTACCTTTTCGAAGGGCGAAGAGCGTCGTGTCCACCGCCTGATGCCCTACGACGTATAAGGAGAGGTGATCCAGAATGCCACGCGCCAAAACCGGTGTAGTTCGTCGTCGTAAGCACAAGGCAATCCTCAAACGGGCCAAGGGCTTCTACGGTTTGCGCTCCAAGAGTGTGCGCAAGGCCCGCGAGACCCTGTTTAGCGGAGCCATGCGCTCCTTCAACGACCGCCGCAAGCGTAAGGGCGATATGCGCCGCTTGTGGATTGTGCGTATCAACGCGGCTGCTCGCCAGCACGGTCTGAGCTACAGCGTGTTTATGCACGGCCTCAAGAAAGCCGGCATCGAGCTCGACCGCAAGATTCTGGCCGATATTGCCGTGCGTCAGCCCGAAGCCTTTGCCGAGCTGGTTAACAAAGCCAGGGCCTAGGCAGCACCGACCTGAAAACCCGCCCTTGTGGCGGGTGTTTTTTTGCTATGTCGGAACGCAAAAAGGTGGCCGCTGCTGAGTTTCTATTCATCCAGCAGAACAGGGTCATCCTTGGCAACAGTCTTTTCCTCGGCCAGCGAGAGCTTGGCCAGGGTGAGGGCCAGCACATAGACGCCCCGGGCGATATCGTCGGGGGCGGCATACTCGTCTGGTCGGTGGCTGATGCCTTCCCGGCAGGGAATGAAGAGCATGGCGGTCGGGGCAATCCGGGCCATAAACAAGGAGTCGTGATAGGCCCGACTCACCATCAACTTAAACCTGACCCCAGCCTCGCTGCACGAGGCCACCAGGGCTTTGAGCACATCGGAGCCTGCTTTGGCGGGTGGGTCGATGTTGATGATTTGCACGCTGTATTTGATCTCACGCCGGGTGCAGACCTGTTCGACCCCTTGAATTACGTTGCGGATCACCTGGTCGCGGCGGGATTGTTCGACATCCCGGATATCGATCTCGAGCCTGACCCGGCTGGGCACGCTGTTGACCGCGTTGGGGTAGACCTCGCAGAAGCCGGTGGTAGCCACGGTGTTGATGCTGCCGCTGTTTTTGGCGAAGGCTTCCACACCCAGAATAATCTCGGCAGCAGCGCAGAGCGCATCGCGCCGGTCGGGCATCAGGACGGTTCCGGCATGGCCGCCCACCCCTTCCAGGTGAACCCGCAAGGAGGCTGGGGCTGCAATGGCGGTTACGATGCCCAGCGGGACGCGCTCCTGCTCGAGCACCGGGCCCTGCTCGATGTGCAGCTCCACGAAAGCCGAGTAGTAGCCCTCGGGGAGGGCCACGTCTTCCAGGCGGCCCATATAGCCGGCCTCCCAGCGCACCTCCTCGAGGGTGCGCCCCTCCGGGTCTTTGAGCTCGCGCAGTGAATCGGGGCTCAAGACCCCGGCCAGGGCCCGGCTTCCCAGGCAGCCAATGCCAAAACGGGTGGGCTCTTCGGCGGTAAAAATCAGCAGTTCAATCGAGCGACGGGGTTTGAAGCCGCTGCGCTGCAGGGAGCGGATGGCCTCCAGTCCTCCCAGAACGCCCACCGTGCCGTCGTACATGCCGGCATAGGGGATGGCGTCGAAGTGGGAGCCGGTGCCCACCGCGGGCAGGTCGGGCGCGGAGCCCTCCCAGCGGGCGAAGATGTTGCCCAGGCCATCCTCGCGTAGGTGCAGACCCGCTTCCTCGCACAGCCCCTTGAGGTAGGCCCGCGCTTCCAGGTCGGGCTTGGTAAAAAGAATGCGGGTAATGGCCGGCTTGGGGGTATCGGAAAACTCGGCCAGGGCCTCGAGTTCGCGGACAATTCGTTCTTGGTCTACCAGAGGTCGTACGATCATGGGCTACTCCAGCAATTTTTAGAAGGCCTGCTTCGGTCGGGCTTGAAAAGAATCCATACCGGATTCAAAAGACAATCGTCAATCAAAAATTCCGTGAGTCTGTCTTTTTGAACCCTAGAGCACTCCCTTCGGTCGGGTTGTTCCGTCGCTGTCTGGCGACGAAACAACCGAATCTGGTATCAGCACGAGAAGTTTACCGCACCCAGCCAAGTGGCCTCCAGCGCCCAGGCCCGGGCAAGGGGGTCTGGGTCAGCCCAACAGCTCGAGCGAGTGGCGGTTGACGTCTTTGTAAATCAGGTACTTGCTGGGTGTTTTGCCCAGCGCCCCAAACCACTGTGGGCAGTAGGAGGCCATCCAGATGACATCGCCGGCCTGCACGGTGTACCAGTGGTCGCCCAGCCGGTACACCCCACCCCCCTGGAGGAAGAGCAGGCCGTGTTCCATCACGTGGGTTTCCACCAGCGACAGGTGGGCGCCAGGCTCGAAGGTCATGGTGTTGACGGCCATATCAAAGGAGGGGTTATCCGGCAGCAGCAGGCGCACCTGCAGGGCCTCGTCGCCCAGGAGCGGGCTGCTGGGCATCTCGGGCTCATGCCCGAGCACCACTGAGGGCACTTCTACCCCGGCTAAGGCCTGGTAGGGTTTGTCGAATACCACCATCCGTGCACGCGCGGCGGCCTCGAAGCGGTGGGGGGTGTTGGCTGGCAGGTAGGCGTAGCGGTGGGCCCCCAGGGTATGCCGGGCCTCGCCCACCTCGAGCGCCACCGCGCCTTCCAGCACATAAGCAAACCGCTGGATGTCCAGCAGGGTCATCTCGCCGCTGCCGCCGGGCTCCATCTCCACCGTGTACATCTTGAAGCGGGCCCCCAGCTCAGGGGAGATGTGTACGATGCAGGCGGTGTTTTTCCAGCCGGGCAGGGGGGCCCGCACAAAGGTATCGGGGGTGAGGAGGGCGTGGTCGGGGGCTACGCGGGTACGGGTAAAACCGGTCAGACTCATAGATGCCTCGTAAGCAATCGAACCTCGTTGGGCTTTTCTATCTTACCCAGGGCATACACCCGCTGCCCCCGCAGCCAGGTTTCCCGCACCACGCCCACAAAGCGACGGCCCAGGTAGGGCGAGATGGGGTGTCGCTGGTGCAGATCCTGGGGCTTCAGGGTGTGGGTCTGCTGAAGGTCTACCAGGGCAAAGTCGGCGTCGTAGCCTTCGGCCAATAGGCCCTTGCCCTGCAGGCCAAAGCGCTGCGCTGGGTTGGTTGCCAGCAGCCGGGCGATCTGCTCCAAGGCTAGGCCCCGTGCCTGCCAGCCTTCGGTTAGCAGCACAGCCAGGGTGGACTGCACCCCGGCAATCCCGCCCCACAGGGCAAAAAAGTCATCGCCCTGTTTCATCTCGGGCGGGCTGGGGGAGTGGTCGGAGCCGATGATGTCCACCAAGCCCTGCAAGACCTGGTTCCACAGCAGGGTTTGCTGGTCGCCGGAGCGAAGGGGTGGGGCGCACTTGGCAAGGGCTCCCAGGCGCTCGAGGTCTTCCTCGGTGAAGGCCAGGTAGTGGGGGCAGGTCTCGAGGCTCACGTCCACCCCTCTGGCTTTGGCCTCGGCGGCCAGCGCCACCCCGGCCCCCGAGCTGATGTGCACGATGTGCAGCCGGCAGCCGGTTTCCTGGGCGAGCAGCAGGGCCCGCTGGATGGCCTCCAGCTCGGTAAAGACCGGCCTCGAGTCCAGGTAGTCGCGCCAGGTGGTCTGGCCTTGCTGCTGCTTTTGCCGGGCAAAATGGGCGGTCAGGGCGTCGGACTCGGCATGAACGGCCACCGGCAGGCCCAGCCGGGCGGCGATGCGCATGCCTTCGTACAGGCTGCCGTCGTCGCAGTGTGGAAACTCCGGCAGGCCGGAGTTGGACATGAAGGCCTTGAACCCGATCACCCCCCGCAGGGCCAGCTCGGGCAGGCGCTCGAGGTTCTGGGGGGTGAGCCCCCCCCACAGGGCGAAATCGGTGTGGGAGGAGGCCCGCATGGCCGCCAGCTTCTGGTCGAAGGAAGGGGCATCGAGGGTGCAGGGCAGCGAGTTGAGCGGCATGTCGAAAAACGCCGTGCCACCGCCGGCGGCCAGGGCCGCGCTGCCGGTGGCGATGCCCTCCCAGTGGGCCTGTCCCGGCTCGTTGAAGTGCACGTGCACGTCGATCAGGCCGGGCAGCACATGCAAGCCCTCCGCGCTGACCTCCTGCCGGGCTGGCTCGCTAATTTCCGGGGCAATCTGTGCAATCTGCCCGTCCTTTATCCCCAGGTCGGCCTGCCGCACCCCTTCGGGGGTGACCAGCTTTCCAGTGCGCACGATCAGATCGAGCATCCTCACCTCCTAACCCAGATGGGCCGCCAGCCTGTGCAAAAAGTCCAGGCCCACCCGCAAGGCGGCCTCCACGTCCTGCGGCCAGACCGACTCCTCCGGGTGGTGCGAGAGACCGCCGGGGCTGCGCAAAAACAGCATGGTGGCGGGGCAGAGTGCGGCCATTACCATGGCATCGTGCCCGGCCCCCGAGACCATGCGGTGCACCGGGTAGCCCTGGGCCTCCAAGGCCTGGGCCAGCAGCCTATTCAGGCCGGGGTCGCAGGGCACGGCGGGCTGCTCGTAGAGGGTCTGGTAGCCAAGCTCGAGGCCCCGGCGCTGGGCCACCTGCTGGGCCCGGGTGATCAGGTTGGCGACCGCCTGGCTGCGGGTATCGTCCTCGAGGTGGCGCACATCCAGGCTCATCTGCACCTCCCCCGGAATCACGTTGGCCGCCCCAGGCAATGCGGTGATCATGCCCACCGTAGCCACCAGGCCCGGCTCCTCGCGGGCCTCGCGCTCGACCAGGGTAATCCACTCGGCGGCCCCGGCCAGGGCGTCTTTGCGCAGGTGCATGGGCGCGGTGCCGGCATGCCCGGCCTGGCCGCGGAAGGCCACCTCGAGCCGGCTCTGCCCCACGATGCCCTCCACCAGGCCCAGCGGATACCCCAGGGCCTCCAGCACCGGCCCCTGCTCGATGTGAAACTCCAGAAACCCTTTGACAAAAGCGGGGTCGTAGGCGGCCTGGGGAATCTGGGCGGGCTCTAAGCCAAAGGCCCGGATGGCCGCCTCGACCGTCTGACCCTCGGCGTCTTGCAGCTTTAGCAGCGCCGGCTCGAACCGCCCGACGATGGCCTTGCTCCCCAGAAAGGGCACCCCAAACCGCACTCCCTCCTCTTCCGAGAAGGCGATCACCTCAATGGCAAGGGACAGCCTGCGGCCCCCCAGGGCCTTCACCACCGCCAGCGCCAGCGTTACCCCCAGAAGGCCATCGAAACGGCCCGCATCCCGCACGGTGTCCACGTGCGAGCCCATCAGCAGGGCCGGGGCGTCGGGGGTCTGGCCGGGGTAGCGCCCGATCAGGTTCCCCACCGCGTCCACCCGCACCGCCATGCCCAGCTCCTGCATCCAGGCGGTGAGCAGCCGGTGCACCTCCCGCATGGGGGGGGAGAGGAAGGTGCGGGTCAGGCGGCCTGCCTCTTCGGATAGGCGGCCCAGGGCCAGGCAGCGCTCGAGGGCTTCCTGGGCCAGTTGGGAGAAGTCGGTATCGGAAAGGTTCATGGTCGGGTCAGTTGGGATGCGTTCTTGTTCGTAGGGCAGTGAGCCCCCGTGGGAAGCGAAAAACGTGGTTTGCTGCGGACGGGACAAGGGATGAAGCTTCCCTTGGGGTACTCAGCTACCCCGATAGGTGCTGTAGCCGTAGGGCGAGATGAGGAGCGGTACGTGGTAGTGCCCTCGGGCCTCGGCGATGCCGAAGCGGATGGGCACCTCGTCCAGAAAGGGGGGGTCGGGCAGGGGGACGCCCTGGGCCTTGAAGTAGGCGGCCACGTGGAAGACCAGCTCGTACAGGCCCACCGGGATGGTCTCGCCCGAGAGCAAGGGGGTATCGGTACGGCCATCGGCGTTGGTGCGGGCCGCGGTCACCAAGGTGCGCTCGCCCGCGGGGCCGATGCGGTAGAGCTCGAGGTCGAGCCCCGCCGCGGGGCGGCCGTGGGCGGTGTCCAGCACATGGGTTGAGAGGCGTGCCATGCCTTAATCCTACGGCCCCGGCGCGCCCTGGGCCACCCAGGCCCCCAGCCTGGCCCGCTGCTCGGGGGTCATGGGCGGAACCCCTGGCACCATTAGGGGCATGTACTGGGTGTCCACCGAAACCTGCTTGATTTTCTGGGCATACCCCACGATCTGCTCGGGGGTCTCGAGCACCACCCCCCCCGGCGCCGAGGCAAAGCCCGGCTGGGTGGGGCGGGCCGCGTGGCACATCTGGCAGTGTGCGGCGATGATGGCCTGCACCTCGGCAAAGGTTACCGCCGGCTGGCCCTGGGCTTCGGGGCTCTGGCGCGGGGCGGTCAGGTAGAAAGCCCCCAGGAGCAAAGCCGCCGCCAGCACCAGCAGGTAGGGCATGGCCCCACCTTCCGTCAGGGTTTTGTGGTGCTCTTTCTCGGTCACGTTGATGAAGTGCCGCACCGCCACCCCGGCCACGAAGAGCAGGATCAGGATGAGCCAGTTGGCCCCGTTGTTATAGGTCATGGGGAAGTGGTGGGCGATCATGGTGAAAAGCACCGGCAGGGTGAGGTAGTTGTTGTGGCGGGAGCGAAGCTGCACCCAGGCCACAAAGTTGGGGTCGAGGGCCTCGCCCCGTTGCGCGGCCCGCACCAGCTTTTTTTGTGAGGGGATGATCACAAAAAACACGTTGGCCGCCATGATGGTGCCCAGCATGGCCCCGATGTGCATGAAGGTGCCGCGCCCGCTGAAGACCTGCCCCAGCAGATAAGCCGCCAGCGCGACCAGCACCCCACCCACCAGCAAAAACAAAGCCGGGCGGTAGAGCAGTTGGGTGCTGGAAAGCCCCACGTAAACCAGCCAGGCCGCTACCAGGCTTGCAATAGCAATCGCGATGGCCGCCCAGCCTGGCAGGGTGCTGCCGGGGGCCAGCAGGATGGTGCGGGGATCGGCATAGTAGACGATGATGAGCAGCAAGAAGCCCGTAACCCAGGTGAGGTAGGCATCCCACTTGAACCAGTGCAGGTATCGGGGCAGCTCTTTGGGGGCGGTTTTGTACTTCTCCAGGTAGTAGATGCCGCCGCCGTGGATGGCCCAGATGTTGCCGGAAAGCTCGGCCCGCACACCCTGGCGCTCGAGGGCGTTCTCCAGAAAGATGAAGTAGAAGCTGGCCCCAATCCAGGCGACGCCGTAGATGATGTGCAGCCAGCGCACCACCAGGTTGAGCCACTCCCGGGCGTGGGCCTGCCAGCCGTTCGCCAGGGTGAGGGCCACCGCCACGGCGAAGATAGCCAGGAGGGCCAGCACCCAGGGCCACTTAACGATTCGCAGTCGGTCTTGGTGGAGGGGGTTCATGGTCTTGGCTGATTCTATCGTGGTTTTCTCTAGCGGGTGTGGTAGCGTTGGCTGGTTTTTGAGGATGGCTGTGTGATATCCCAGCGTTGTTTTGCTGCTATCTCAGCAGATCGGTCAGCCGGAAATAGGCAATTTTGAAGACTTCCTCCAGGGCTGTCTGAAACTCAACGTCCGATGGGTTGTGGAGCCTCTGCTCCATGGCCTGCAAGATATCGGCTTTGGTTTTGCCCCGCACCGCCAGGATGAAGGGGAAGCCGAACTTCTTGGTGTAGGCCCGGTTCAGGGCCTGGATGCGCTCGAACTCGGCGGGGGAGAGGGCATCCAGGCCAGCCCCCTTCTGCTCCGCCGCCGAGGCGGGGGCCATGCGGGCGCGGCTGCCCAGGTCGGGGTGGGCCCGCAGGAGGGCGAGCTGGGCCTCCTTGGGGGCCTGCCGCACCACCTGCACCAGGCTTTGCTGCAGGGCCTCGAGGCTGGCCCAGGGCCGTTGCGCCCAGGCCTGCTCGGCGATCCAGGGCGAGTGCTCGAAGACCCAGCCCACCTGTTCGACAAAGGCTTCTTTGGAGAGAAGATTTACTGCTTCAAGGTTCATATTTATGCGTTCTGGCCGCGGTAGGCCCAGCCCACCAGGCGGCGCTCCAAAATGGCAAATACCGCATAGAGCGCGATGCCCATGATTGCGATGAGCAAGAGCCCACCAAAGACCAGCGGCACGTTGAACTGCGAGCTGGCCGAGGTCATCAGGTAGCCGATGCCCTTTTGCGAGGCGGCGATCTCGGAGATGACCGCGCCCACAAAGGCCAGGGTGATGGCCACCTTGAGCGAAGCGAAGAAGTAGGGCATGGAGAAGGGAATAGAGACCCTGGTAAAGGCCTCGAGGCGGCTCGAGCCCAGCACCCGCAACACCTCCCGCAGCTCCGGCGGCACCGAGGCCAGCCCGGTAGCCACGTTCACCACGATGGGGAAAAACGAGATTAGAAAAGCGGTTAGGATGGCCGGCACCGTCCCGATGCCAAACCACAGCACCAGCACCGGCACCAGAGCCGCCTTGGGCACGCTGTTGAAGCCCACCAGGATGGGATACAGGGCCAGGTTCAGGGGCTTGGAGGTGCCCACCGCCGCCCCTAGCAGCACCCCGGCCACCACCGCAATCCCAAAACCGGCCAGGGTCGTCCAGAGGGTCTGCCAGGCGTGGCCCAGCACCACCCCCCAGACCGGCAGCAGCGACGCGATGGCCTGCGAGGGGGCGGGCAGCACAAAGGGCGGAATCTTGAAGAGCCGCACCGAGAGCTCCCACAGCACAAACAAGCCCACACTCGCCCCGGCGGCAATCAGGGTGTCGCGGGTGCGGAGGTTCATGCGCCCACCCCCTTCAGGCCGCTGATCTGGGTGCGCAGGCCCCCGATCTGTTCGCGCAATTCCTTGACGATGTGGGTAAACCCGTCTTCGTAGGTGAGCTCGAGGGCCCTGGGGCGGGGAAACTCCACCCGGCGGGCATAGGCGATTTTGCCGGGGCGGGTGCTCATGGTGTAGATGGTGTCGGAGAGGTACACCGCCTCGCGCAGGTCGTGGGTAACCAGAATTACCGTGGGCTTGCGGCTCATGTAGAGCACCTGCATGGCCTGCCACAGCTCCTCGCGGGTAAAGGCGTCGAGCGCCGAGAAGGGCTCGTCGAGCATCAGAATTTCGGGCTGATGGATGAGCGCCCGGCACAGGCTGGCCCGCTGCTGCATCCCGCCCGAAAGCTCCCAGACGTGCGCGTTCTCGAAACCGGCGAGGCCCACCGAGGCCATCAGCTCGCGGGCTGCCTCGATGTAGGGCTTGGGGTTCTGCCGGTACTGCTGCTTGTGCTTTGCCGAGACCTCGAGCGGCAATAGAATGTTTTGCAGGATGGTGCGCCAGGGCATCAGGGTGGGGTTCTGGAAGGCCATCCCAATGCCGGCGATGGGCCCCCGCACCACCTGACCGTGCACGGTGGCCTGGCCGCTGCTGGGGGGGCGCAGCCCCGAGATTACCCGCAAGAGCGTAGACTTTCCGCAGCCCGAAGGCCCCACCAGCGCCACGAACTCCCCTTTAGCGATGGAGAGGTTGACCCCCTCCACCGCCAGGTAGCCGTTGTCGTAGCGCAGGCTTACGTTGCTGAGCTCAATGAAGGGCATGGCTGTTCCTTGGCTAGAGTTTAGCCTGCTGGGGTTGGATGGTCAAAAAGGCTCATCGCGCCGGGCCGGTGACCCGCCGCTCGGCGATGGGGGGCAGGAAGCGCTCGCTCCAGACCTGCTCCACCCGCAACGTGGTGTTGAGGTCGAAGGCTTTGACCACCGCGCGGATGTTGCGCTCTACCCGCTCCCGCCGTACCGAGCCCAGCCCGAAGGCCCGGCTGTCGGCGGTGAGGACGTGGGTGTTGAGGGCCAGCAGCAGCCGCTCGCGCTCGAGGGCCTCGTTGATGAGCCCGTCCCGCCGCTTGACCGCCGCCACGCCCTCGTCGGGGTTGGCGATCACATCCTTGAAGCCCTTGACCAAAGCCCGCAAAAAGGCCGCCACCGCCTGGGGGTTGGCCTGGGCGAAGTCGCGTCGCACCACCACCGCGTTGCCGTAGAGATCCTGGGTGTAGTCGCCGTACTTGAAGATGACCAGATCCTCGGGCTTGACCCCCACGTTTTTCAGGTTGAGGAAGGAGGTGAAGTAAAAACCGGTGATGCCGTCGGCCTGACCGCGGGCCAGGGTGGGCTCGCGCAGCGGCACGTCCACGTTGATGAAGTTGACTTTAGAAGCGTCCAGGCCCACCGCCTCGGCAAACACCGGGAAGAGCCGGCGGCCCGCGTCGCCTGCGGGGGCGGCCAGGGTTTTGCCCGCCAGGTCGGTGGGGCGGGCAATGCCTTTGCCCTTGATGGCAAACACCGCGGCGGGGGTGGTGTTGTAGACCATGAACACCGCCAGGAGCTGGTTGTTGGGGTTTCGGGTGTTGAACTCGATCAGGGAATTGAAGTCTGCAAAGCCCATGTCGTAGTTGCCGGCGGCAATTTTGCTGATGGCATCGGCAGAGCCAAAACCCCGGTCAATGCTCACGTTCAGCCCCTCGGCGCTGTAGTAGCCCTTGTCCTGGGCCAGCAAAAAAGGCGCGGTGGGCCCCTGAAAAGCAAAGTCCAGGGTAAAGCGCACATTGGTGCGCGACTGGGCCAGGCCCAGGCTGGTGAGGAATAACAGCGCCAGAAGCAGACCTCGAGTCCACATAGCAAAACCTCCCGGTGTTTTATACACCTGGGCCGAGTATAGGTAGATGCAAGGCGCAGTGTCAACGGCAGCTTTCAAAAGCTGCCAGGATCGCATCAACGCTTTGAGCGGGAGGGGCCGTATTCCCGCTTAGTGTTATTGGGAAATGCCCAGGATGTCCGTATTTTTATAAACGCACACCGAGGTTCATCTTACAAGGAGGGCAGGTTCTTTCAGCGCCTGGGCGATGGCCTCGAGGGTTTTGTCCAGCTCTTGCGGGCCGTGCGCCAGCGAGAAGAAGGCGGCCTCGAACTGGCTGGGGGGCCAGTAGACGCCCCGTTGCAACAGGCCGTGGAAGAAGGCCTTGAAGCGCTCGGTGTCGGAGGCCACGGCCTCGGTGTAGGTCTGTACGGGCCCCTCGCGGAAGAAAACCGTAATCATGGAGCCTACGCGGTTGATGGCGACCGGCAGCCCGGCCTCGGCAAACAGGGTTTGCAGGCCTTGCTCGAGCGCCGCGCCGTAGGCCTCGAGCCGGGCGTAGGGCGGATCCTGGAAAAGGGTCTCCAGGGTAGCCAGCCCGGCGGCCATGGAGAGCGGGTTTCCGCTCAGGGTGCCGGCCTGGTAGACCGGGCCCAGCGGCGCCACCTGCTGCATGATCTCGGCCCGGCCCCCGTAGGCCCCCACCGGCAGCCCGCCCCCCAGAATCTTGCCCCAGCAGATCAGGTCGGGCTGCAGGCCCAGAAGCTCCACCGCGCCCCCCTTGGCCAGGCGGAAGCCGGTCATCACCTCGTCGGCGATCAGCAGGGCCCCGTACTGGCGGGTCAGGCGGTGCAGGGCCTCGAGGAACGCGGGCGTGGGGATGAGCACCCCCGCGTTGCCCACCACTGGCTCGAAGATCACCGCGGCGATCTGCTCGCCGTAGCGCTGGAACAGGTCTTCCAGGGCCTGGGGCTCGTTGTAGTCGGCCACCAGGGTCAGCTCGGCGAAGGCCTGGGGCACCCCGGCGCTCGAGGGGGCGCTGCGGGCGCTGCCCCCGCCCCCGGTAAGGAGGCCCGAGCCGGCCTGCACCAGGAGGCTGTCGGCATGGCCGTGGTAGTTGCCCCGGAACTTCACGATCAGGTCGCGCCCGGTGTAGCCCCGGGCCAGCCGCAGGGCGCTCATGGTGGCCTCGGTGCCGCTGCTTACGAAGCGCACCAGGTCGGCGCTGGGGTAGGCCTCCCGCACCCGCTGGGCCAGCCGGATCTCCCGCTCGGTGGGGGCCCCGTAGCTCAGCCCTTCGGCCAGGGCCTGCTGGATGGCCGCAACGACCGCTGGGTGGTTGTGCCCCAGAATCATGGGCCCCCAGGAGCCAATGTAATCCAGGAGCTGGTTGCCGTCGGCGTCCCAGAGGTAGGCCCCCTGGGCCCGCGCGATAAAGCGCGGGGTGCCCCCCACAGCCTTAAAGGCCCGTACTGGCGAGTTGACCCCGCCAGGGATCACCTGCTGAGCTTCCCTGAATAACTCTTCAGACCGTGCAGTTGAGTGGTGCATGTGCAGAACTTAGCACCCTTTGACCCTCTAGGACAACCCAGGGGCCTGGCGGGGGAAGGGGCGCACCCCATGAGAGTGCTTTGGGGCGTTTCGCACGGTACAATTGACCAGGATGGGTGAGGCCGGTGACAGTTTTGTGACACTTTTCTAAGCGTTTTGCTATTGATAATCAGTCTCGTATGGAGCGGCTGGCCCTGATTGGGGTATCACAGCGGAGGGGTGGGATGGAGGCCCTGACCCAGTGGGGTGAATGGTGGCAGCACCGCACCCCCGAGCTATCGGCCTTGGCCGAGGAGTGGGTGCCCCTGTTGACCTGTAATCGCACCGAGGTGGTTTTGGCCCTGAGGGCTGGGGTGGCGCTCGAGCACGCCCGGCAGGCCCTGATACCCCCCGAACTCCCCCGGGGTTATGCCTACCAGGGCGAGGCGGCCCTGGAGCACCTGGCCCGGGTGGCGGCCTCGCTCGACTCGGTGAACCCCGGCGAAGACCAGATTATGCGGCAGGTGCGCCAGGCCTTTGAGGCGGCCCAAAAGGCTGGAAGCGTGGGCCCCCTAACCCACTTTGCTTTTCAGAGCGCGCTCAAGATCGCCAAGCGGGTTCGCCGGGAGGTGGAGCTGGCCCCGGCCCAGACCTCGCTATTTAGCCTGGCCCGCCCCGCCCTGGAAGCCCTTCTGCCCCGCCCGGCCCGGGTGGCGGTGGTGGGCACTGGCGAGATGGGCAGCCTGGCGGCCCGCAGCCTGGCGGCCCTGCCCGGCATCGAGCTTTTTTTGGTGAACCGCACCCCCGAGAAAGCCCAGGCCCTGGCGGAGGCGCTGGGCGCTCGAGCCATGGCGCTCTCCGATTTTCTAAAAAACCCCCCCGAGCTCGAGGCCCTGGTGGCCGCCACCCCGGTGGCGGGGCTGTTTGGCGGTTCTTTTTTTCAGGCCCAGCCCCGGCTCAGGGTGGCGGTGGATCTGGGGATGCCGGCCAACATAGTCCCGGAGGCCACCCGGGGGGTGGCGCTCTTCGACTTGAATCTGCTGGAACGCCTGGGTGAGGAACGCCGGGCGCGCCTGCAGGCCGAGCTGGCCAGGGCCGAGCTGATTGTGGCCCAGGAGCTGGAGCAGGTTCTGGCTGAGTGGGCCGAGCGGGCCATTGCACCGGCCATCACCCAGATGCGCGAGGCCTACCGCCGTACCCTGGCCGAGCTGCTGGGTGAGCAGGCCGAACCCGAACTCGTCGAGCGGCTGGCCCACCGCTTTGCGCATTTCCCGGTGAAGGGCCTGCGCGGCCTGGCCCGGCGGCATGGCCCTGAGGCCGCTGAGGTGTTCTTGCAGGAAGCGGGCCTCTGGGTGGACGATTCCCTTCGGGACGGAACAGGTTTCGCGCACCATGGGGACGATCCCCTTCGGGATGGAACAAGTTCCGTGCACCATAGGGACGATTCCCTTCGGGACGGAACAGGCTCCTTGCATCCGGTGGACGAGGCCCGGGTGGGGCCTGTGCGCCAGGGGGTGGGCCGTGGGTAGGGTGCGTATCGCCACCCGCGGCAGCCGGTTGGCGCTGTGGCAGGCGGGGTGGGTGCAGCAACAGCTCGAGCGGCTGGGCGCTCAGGTGGAGCTGGTGGTGGTGGAGACCCAGGGTGACCGGGAAAGCCGGCCCTTTGCCCAGATGCAAGGCCAGGGCTTCTTTACCAAAGCGGTGCAGGATGCGGTGCTGAACTGGGAGGCCGACCTGGCCGTGCATTCGTTTAAAGACCTGCCCAGTGCCCGGCCAGAGGGTTTGGAAATTGCCGCCGTGCCCAAAAGAGAAGACCCCCGCGAGCTTTTGCTGGTTCGCCCGGAAGCCCTGGACGAAGCCGCGCCCGGCCTGCCCCTGCGCTCAGGGGCCCTGGCAGGCACCAGCGCCGCGCGGCGCCAGGCCCAGCTCAGGCAGCTCAGGCCCGACCTGGGTCTGAAGGAGCTGCGCGGGAATGTGCCGACCCGGGTGGATAAGCTCCGGTGCGGAGAGTACGACGCTATTTTGCTAGCTTATGCTGGCTTGAAGCGGCTCGAGCTTGACCTGAGCGGCCTGTATACACAGGTGCTGCCCACGACCGTGCTGGTGCCGGCTCCAGCCCAGGGCGCGCTGGCCCTGGAGTGCCGCTCAGACGATCACCGTCTCAAAGCCCTGCTGCAACCCCTGGATGACCCCCAGGCCCGCCGCACGGTGGAAGCGGAGCGGGGGCTCATGCAGAAGCTGGCCGGGGGCTGCCAGCTTGCCCTGGGCGCGCTGGCCCAGGCCGGTCCGCAGGGGCTGATGCTCCTGGCCTGGTATGGCGGGCGGCGCTACCAGGCCCAGGCCCCGACCCCCGAGGCCGTGGCACAGGTGGTTTTTGACCAAATTCGCGCCGAGCATCCGGAGGTGGTATGCGAATCGCCCTAACCCAGTCTGAAGGCCGTTTGGAAGGTTTGCAGGAGCGCCTGGAGGCGATGGGCCTCGAGGTGCTGCGCTTTCCGCTGGTTCAGACCCAGACCCTGCCCGCCGATTTAGCGCCGCTGGATGACTGCCGCTGGTGGCTGTTTACCAGCGTGGCGGCGGTGCGGGCGGTGCTCGAGCTGAGGGGTAGCCTGCCAGGTCGGGCGCTGGGGGCGGTGGGCCGGGCCACCCAACAGGCCCTGGAAGAGGCCGGCGGCAGGGTAGACCTGGTCGCCCCCGAGGAGACCGCCGAGAGCCTGGCCGAGGCGTTTCTGGCCCTCAGGCCTTTTGGATTTGTGGGGCTGCCGCAGGGCAACCGCGCGCGCCCGGTGCTGGCCCAGCGCCTGCGGGAAGCAGGCTACGTGGTGCGCAGTGTGGTGGTTTATCAGACCCAGACCCTGCCCTGGCCGTCCGATGGCCCTGTTCCCGAGCTGGTGCTGCTGACCAGCCCCACCGGGGTGGAAGCCTTACCGGAGGCGGTTGGGCGCAAGGTCCATCTGCTGGCGTTGGGCCCCACCACGGCGGCGGCCCTGTCCGAGCGGGGTTTTCCGCACACAGTGGTGCCGAGGCCCAGCGTGGAAGCCGTTCTGGAGACAGTCCGGTACATCCGAGGTGAATTATGCTCGATTTAGACAACCCCGAAGTGCAGTCCCTCGAGGCCCCGCCCGACCTTGTGCGGCGCCCGCGCCGTTTGCGCACCAGCGCGGCCCTGCGCGAGAGCGTGGCCGAGACCCACCTGCGCCCCACCGACTTCCTGGCGCCGTTCTTCATTACGACGGGTCGGGATCTGGCTGAACCCATCGCCACGCTGCCCGGCATTCACCGCTACAGCGTGGATAGGTTCTTGCTCGAGGTCGAGCGCGCCCTCGAGCTGGGCCTGCGCAGCCTGCTGCTTTTTGGTGTGCTGCCCGATACCTGGAAAGACCCCTTCGGTCAGAGCGCCGCCGATCCCAACGGCCCGGTGCCCACCGCCATCCGGGAAGCCCGCAAGGCCTTTGGCGAGGATGTGGTCATCTACACCGACGTCTGCCTGTGCGCCCACACCACCCACGGCCACTGCGGGGTGCTGAAAGAGACCCCTCGAGGGGTGCAGATCGACAACGACCGCTCGCTGCCGCAACTGGCCGCCATGGCCCTGGCCCACGCCGAGGCCGGCGCCGATTTTGTAGCCCCCTCCGACATGATGGACGGGCGGGTGGGCTACCTGCGCCGTGCCCTGGATCAGGCCGGCCATACTGGGGTGGGCATCCTCTCGTACGCCGTCAAGTACGCCAGCGCTTTTTACGGCCCATTCCGCGATGCGGCCAAGAGCGCCCCCAGTTTTGGCGACCGGGCCAGCTACCAGATGGACATCCGCAACGCCCGCGAGGCCCTACGCGAAGCCGCCCTCGACGAGGCCGAAGGGGCGGATATGCTCATGGTGAAGCCCGCGCTGGCCTACCTCGATATTCTGGCCCGCCTGCGCCCGCAGACCCAACTGCCTTTGGTGGCCTACAACGTGAGCGGCGAGTACGCCATGCTCAAGGCGGCGGCCCAGGCTGGGGTGCTGGACGAGGCCCGGGCGGTGCGCGAGACCCTGGTGGCCATCAAGCGGGCCGGGGCCGACCTGATCATCAGCTACCACGCCCAGGAGGCCCTGGCCCAGGGCTGGATCTGAAAGCCATGCTGCTTGCTGTTGACCGGCGGGATAAAAGACCCTTTGAAGGAGTGGATAAACAAAACAATATGTATTCGCTGGGCCTAGGGCAGGCAACCGGGAGGTGGGTTTACTGCGAAGGTTGATTCAAATGCGCTCGTCTCGAGGCTGGGTCTGGGTGGCTTTCGGGGTGGTGGTGGTGTTCCTGCTGGCCCAGGTGGCCTGGTGGTTGATTTTTCAGCGCAACACCATCCAGCAAAACATCGAGTACGCCGAGACCGCCTGGTTGCAGGAGGCCGCGCTGGTGCAGCAGCTCTGGGCGGCCACCGCGCCTGAGAAGCGCGAGGCGCTAAGGCTCGAGCTGCAAAAAGCTTTCCCGCACCTCGAGGTCGAGGGCGAGCGGGTGTATGTCAACCCCGAGCGGCTACAGGCCTACCGCACCGAGCAGATGCGGCACCTGCGCATGTTTGCCTACGAAGGGCCGGTCTTCTTGCTGGTGATGCTGCTGGGGCTCTACATCATCGGGCGCAGCCTGCAGAGTGAGCAGGAGTTCAAGCGCCGCCAGCAGAACTTCCTGATGGCTGCCTCGCACGAGTTTCGCACCCCCATCAGCACCCTGCGCCTGCTGGCCCAGACCCTGGCGATGCGGGAGCTGCCCCGCGAAAAGCAGCGCACCTACCTGGAGCACATGATCCACGAGATTGACCGTATGGAAGACCTTACCGAGCGACTGCTGGCTACCTCGAGGCTGGCCCAGGGCATGGGTCAGATAAAGCCGGAACGCCACGACCTGAACCAGGCCGTCAGCCGTTGCCTGGCCCGCCAGCAACAGACCCTGGTGGCCCGTGGGGCCGCCCTGCACTTTGAGCCATCACCCACCCCCTTGCTGGTTGACCTCGACCCGGAGGCTTTTGGCCTGGTGCTTTCGAACCTGCTCGACAACGCCGTTAAGTACAGCCCACAGCCAGAAAAACCAATCTGGGTGCGGCTTCATACCAAGGGTGGGCAGGCCGTGCTGGAGGTGGAAGACCGGGGGGTGGGCCTGTCAAAAGGACAGCTACAGCAAATTTTCGAACCCTTCTACCGCGTGGGCGATGAGCAGACCCGCCGCACCCGCGGGCTGGGTCTGGGGCTTTACCTGGTCAAGAGCATCACCGAGCTGATGGGTGGCCGGGTCTGGGCCGAGGCCCTGCCCCAGGGCAGCCGCTTTGTGCTCAGCTTTCCCCTGGTTGAAGCCCAGGGGCTGGTGGGCGAAAGGAGGCCTGCGTGAAGCCCAAGGTGTTGTTGGTTGAAGATGAACCCGCTTTGGCCGGGGCCCTGGCCGATAACCTCGAGGGCGAGGGTTATGCGGTGGAAGTCGCCCCGGATGGTCGCGCGGCTCTCGAGCGCTGGGCGGCCTGGAACCCCGACCTGGTGGTACTGGACGTGATGCTGCCGGGCCTGAACGGCCTGCAGGTCTGCCGGCAGATGCGCGCCCAGGGCCAGACCACCCCGGTGCTGTTCCTATCGGCCAAAGGGGCCCCCGAGGAGCGGGTCGAAGGGCTCAGGGTGGGGGGCGACGATTACCTGGCCAAACCCTTCCACCTGCCCGAGTTTTTGCTGCGCGTCAAGAACCTTCTGCGCCGCCGGGCCGAGACCCCAAGGGCGGTGTACGAGTTTGCGGGGCATCGGATCGACTTCCGCGCCTGGACGGCTTACCTGAAGGATGGCCGCAAAGAGGTGCTGGGCGAGCGTGAGATGGCGATTCTGCGCCTGCTGATTGAGCGGGCCGGCCAGGTGGTGAGCCGCGACGAGATTCTCGACCGGGTCTGGGGCCAGGAGGTGTTTCCCAGCAGCCGCACCATCGACAACTTTGTGGTGCGGTTGCGCCGGCTGTTCGAGCCCGATCCGGCCCGCCCGGTGCACCTTCACACCGTCTGGGGGGTGGGCTACCGCTTCACCCCGCAGCCCGAGCTCAAATCCGAGACTGCCTTTTCTAAGGAGCCAACTTGAAAAACCCCACTACCACCACCTCGAGCCCACTGTTTTTGCGAGCGGCCTGGGGGGAAGATACCCCCCGCGCCCCCCTCTGGCTGATGCGCCAGGCCGGGCGCTACCTGCCCGAGTACCGCGCCATCAAGGCCCGGGCCAGCTTCTGGGAGATGGTAAGAACCCCCGAGCTGGCCGCCGAGATCACCCTACAGCCCCTGCGCCGTTTTCCGCTGGACGCGGCCATCCTCTTTAGCGATATCATGACCCCCTTGCCGGCCATGGGGGTGCCGATCGAGTTCAACCCGGGGCCGGTGGTGGCCGAGCCGCTGCGCACCCAGGCCCAGCTCGAGGCCCTGCGCCTGCCCGAACCCCAGGAAATCGCTCCCTACGTGGCCGAGGCCATCCGACTGGTGCGGCGCGAGCTGGCCGGTAAGCCCGTGGCCCTCATCGGCTTTGCCGGGGCCCCCCTGACCCTGGCCACCTACCTGGTACAGGGGAGCGGCGCCAAGGACTACGAGGAATTCCGCGCCTTTCTTCGCCAGGCGCCCCACCTGGCCCACCAACTCTTACAAAAGCTCACCGAGCTAACCATCCGCTACCTGCGGATGCAGATCGAGGCCGGGGCCGAGGCCGTTCAGCTTTTCGACTCCTGGGCCGGTCTGCACGACCCGGATACCTACCGCACCTTTGGCCTGCCCTACAATCAGAAAGTCCTGTCGGCCCTGGCCGGCCTGGGTGTGCCGCGCATCTACCTGGCGGTGGGGGCCTCGCACCTCTACCCCTTGCTGGCCCTGCTGCCCTGCGAGGCGGTGAGCGTGGACTGGCGCCTGAGCCTGGCCCAGGTGCGCCCCTTCTTCCCGGCCCACACCCTGCAGGGCAACCTCGATCCGGCGGTCTTGCTGGCCCCGCTCGAGGTTATTACCCAGGAAGCCCACAAGGTGCTCAGGGCTGGTCTGGGCGGCCCCCACATCTTCAACCTGGGCCACGGGGTGATTCGCACCACACCCCCCGAACACGTGGCCCACTTGGTCGAGGTGGTGCATCAGTTCAACCGACACAGCGAGGAACCTGCATGAACGAGAAAGAAACCCGTGAGTACAGAGAGAAGGAAACCCGGCGCATGGTCGATCTGGATCCCGCGGGCCTGGTAAGCCGCAAAGCCCCCGACCAGGCCAAACGGCAGTTCATGAACTACGCCTTCTTCAAGCTCGATCCCGCGTTTAGAAGGCAGAGCCCCGAGTTTGTGAAGGCGGCCAAGGCCGAGTTTGCCGAGGTGTGTGAGCGCTGGGCCCAGCGGGGCGAGGGCTTCATCCTGCGCACCTACAGCCTGGTGGGCACCCGGGCCGACGTGGACTTCATGCTCTGGCGCATCAGCTTTAACGTGCCCGATTTCCAGGCCATGCAGCGCGACCTCAACCGCACCGCCCTGGCCGGCTATCTGAGCCAGCCCTACTCCTTCCTCTCCATGCAAAAGCGCTCCATCTACGTGGATCGCTTCAACCCCGAGGGCGAGGGGGTGCACCTGCTACCGGGGCAGGGCCAGTACCTGTTTGTGTATCCATTTGTCAAGACCCGGCCCTGGTACAAGCTCTCACCCCAGGCCCGTCAGGGCATGATGGACGAGCACATCTACGTTTCGGCCCCCTTTACCGGCGTAACCCTGAACACATCTTACTCCTACGGCATCGACGACCAGGAGTTTGTGGTGGCCTTCGACTCCAACTACCCCCAGGAGTTCGTCGATCTGGTGCAGCGCCTGCGCTTTACCGAGGCCAGCCTCTACACCCTTCGCGATACCCCCATGTTTACCTGCATTAAAAAGGACATCCGCGAGGTGCTGGAGGATCTGGCCTGATGGCCCAAATACCGGGAGAACCCATGAACGTACTCTTAATGGCCTACGGCACCCCTTATCGGCAGGAGGAAATTGAGCCCTACTATACCGACATCCGGCGCGGGCGGCCCCCCAGCCCGGAGCTGCTGGCCGAGCTGGCCGAGCGCTACCACCTGATTGGGCGCAGCCCCCTGAGCGAGATCACCTACGCCCAGGCGGTGCGGCTCGAGGCCGCCCTGAACGCCACCCTGCCCCTCTACCCGCAGCCTTTTCAGAGTTCCCCCGGCCCCCGCGTGCGCGGCCCGGCGCGGGTCTACCTGGGCACCAAGCACTGGCACCCCTTCATCGCCGAGGCGGTGCAGGCCATGGCCCAGGATGGGGTTAAGCAGGCGGTGGGCATTGTGGCGGCGCCGCACTTTTCCTCCCGCAGCATCGCCGAGTACCGCGAAAAGGTAGAAAAAGCCCTGGCCGAACTGGGCCATCCTTTCCGCTTCCGGCTGGTGGAGGCCTACCCCGACCATCCGGGCTACATTCAGGCCCTGGCCCATCGGGTGCTCGAGCAGGTCTGGCGGCTGCGCGAGCCGGGGCGGGCCCTCTTCCTTTTCACGGCCCACTCCATACCCGAAAAATCGGCCCAGGATGGCGTTTATCAGGCCCAGGTGCGCACCACCGCCGAGCGGGTGGCGCAAAAGCTGGGTCTGGCGCACTGGGACACCGCCTGGCAGTCGGCGGGCCGCACCCCGGAGCCCTGGATTGGGCCCGATGTGAACGAGCGGCTCGAGGAAGCCGCCGCCCAGGGCTACCAGGAGGTGGTGGTGACGGCGGTGGGCTTCCCCTCCGATCACCTCGAGGTCTTCTACGACCTCGACTATGAAGCCCAGAACACCGCGGCCCGGCTGGGCCTGCGCCTGCTGCGCACCCGCAGCCTGAACGCCGACCCCGACTACATCGAGGTGCTGCGCGACCTGGTGGTGCGGGAGTGGAATGCTTTTGAGCTGCCCAAAGCGGAAACGGCAGGACAGCATGGCTAGCGTGGTGGTGGTGGGGGGTGGGGCGGCGGGCCTTTCGACGGCCTATTACCTGCACCGGGCCGCACCGCATCTGCACATCACCCTGCTCGAGGCCGATGCCCGCCTGGGCGGAAAAATAACCACCGTCGCCGAGCACGGCTTCGTGCTGGAGGGTGGCCCTGATGCGGTGGTGCGCTACAAGCCCTGGGCCCTGGAACTGATGCACCAGCTCGGCCTGGAAAACCAGATTGTGGGCACAAAGCCCGCCCACCCCTCGGCCCTGATTCACGACGGGCGCGAGGCCCTGCCCATCCCCGCCGGGCTGCAAATGGTTATACCCGGCGATCTGAAGGCGCTGGCCCAAAGCCCGCTCCTGAGCCCTTTTGGCAAGGCTCGAGCGGCCCTCGAGCTGCTCCTGCCCAAAGGAACGCCGGAGGACGAACCCTTCGGAGCCTTTATCGAGCGCCGGCTGGGCCGGCAGGTCTGGGAGCGGCTGGTGGCCCCGCTCTCGGGTGGCATCTACGGCGGTGACCCCTACGAGCTTTCCACCCTGGCGGCCTTCCCCCAGCTCAAGGCTCTCGAGCAGCAGCACGGCAGCCTGATCCGGGGGGCCATTCAGCAGCGCAAAGCGCGGGGCAGCCGCGAAAAGGGGCAGCTTTTCGCCTCGCTCGAGGGCGGCCTGGGTAGGCTGGTCGAGGCTATACAGGCCCGCCTGGGTAGGGTAGAGATCAGGCTCAACACCACGGTGACCGCTCTGGAGCGCTCCGGTGGCTGGCGCATCCACACCACCCAGGGAAGCCTCCAGGCCGACGCGCTGGTGCTGGCGACCCCGGCCCCCGTCACCGGATGCCTGCTCGAGCCCCTTCACCCTGAGGCCGCCGCTGCCTTGCGACAGATTCCCTACGGCCCCTCCTCAACCGTCACCTTCGCCTTTGCCAAAGAAAAGCTACCGCCCCGGGTGGGCCACGGCATGCTCATGGCCGCCCACCGCGGCTTCAGCGTGCGCGGTTTCACCTGGGCCGACCAGAAGTGGCCGGGCCGTGCCCCCGAGGGCTACGGTCTGGTGCGCGCTTATTTTTCCGGCCTGGAGGCCAGTAAAGAAGAGCTGGCCCAGCTTGCCCTGCGCGACCTGGCACGTCTGTGGGGCCAGGTGCCCGAACCTCTGCACACCTGGGTATTCCGCTGGCCCGAGGGTCTGCCCCGCTACACGGTGGGCCACCGCGAGCGCGTAGCCCAGGCCCTCAAAGCCGAAGAGTTATCGGGTTTATTTCTGGTTGGCGCGGCCTACCAGGGGGTGGGGCTCCCCGAGGTGATTCGGATGGGTCAGGAAGTGGCCGAACGGGTGCTGGCATATACCGGCGCGCAGGCGCGGGATGGGGCGCCTGTAGGATGAAAGAGGGTAAATTTTGGGGGTAAAACGCAACCGGAGGCCACACCCGACCTCCGGTTTTTGTGCCCAGGACGTGGCGCGCCCGGGAGGATTCGAACCCCCGACCTACCGCTTAGAAGGCCAATCCGTAAATGTTTAGCTGTTTTGCCTTTTGTATGTTTTGCTTTCCTGGTCGTATTTTTGACAGATTCGATTTTTTGCTACTTCCAGTTTTCTTAGGTAAGCCTCTGTTTTTGTAGGTGTAATAAGGTGTCAAGGTTCAGTGCTGCCTGCCGCCGGTCTTCTTCTTGTAAGTGTTGGTATATCCGAAGGGTTAGGGCGGGATCTTTGTGTCTCAAGCGGTCGGCTACCTGCTTGGGGCTAAGACCTGCCTGTAAAGCCATCGAGGTATACGTGTGTCGCAACCCATGCAAACCGATTCGTGGCACCTTTGCTTGTTCGGTTAGGGCCTGGAACGTGCGCATGACATTGCGGTAAGAGAGGGGAGTACCAACCTCCGACGGGAAAATCAGATCATGATCCAGCCAGCGCTTGGCAGTAGCCCGTTCTTCAGCCTGGCGCGTGCGATGTTCAGACAGAATGGTTTGGGTAGCAAGGTCAAGGTAGATAGGGGCCGATGATCCCAAAGTTTTGGTAGGGCCCAGGGTACGTTGCTTGGTAAGGGTGTGGCGAATCCACAATTTCTCACCTTGCCAATCCTGCCAGCGTAGGGCCATGGCTTCCCCGATACGCAATCCAGTGGTCAGCATTACGTAAAACATCGGATACAGTCGGTGGCCCTGGGCCGCTGCGAGAAATGCGCTTACCTGCTCCCGATTCCACGCCCGTGGAGGGCGCACCGTGCCGCCAGTGGGAGGGTCTACAGCGTCCATGGGGTTTGCCTCCAGAAGACCCACCCGTACCGCGTCCCGCAAAGCCGCTCGCAGGAATTGGTACAAATGGCGACGGGTGGAAGGGGAGAGTTCCGCCAGTTCTGCAAAGCGAGCGCGGATAGCCAGCGGGGAAAGGCGGGTCAAGGGGGTGGCAGCTAGCGGCTTGAGTAACTGCTGATAATTGCGGTAATTCTGAACGGTAGAAGGGCGTAATCCTTTGGATCGGGCGCGCTCATCCGCCCAGCGCTCGAGCCACTCGCCCAGCCGCAAGCGGGTGGGTTGAATCAGCCCATAGCCAGCCCTGGGCAACAGCCGGGCCAGGGCCTCGGCCACCTCGCGCCGGGTGCGCCCGTACACCCAGCGTTTGCGCTGCTTGCCATCCGGGCCGTAGCCGATGGTCACGAAGGCCGCCCAGCGCCCGTCCTTGCGCTGGAAGATGGAGCCTTCGCCTTTGCCGCGTCGGGGCATGTTACTTAGTTGCCTCCACTCTCCACGATCTTCCAGCCGTCTGATTTTTTCAGTACGTACCTCATTTCAAATGGGCCGTCGGTTTTAACCTGATCCTGTTGACCAGGACATACCAAAGTCTGCTTCCAGGACTTCCGCACTGTGGCATTGGCAACGTCCCCGCGAACGTCTATACCCAGCACCCGCATCGGCTCTTTCTCAACGGTGAAGAGGATACAACCCCGTCTTGCTCGTTGATCTATCCAGGGCTGCACCCTTGCTGAAATAAGCTCTTGGGCAGCATATTCAAACAACCGGGAAGTATCGTTGGTGTTCAAAGCATGGCGATAGGCACGGTCATACCCTATGACCACATCTTCTGGAGATGGCTGCTCTGATGCTACCCAAACCCTCTTAAACCCAAAAATGGCGATTGCAGCCAAGAGTGCAACCAAGAAAGCAGGTGCCCATAACAAAAACGACTTGTTTTTTGGTGCTTTAGGAGTAAAGCGGGGGCGAACTTCCAGTGGGAGGGTTTTTTGCTCAGCCTGCCGTCCTGACTGGGAGACAAAAACAGACTCCGGAGATGGAATATGGGGCACAAGCTCAAAAGTACTTTGCGTTCTAGGCAAACTAGCAGGCTTACCAAGTTCCAAACCTATTTCTTGCAAAAGCTTTTCGTCTCGATAAATAGAGGCAAAGTACAACTTTTGCAACTCATGCTTAGTCCAAAGAATAGTCTTGTTGTACGCCGCCAAACGTTTAGCTGGTTCAGAAAAATCAACTGCATTGCTCATCGCTATGGAGTGATGGGCACCGTAAGCGGCTTTTGCTGCTACAGCTTGCTGCACCGCTGAAAGTCCAATTACCTTTTCATCGTCTTGGCGGTGCTTGGCTTGAATAACATATCTGATGCCATCTGGGTTGTCTAAAACCAAGTCGCCGCCCATATCACGTGATCTTTTGGTTACATATACCTTCCAACCCAATGGCCTAAACATGCTCAACAAATCAGCAACATAAAGCTCTAAACCTTCACCATCGAGCTTTTCTAATCGTCTTGTGATGTCCGAATCTGGCTCAAATAGAGGTTCGTGCTCCATAGCTAAATGTTCAAATACGAACAGGTTTGTTTTGGTTCATTCATCACAACCTCCCCCCCACCGGATCGTGGTAGTACACCCGCCCCACAATCCGCATCTCGGAAGGCCGCCAGGGCCGGTAAGCGGGGTTGTCCGACACCAGCCAGAGCTGACCGTCGTCCAGGCGACGCACCCGTTTGATGGTGTGACCGTCGCCCGGTATCTCGCAGATGTAGATGCGCCCCTCGCGTAGCTCGGTTTCGCTGGGGTCTACATACACCCGGTCGCCATCGTGAAGGGTGGGGGCCATGCTGTCGCCCTCCACCCGGTACAGCAGGCTGCCGCGCCGCCACACATCCGCCAGCACCGGCACCCCCTCCGGGTCTACCGGCTGGCCGGCACTGGCCAGGCCGCGCACGGGTTGGATGAGGAAGCGAACGGGGGTGACGCGTTCGCGGTGATCAAGACTGGGTACTTTGCCTCGAACTAGGTAAACCAAATCGTTAACCGGAATATCTAAAGCATATGCCAAACGCTCTAAAGTTGAAAACTGTACCTCTTTCCAAGATGAAATTCCTCTAATCAGGTTGCCAAGATGAGTATGGCTAATTCCAGCCATGCTAGCCACTTTTCTAACTGACAAACCCAACTCTTTTATCCTTTTCTGAACGAACAAAGAAACATCATCTACGGGCATTATGGTGACCACTTTATTTGCTTGGGTGGTAACTGTAGCTGTCATTTGTAAACAACCTAACACAACTCATTGCAACTGTACTTGACACCTAGCTGAGTAAGTGGTATTTGTGATTGCAATGCGGAAACTACAGTTGCCATCCAGATTGACCTACACCGTTCAAGAAGCAGCCAGCCTCTTAGGCGTTCATGAAGAAAGTCTGCGCCGGGAGATAAGGGCAGGGCGTCTTGTTGCTAGCCGTCTAGGTCGAAAGCTGCTGATCCCAGTCGAGAACCTCGAGGAATACATCAAAAAAGGTCAGTCGGTATCCCAGGAGGCCCCCCGTGAATGAACAACCCAATCCTCTGCCCAAAGTCGCCTACCGGGTGGACGAGGCCGCCAGGCTGCTCAACGTCCACCCCAGCACCATCTACGAGCTGGTGCGGGCTGGCACCCTGCCGCACAAGCGGCTGGGCCGCCGCATCATCATCCCGGCCAAAGCCCTCGACGAATGGCTCAACACGCCCGAGCCCTGGGCGTCCTACGACTACACCCACAGGAAATAACCCCGGCTGGCACCGGGGTTGAAAGGAGACGTTATGGATAGTGTAGCACGACTGGAAATGGCTTTAGCAATCGCCCTTGAACGGGTTTACCGAGATGTGGGCGAATACCAGGAAGAGGCGGTGGTGGATTACCTGGACAGTCACGAGATTGGGGAGTTTTACGAGGCGAACCGCTATCTCGCCTGGAAGGACGTGAAGCGCCTGGTAAATGAGCTGGAGCTGCTGGAGCAGGCCGCCGGTATCCGGCACGTGAAGGTGGTGGGCCATGAGGAGCGCCTGGCCCGCTACCGGGGGAGGGGGGTTTGACATGAAGATGTCCGAACGCCGGCACACCGCATATCTGGCCTTGGGAATGTTTCTGGTCTTTTGGCTCATCGTTGCTTTGGACGGCCTGGCCCAGGGGCCCGCTGCTGCGGGTGTATGCCCGCCATAGCGGCACCATCACCATCTGGAAGCCCAACTGGCCCAGGCCCCTCACCGGCCTGGTCAACCTGACTGAGGTGGAGCTGGGCCAGGGCCCCTACCTGGTGCAGCGTGTTCATGACACCGCATAGAAGGGAGAGTTGCATGAACCCAGAAATTCAAGCCCAGATTGAAGCAATACGACAGCGGAACCCGCAACTTGCACAGATTCTGCTGCGGACTCACGAGGCTCTGAAAAAACGGGAATCCGGAGAAGATGCCGTCCAGGACGCAAAAAATCCGCCCTCTAAAACGCCCGATAAGGCCCCTCCTGCATCGCCTGCAACCTCTGATACCCACGCCCCTTCTCAAGGCTTGTCAAAAGGCCTCACAGAGGCAGAATCATTCCAGAAAAACACCCCTGCACCGGACTGGGAGGAGGTGCGCAGATTCGAATGGCAGGACTTGCTTAGCAAAGCAGAGGATTTGATTCGAAAAGCCGGGGACTGGGAGGCCCTGGGCCCCCTCCGGCCCCTGGTGCGCCTGCTGGTGGCCTTCGCCTTGCGGGAAGGGGCCCGCCACGTCCCCGAACGGGAGGCCACGGTTTTCCTGGCCCAGTGGGAGCTGGCGCGTATGCTTGAAATATCCGACCGCACCCTGGAGCGATGGCTGAACGACGCCCGCTATGAAAGCTACCGCGGCGTGGCCCAGGACTGGATCGCCTGGGAGACCTGGATGGTTTCTGGTGAGGGCATTGGTAAAAACCATGCCGTGCGTGGTGGGACTGTCTGGCGGGTGCGGGTCAAGCCGATTCGCCGCTCGTTTGGACGGAAAATCCGTGTGCTGGCCCCGTACCTGGCACTTCCTTGGAGAAATTTGGCTGAGGATCGCCAGGAAGGACGCACTGAAAGGGCAGCAAATGCAAACCCGGACACAATGTCGGGATATAAAAGACTACATCAATTAGGGAAGGGATTAACTCTTCAATCAATAGTAGGGAAACCGTTAATCACCCAAAGAAAAAAACACCCGTTATCTCTATATCCCGACACTCAGACCAGCCGTGACCTCCGCGAGCTGCTCCGGGTGGCCAGCATTCCGAATAGACGCGAAGGCCGGCGCTCCTGGGCCCGCGATACGGCGGCAGCCATTGCCCGGGCCCTGGGCGACCAGAAGAGCATGGCGTTCTGGTTACGCATAGTCTGGTCAGCCCTTCGGGTCATCATCTACGGGGGTGGAGAAGGGGTTTTGAGGGTGCTGTTCCGGGTAGTTTCCATTGCCAGTGAGGCCCGGCAGGACGGCTTCGCCCGATCAGCAGGGGCTTACGCGCATTATTTGTTGGGCAAAGAGGGCTATTTTGAGCTGGTATCCCCCTTTGCGGCCTATCGGGTGGGGTAAATCATGCGGCTGGATCGTTTGAACCCAGAGTGGTTGAAATTGGCCGTGGCAGGTCTGACAGAGAACGCTCAGGCCCAGCCGGGTAAAACCGCCTGGATTGCCATTCCCACTTCTCCGGCAGATAAGGTGCAGGTGGGCTTGAAGCTCAACGAGATCGGATACATCGTTTACCTGCGGCGACCTGGAGGAAAAGAGGATCCGCGCGAGATGCAGGCGCTGCTGAATGCTCTGAACCTGGGCCCTGCCACCAAGATTGTAGAGGCCAAAGGCCGAATGCCGCGTAAGTGGGGGGCCAGGCGCTACCTTGTGGCGGTGGTGCTGGAGAAAAAAGCGGCCTGATCATCTGCTACCCTAGAGCTATGGACGAGAAACTCAACCCGCTGCGCCTGGTGCTGCTGACCGTGCTAATCGGGTACTTCGCCTTCCTCTTCACCCGGCCCCAGCCCGAAGAACCCCTGGTAACCCAGGTGCCAGCACCGGCCACCACCCCAGCACCTACCGCCACCACCCCCGCCCCTGCCAACTGCCTGGGCCAGATCACCCAGGTAGCGCAGGGTGTCAACGAAATTCGCCTGACCATCACCGGCTCGGCAGAACGCATCCTGGTCTACACCGACCAGGGCAACATCACCGCCGCCACCCCGGAGGTGGGCAGCGGTGGTGAGTACCGCATCCGCACCCCGGGCCCCGCCACCGCCGTGCAGCTCGACGACTGCCCGGTGCTCAACTTGAGGTAAGCGCATGGAAGACATACGCAAAGGACGCCCTTCACGCCGCCTGCTCGACCTGGCCTCTCGCAAGCGCGAGCCCGTTCCGCTAGAAAGCCAACCCCTAGAAATGCTGCTCTACGCCCTTTTCGGGAATCTCCAGGCCGCCCGTTCCATCGGCCAGGCTCTTGGGGGCGACATCCGCAACATCCACGGCTGGGACATCCGCGACCTGGAATCCCTACCCGGCGTGGGTAGGGGGGTTATTGGCAAGCTGGCAGCGCTGGTGGAAATAGTACGTCGGCTACACCAAAAGAAAGCGACCTAAGCCTGGGCCGCTTTGCACCGGCAGGTGGGCAAGCCCACCTGCACCGTCGTTTTGCACCTCCGCTCTGCGCTTGATTCTGCAGCGCAACCGGGCAAGCCTGAAAGCATGGCTTTTCAACGCGTGCCTGTAAATTCAGACAAGCCACTTGGGCCGGGCACCTATGAGATCGTATTAGCCCACCAAAGTGGCGATATTTCGCGGGTAACCCGATCCGACCTAGAACGAGCGCTGCAAGCAAAATACGGCTCGAGTATAAAAGTGTTGGACTGGGGTAAAAAAGGCAGCGACCTGGTGATCCGGCTCCAGGTAACCGCCACCCCCACCGCCTCCACCTCGGGGGCCCAGGATCCGTGGGCCATAACCCCGGCCTTAAGCTGGTATACCCCGGATGACCTGATCCAGCCCGCCTTCCTTCCCGCGCTGCCAGCCATTTTCACCGCAGCAGCGGTCATAGCGATTCTGTATCTAACCTGGCGCATCGTAGCCACCATCAAAGAGACCGTGCAGCTCGTGCCCGAGCCGGCCCGCTCGGTAGCGGTCACTGGCTCCGGCGTGGGCCTAGCCGCCCTGGGCATAGGCGTTCTGGCCCTGGCGGTTTGGCCCAGAGGCAGGAGGTAAACCATGACCCTAAGGCTGCCAGAACCACTGTTGGCAGAACCGGTGGAGATGCCAGCTTTGCAACCCGAAGCGCCCCGCCAGGTGGAGGCCGTTCCCCTGGGGCCAGACGAACTCGATCCCGTTGTGACCCAGGCAGTGGAATCACAGCCCGAGGTATCCATGCCAAAAACAGCGGCGGTTGAAAACGAAAACCCTTCGGAAAAGGTTTCCAAAGAAAAAGCCGAGCCTGCCAACCCCAAACCTACTCCCAAATCTGTTCAGGGGTACGCCGTGGCCGTTCTGGGTGCGGTGCTGGTAGTGGCTGCGGCAGTCCTGGGTATGAAAGGAGGCACCGGTGCAACAACCCCCTGTGGGAACTGCGGCGGAAACAGAACCGGCGGTTCTGCGGTTTCCGGATCCGGCCCCATCATCTACTGACGAAGGCTTCCAGAACATAGAAGACAACCAGGGGGAGGCCTCTTTTTCCGACCTTCCCCCCGAACCCCCATCCATCGAACCCTTTACCGGGGCCGATCTGGTTCAGGGGGCTACCTGGATGCTAATCCTGGGGCTGAGGCTGCAAACCCAGGAAGAAGTGGAAGCCTTCACCCGGGCTTTTCAGGGGGGCGTACTCCCCATGCTCCCTCCCGCACCAGTGCTGGACGCGCTCAAGGTGGGGGAGGCCCTGGCCGCCTACGGCATCGGCAAGAACCGCCTGCCGCTGCAAGGGGGCGTGGAGCATCTGCCCCCCTGGCTGCGCATCCTGCTGGGGGCGGGGGTGATGGCCATGAGCGTCTACGGAGGTATGCGTGCAGTTCAGGAAATACGGGCTCGGAGTGCTCCTAATCCTCCTGCTGGGGGTAGTGCTGATGAACCAGCCCAGGCCTAGAAAAAGTGCATATCTGGTTTTAGACCCTGGGCACGGTGGGCGCGACCCTGGGGCGGTGGATCCCAATTCGGGAACCCGCGAAAGCGATCTCAACCTGGCGCAGGCCCTCACCCTCAAGGAGTACCTGGTGGCCCTGGGCTACACGGTGGGCTTCACCCGCACCACAGACGTGTTTGTGCCGCTGGCCGAGAGAACCCGCATGGCCCAGGCGCAGGGAGCCCGGGTTTTTGTCAGTGTGCACCACGACACCCCCACCGCTCCGGGCCCTGGGGTGTACTATTCCGCGCATCCGCTATCCCGGAGCCTGGCTGAACGGATTGCCGCAGTTCTGAGAGGGGCATGGGTTCGCCCTTCATCTGCCAGTCGGTTTGGCCGGCTCTACATTGACGACTTTCCAGGCCCGGCGGTGCTGGTGGAGTTTGGCCCCACGCGCCCTGTTTCGCGGGAAGAGCGGATTGCACGGGCTCAAGCCGTCGCGTCTCCTATAGCGTCCTACGTGCAGGAGGTAGTGGTGTGAATTTTGATGCCATCAAAAACAACGTCTTCCCCATCGCCGTGCTGGCCGGTAGCCTCTACCTGGGCCTGGGCCGCCTAAAGAACCTGCGCGAAGGGCAGGGCTGCCCCAAGTGCGAGACCGCCCAGGCCGTGGTCGCCTTCGCCCTGGCCGCCTGGGCAGGGTGGGAGCTGTGGCAAAGCTACCAAGCCTAAGCTATTCTGGAAATATGGCCTTACCTGCTGCACTAGAAAAAGAACTCGAGCGCTTCAAGAAAGAATATGGTCCAGGTTGGAGTCAAAAAGCAGTTCGCCTTCTGGAAGAAGAAATCAAGCGTAAAAAAGCCAAAAAGAAACTGGCCGAATTCATGAAAGCGACAAGTGGACGGATCAAACTAAGCGAAAAGGAAATCTTCCAACGCCTTGAAAATCGTTCTTGACACTAATGTACTCATCGCTGCCTTGCTGAAAAAAGGCAAAGCCTATCGCTTGGTAGTCACTTTCGGTCTGGAAAAAGAACGCTTTGAAATTGTCACTGCCATTGAGCAACTAAATGAACTCAAACGGGTGCTACGGGAAAAATTCCCTGGGGTGTTATCTCCCCAAGAGATAGGACACTTCATCTCGCTTTTTCGACAAGCAGCAATCCTGGTGCGGCCCACTCAAGGGGTTAAAGCTTCGCCTGACCCGGATGACGACATCATCTTGGCTATCGCGGTAGCCAGCAAAGCTGATTACCTCGTCAGCGGAGATAAAAACCATCTACTGCAACTCAAAAAAATCAACAGCACAAAAATCGTCAGCCTTTCCTGGTTATTGAAAAAAATCGCACCCTATGGCCGGTAGACAGACCTTCCGCATCCTCATCGTGGGCAAGTCGGGGTCGGGGAAGTCCACCCTGGCCCGTCAAATCCTGCTTCGCATGATGGGGCGCTTCCGAAAGCTGGTCATCGTCAACCGCAAAACGGAGTTCTCCGACCTTTGCGAGGCCCGCTTCCGGGTAAAGGAAGAAGGCGATCCAAGCCGGGCCCTGCGGCGTCACAGCAGGGTCTTCTTCCACGTCACGGGCTACGACCCGCGCGCTTTCCTGGATGCCCTGGGAGCGGAGATCATGCGCCAGCGGGATGTTTTGTTGCTGGTGGACGAGGCCTACCACTTCTTCCCCCGGGGGGCGGTGCCCAAGGGACTGTTTGAGGTGCTCACCGGGGGGCGCGAGGCCGGGCACAACGCCATCTTCGTGACCCAGATGCTCCAGGGCCTCACCGGGGGGATAGACCCCGGCGTGCGCAAGCAGGCCTCCCACCTGGTCACCTTCCGGGTCACCGAGCCCAACGACGTGCGGGCAGTTTCCGAGCACTTCCCCGAGCTGGGCGAGCGGGTGCGCACCCTGGCCCGCCCGGACGACGGCCTGCCCCCGGAGTACGGTGTAAAGAACCTGGATCGGGAAGAGGGGGGCCTGGTGCTGCGCAACCCCCAAAACCCCCGGCGCAGGATGTGGGTGCGTTTGTAGAGCCAGACGCAACAAGTACACCCCGGCAGGTCAAAGCAGCCTGCCGGGGTGTACTTTAGGGCCGCTTTGACCTGCCGCTTTGCACCTTCCCCTTGCGCTTGCTTTTCAGGCCAGCGGCTGCCCACGCTGGTATCGGTAAGGAGGAGTAATGGCGGAACAGGCGGCGATTCAAGCGGGCCGGGACATGCAAAAGCTAGCCAGCACCTCCAACCCCCTGGAGGTGGTGCAGAACCCAATTGTGGTCGCCACCTCCCTGGGCGTGTTGGGGGCCTATATGGCCCGCAAAACCATCTACACCAGTCGGCGTGACCTGTTTGGCTGGGCCGCTAAGGGCCCGGACGGCAAGGTGCGCTACTACAAGGTGGGCAGCGACGGAAAGCCCACCACCACGGAAGTGCCCAACGCCTACACCAATCGGCTGCTGCTGAACCTGGGCGGCGTTCTACTCGGAACCCTGCTCATCAACAACAAGCTGACCGATGACCCCATGGTGGACTACATCGGTCTGGGAGTCGCGGCAGGGTCGTTTGCAAATTTGGTCATGACCCTGCTGGCCATTGACTAGTGATTAGGAGGAAACATGCAGGAGGCTTTTAACCGCATCAAAACCATTCGGCCCAGCGCCCGCCCCATCACCCTGATCAAGGGCGGCCCGGATTACCGCGACTACACCGGCAGGCAGCGGGTGAAGGTGGCGGAGTTCGTGGTGCCCCAGGGGGCTTCGTGGGTTATCGCCAACCCCCTGCCCGTGGTGCTGAAGCTCTACGATACGGGTGGCAACCAGCTCCCCCACGACACCGACGTTTTCCTGGCCCGCAAGACCCGTGGCTTCGATGCGCCGGAGTTCCTGGGCAAAATCCAGTACGCCGGGTACTACGACCTGAGCGAGGCGCAACAGCGCGATGCGAAGTACTACCAGAACATCCTCGCCACCCTGAGCCCGGCCAAGGGCGGGGTAACCCCCCAGGGCTTTGCCTTCCGGGAGGGGGACATTCTGGAAGTTTACGTGGAATCCAGCGCGACGCCTGCCCTGGCCGACGCCCGTACCCGGATCGAACTGCCGGTGGGCGTGGACAACTCCACTATCTAGGCAGGAGGAACAATGGCTATCCTGGATAACCTTGGCAACCTGCTTCGGCGTGGCCTGGACACCTTTCGTGATTTGCCCCGCCTGGAAACCTCGAACTCCCAGCAGGCGGCTGCACCAGTTCGCCCGGCACCCGCAGCGGTGCAGATGAGCGACTGGGCCTTCGCCTGGATTGACGGGGAGGACATCGAAAGTACTGGCTTCCCCTACCGGGCCAACGAGTGGTTTCCGCTGGCCCAGATGCGCACCCCCGAGACCGCCCACTTCCGCGTTATGGCGGGGGAGAAACGCTTGCGCGTCTACCTGAAGGGGCAGCAGACCGTGGCCGGGCAGAACCTGGGCGCACCCCAGGCCCGCACCGTCAACCTGCCCTACCTGATCCAGAGCGCCCAGGGGGCCCCCACCCTGCCCTCTGCCTACCACCCCGACGTGGCGGTATGGGCCCAGGTGGGTGGGGTGTGGCAAAAACTCGTTATTACCAGCGTGAACTACGCCGGCGGCCAGGTAACATTCACCGAGCCGGCGGGGGTGCCCACCACCAGCAACATCGAGATTTACTACACCCATGCCGACGGCCAGTTCCGCTTCCGGGTGGCCCGGGACGCGGGCGGGATTGACGATAGTGTAGCGACGGTGTTCAACCAGTCCTTCGGCACCATGCACTCGGTTGACCAGAACAACCTGGAAACCATGCTGGCCTGGCCGCAGCAGGTGGAGCTGGTGCCGGGCACCCGGCTGGTGCTCGAGGTACGCACCACCCAGGTGCCCATGGTCTGGAACGACCGGGCGGGCCACTACGTCCACATCGCGGCCCTGGCCCGCCGGGTGCAGGTGCTGGATAAGGGCCAGATCAACCGCCTGGCCGAGCTGGAGAACCGGGCGGGGCTGTAAGGAGGGCGTAGCGTATGAGCTTCAGCACCGGCAACGCCTACCAGATCACCTTCAACGACAACAACCTGGCAACCAGCGGCCCGGCAGAGCCGCCGCTGTGGAAGCAGATCCTTGGCGGCCTGGGAGATGTGAGTTCCCTGTTAGACCCCTACATCTACACCGACCAGGAAAAGGCCCGGTACGACCTGCTGAAAGCACAGGCCGAAGCCGAAAAGGCCAGGGCCCTGGCCGAGGCCGAGAAAGCCAGGGCTGCCGGCATCGCGGTGCAACCCCAGCCCGCGGTGCCAGCCTGGGTCTGGGTGGTGGGGGCCGCCGCGCTGGTACTGGTGTTGGTCTTGATGCTGCGGGATTGAGATGGAGTTGCTTGGGTTTCTCGGAAGTGCGCTGGGGGGTCTCTTTGGGTTTCTTGGCGAAGATCGCAAAGCCAGGGCTATTGAAGAGGCCGCTCGAGCCCAGGTTCAGACCTCGCGGAACCTGGTGGACGGGGCCATTGCCCAGTGGGCCGAGCTGCGCCGGGCGGAGGAAGCCAAAGCCGCAGCCCAGCGTGACCTGGGCTACTGGCAGGAGGACACCCAGCGCACCCGCATCTACTACAACTACCAGGCCGCTCGTTCAGGCCAGGCCGCGCTGTTATTGGTTACCGGCGCGGGCCTGCTCGGCGTGATTCTGTGGAGGTTGGGGCGTGAAGCCGATTGAGGTATTCGCTGTTGTGGGCGCCGGAGGCCTGGCCGCCTTTGGGCTGTACACCTACGCCAGGAGCCGGCCCAAAGCGGAAGAGACGGTGCCCGGCATCCCGCCCCAGGTGCCCACCCACCCCGGTGTTTCAGGGCAGGAGCGCACCAGTTTGTGCCAGGTGCTCACCGGATACCGCTCCAAATTGAAAGAGTACGAAGACCTGCGGGCCGATGCCGAAAAAAAGATGCGCGACCTGGAAAGCCTGGCCCAGGGCAACTGCCGCAGTTACGCCCAGGATCCCACCTTCCAGTACCACTGCAACGGCTTTCCAATATGCGGTATCAACGAATGGTGGACAGTAAGCGGCACCCAGACCAACCAGGACGCCTACAACGCCTGCATGACCTTCCTGCAGGCCGGGGGTGGCCTCGAGCAGCGCAAACACCCCAAAAAAGAAGGCAGCTCCTGGGACGATACCTGGGCGGACATTGACCGCATCAACAGCCAGATCGGGGCCGCCTATAACCAGGTGCAGAATCTGCGCAACCAGTACCAGGAGGCCCAGCGCCAGGCGGAAGAAGCGCGGCAGCAGATCAACAACCTGCGCCGCCGGATTGCTGATCTGGAAGCCCAGGGGGTGTTTTGCTGATGGAATTCCTGGACGCCGTGGACAAGGGCCTGGGGGTGGTGGCCTTTCTGGCTTTTCTGAAGCTGGTCTTCAGCGATCTGCAGGAGATAAAAGCGGCCATGAGGCAGATAGAAAAACACCTGGCGATCCAGGTTGAACTATCGGCCCAGGCCAGGGCCAGGAAAAAAGAAGAGGTGCGAAATGGACGCTAAAACCCTTGTTTTGCTTGCGGTGGGAGGTGTGCTGGTGTACTTCGGCTGGAAGGCCCTGGGCCAGCCCCAGGCGCAGACCGACCCGGCCGAACCAGACAACCAGCAGCAAGAGCAGCCCGGCTCCGGCTGGAACGACGGATGGAACCCCGACTATCAGAACCCCGGCGGGGGTGCACCGGGCTTTGGCTACGGCTCGTTCAGCAACCCCTGCGCGATCTTCCCAAGCCTCTGCCGCCCTTCGACGCCGCTTGGAGGGTATGAGATATGAACTGGGTCTGGTGGCTGGTGGGCGGTCTGGGCGTGGCCGGTGTGGGGCTATATGTCGCTTCCCAGGCTGGGACGCAACCACCACCTCAAGCTCAACAACCGCCTCAAACTACTTCGCCCCCAACCCCTGCTGGTGATACAGGCTATATCACCTGCATGGCAGCCTGGCCCTGTGCGGATGGTTCTACCCAATCCGGCTGCAGCGCACAGGCAGCCTGCGCCAACCACGGGGGGCCGGCTACGGCGGGCAGAATAGCCATCGTTGAAAGAAAAAGCGATCTTGCTTGGAACCAAACAGAACAAACCCCGATTAGTGATACAGGCTATATCACCTGCATGGCAGCCTGGCCCTGTGCGGATGGTTCTACCCAGTCCGGCTGCAGCGCACAGGCGGCCTGCGCCAACCACGGGGGGCCGGCTACGGCGGGCAGAATAGCCATTGCCTACGATAGCGACCTTGCTTGGAACCAAACAGAACAAACCCCGATTTGGGATCGCATCTAGGGGGATAGGGTGAACTGGACTGACTTTATACCATCTGGAAACCTATGGATCGTCTGGCTGCTCCAGGCCAGCTTAGCCGTAGGCGTAATAACCTTGTTTGCTGGCGGTTTGATAGCGCTCCTTGGGAAGATTCCCATAGTGGGGCCAATCCTGGCGGGGATCGTGCGCATCATCGCCGGGAACTACGAGCGCTGGCTGTCGGAGCGCGTTCCCAAACTGGCCGAGCAGGTGGTGCTCAGCGTTGAGGAACGGTATCGCAAAAGTAACCTTTCCTTTGAAGAACGGGCCCAGACCAAGCTGGAGGAGGCCATTTCTGCCTTGCAGCAGATGGCCCCAGGCCTGGGCCGCGATATCGCCCAGCGGCAGGTAGAGGCCGCGCTATCGCGCATTCGGGCTACCGGGATGGAGCAGAAAGCAGGAGGTGCAAAGTGAACTTTCAGGACGGCGTGCAGGTGGGCGCTGGCTTTGTGGTAGGCGCAGCGCTGGTCTGGTTGGGGATTATCCTGATCTTGGCGATTCTGGGGGCCCTCATTGGACGAGATGGCAGCAGCAACCAATAGCGGAACAAACCTCTGGCAGGCCTACAAGCAGGGGGTGGGGGTGGGCCTGGGGCTCCTCACGGTCTACGCCCTGGCCCTGCTCATCCTGGCCCTGCTAGTTCGGCAAAGCATAGGCAATTTGCCCACCCAGCCCCCGCAGGAAGGAGGCCCTACTAAATGTTCAACCTCTTGGGCATGAAACCGGAAGAAATCATCACCCAGGCCCAGGGCGCGGTGAAGGCCCTGGAAGAAAGGCTGGCCTGCCTGGAGGACAGGCTGGCGGCCATCCAGCGCACCCTGGAGTACGAGTACGGGCGGCCCCGGCGGGACGTGGCCGGGCACGACCCGGCCCGGCTGCCCCTGATCTCCCAGATTGACGTATATGGCATTCCTACTGGCGAAGTCTTTGGTTACAACCGCTCCCACCTAGACGTAGCGGGTGTATTAGGAAAGCCCGCCACAAGAGGCCACTTAGTTAACATGGGATACAGTAACGTTCAAATCTGGTTCTCTTATGGTTCCTCCAAAGTGGGGCCATATATTCTACCGCCATCAGCAGCTCTGGAGATCTCTTTCCTTGTAGAAAAAGTGGAGTTTGAGGTGGATCTTGAAGGGGGCTATAGCAAGATCCAGGTGCTCTTTCAATGAAAGGAACTAATGAAAGTGTGTGTAACTCTCAACCGTGGACGCAAACGCATTAGCCGCAGTGTGCGATTTACGGGACATGTCAAAAGGGTAAGAATAGAGTGTCGAAGCGAAATCATCATTACATAGCCTGGGCCGTTTTAGGCGGCGCGGCCCTTCTGGCCCTGGCCGGGGGACGGGCGGCTTCGGCTCCTCGTGGTGGGGGAACCGTTGGTGCGCCGCCATCCCCTACCTGCCCCTACCCGCCCCCAGGCCCTCCGCCCCTGGATAAGAGCCGCTGGGATCTCATAGATCGCATCTATGCCCGTGTCGTGGAAGCTAACCCGCGCCTGAAAAATACCTCGTGCAGTGAGTGCGGGGGCCGCTCGCTGGCGGCGGTGGTGGCCGGGGCCCTGGCCCAGGCCGAGGGGCTGGAGGTGCCCCCCGATCTGGTGGTGGCAGTGGCCTGGCACGAGAGCACCTTCAACCCGCATGTAGACCGGGTGGCGGAGGCCCTGCGAATAAGCAACAACGGGGCCAACTGCGCTTCGGGTACGGAAATTGGCCCCATGCAGGTCAAGCCGTGCGCGTTCAGGACTGTGCGACTTGATCCAACGCTCCTGCTCAACATGCCCACGCCGGTGCGGATTCAGTACGCGGTGTCTGCCGGCATTTTGTACCTGCGCTGGCTGAAAAACATTCGCCTGCCCGGTGCATCCTGGTGTGAGGTGCTGCACGCCTACAACGTGGGGCCGGGGGCCTTCCTGGCGGGGCAGCGGAATGCAAGCTATGTGCAGGCCATTCTGGGTAAGGTGGGGGAGTATTCGGAGTTGAGGGTTTAGGTGTCAATAAGGTGTCAAGCGATAACCCCAGCCTTTAGCAAGCTGGGGTTTTAGCGTCCTGGACTGGTGCGCCCGGGAGGATTCGAACCCCCGACCTACCGCTTAGAAGGCGGCTGCTCTATCCACTGAGCTACGGGCGCACGAGGGCCCAACCAGGCCAGCGATAGTTTAGCAGACTTGATGAACTGGTAAATACCGCTGTTCGCCCAAAAATTAAAGCCGCCCCGGAGGGCGGAGATTTGGAGCGGGAGACGGGATTCGAACCCGCGACATTCAGCTTGGAAGGCTGACGCTCTACCAACTGAGCTACTCCCGCACAGGGCGCTTTCCTGGAGCGCATGGTCGGGGAGACTGGATTCGAACCAGCGACCCTCTGCTCCCAAAGCAGATGCGCTACCAGACTGCGCTACTCCCCGGCTGTGCGTTTGGCCTGCCTGCCAGAACGCAACACCAAAGATAACATGACTAGCAAGAAACGGTCAAACACCGCGCCGACCCCTGACTACAACCCATTGACAAAAGGGGTTGACCCCACTATATTTATGTGTTGCTTGGGCTGTTAGCTCAATTGGCAGAGCAACTGACTCTTAATCAGTGGGTTGCAGGTTCGATTCCTGCACAGCCCACCAAGCCTTAGGCGGGAAGACCCGAGGGGCGCTCACCCTCGGGTTGGTTTTTTATGAATATGGTTTTTGGCCTGCGACTGGGCGGGCAAAGGTTCCAGGCCCTTAAGGCAGTTGGATGCTGGGCTGCATACCGCTAGGGTGCAATCCCCTGCGGCAAATAACCCAGCGATTGCTGTGCCTGGTGCTAGATTTAGTACAACGTGCGTACCATGAGGCTTTACAACACGAGAACATCGCGCAACCAGATACTGTTTAGCATACTGGCCTTGCTTGCCTGGGGTGTGGTTTCGTTTCTATACCTTCCAGACACCTACCAGGCCTTCAGCTTTTTGTTTTTGATGCCTTGGGTCTGGAGCCGCGGGTTTCGCAGTTTACGCTGGGCGGTGCCGTTGCTGCTGATATACACGCTGCTACAACACTTATACCCAAGGCCCAACCTTAGCGTGGACAGCCTTCTGGTCACCATGCTTCCTGGACTAATTGCGCTGGGCTTTGTGGCATGGTTGCGCGAGCGTGACAGGCTAAAACAGAAGGAGCTCGAGGATTCCTTGCGGCACATGCATTTGCTAGAAGAGGCAAGCCTGAGCATCAGCACAGCCAACGACCCCCTCGAGCTTACCGAAAACGCCATGGCCTATCTGCACAACCTGGGCATTGCCCCGCACCTGGCTTTTGTGCGTTTTCGCGAGGGCAAGCCGGTGGTGGTGAGCGCCAAAGGCGCCCTCGAGCGCTACCGTGGACGTCATTTGCCCCAACAAAAACTGAGCACCCATGCCTCCCTCACCGACAGCTTTACGGTGGGCAATTACCTCGAGGGCATCCCAGAAAGCGTAGGCTGGTCCACGGCCGCGGTGCCGGTCTCGGCCCGGCAAAAGCGCCCTCTGGGCGTGGTGATTCTGGCCCGGGAAGGCAATAAACCCTTTCATTCGGAAGAAAAGGCCATTGCCAACTCGCTCATTCGGGTGATGGGGGCTCAGCTTGGGCAGATGGAGGCCCTCAAGCAGCTCGAGGACGCCTACGACGGCACGCTGCGCGCTTTGGGTCTGGCGCTGGAATTCCGCGACCACGAGACCCAGGGTCATACCAAGCGGGTGGTGGCCTGGTCTGATCAACTCGCACAGGATGTGGGCCTCGATGCTTCGATGCGCAAGTTCCTGCGCTGGGGGGCTTACCTGCACGATATCGGTAAACTCTCCATCCCCGACAACATCCTGCGCAAGCCCGATAAGCTCAACGATGAAGAGTGGGAAATTATGAAAAGCCATGTGGTGAGGGGGTGGGAGATGCTATCACGGGTGCCCTTTCTACCCCAGGAAACCCTCGAGGTGGTGCGCCACCATCACGAGAACTGGGATGGCAGTGGTTACCCCGACGGCCTGAAGGGGCAGGATATCCCCATTCTGGCGCGCATCTTTGCGGTGGTGGATACCTTCGATGCGCTCTACAGCCCCCGCCCCTACAAGCGGGCCTGGAAACCTGCGGAAATTATCGAGGAGCTTAACCGCCTCAAGGGTAAAAAGCTCGACCCCAAGCTGGTTGACATCTTTATCAAGCGCATCACCTCGCCCTCCGGTAAGGAAGTCATGGAGGCTGCCAATCCCAGCAAAGTTAGCGCTAAGGCCTAAGCCGCCGATGGCTCTGCACGGGCGCCCTGGCGGTTTTCGGGCTAAAATAGCCGGCAATGCAGCTTTTCCCTCCCTTACACCCAACCCCGCTGGCCGAACTTTTTTATGCTCGAGTACCCAAAGGTGAGCCCTGGGCCTGGGTTTTGAGCAAACGCATACTCTCCGACGAGATCCTGGCCCGACGTCTGCTGAGCGAGCCTCTGAGTCCTGGGCTGGCCGACTGGATCGATCAGGAGCTGGCGCGGCTGCGCAGGGAGCTGGATCACCTCAGAAAAGAGCACCCTTTTTCTGATTTTGGACACCTCGAGCCCAGCCCGGCCGAAGCCCTGGCGCTGGAGGCCCTGCTAAAGGGCTCTGCTGCTTCTGTGCAAGCCCTCTACCGGACGTATGGTTACGGGATTTATCTTTACCATAGCGCTTTTATCTTCGATGGTCAGGTGAAAGCCATTGAGAAGCCCGATCCAGCCTGCTTTGACGATCTGGTGGGCTATGCCCGGCAGATCGGTGCGCTGCGCGCCAACGTGGAGCGTTTTGTTGCAGGCCGTCCGGCGGTGCCCATGCTTTTGTACGGGGCGCGGGGTACCGGTAAATCCACTTCAGTGAAGGCCCTGCGCACCCACTACGCCGACCGTGGCCTGCGGCTGGTGGAGGTTTTGCCCGAGGGGCTGGATCAACTGCCTGCGCTGATGGAGGCGCTGGCCCCGCTGCCCTTTCGCTTTGTGCTGTTCATGGACGACCTGGCCTTTGCCGAGGGGGATGCGCGGTTCCACCTCCTCAAGGTGCTGCTCGAGGGTGCGGTCTACGAACGGCCTGCCAACGTGCTGGTGGTGGCGACCTCCAACCGGCGCAACCTGGTCTCCCAGCACTGGGCCGAGCGCCCCGACCCCAACGCCAGCGACCCCGCTTCCTGGGACACCCTGCAGGACAAGCTGGCCCTGGCCGACCGCTTCGGGCTGGTGCTCACCTTTCCGCCTTTCGACCAGCAGCTTTACCTCGAGGCCGTCGCGCATCTGCTTGGAGGGCAGCTTGACGAGGCCACCCGTCAGGCCGCCCTGCGCTTTGCCCTCGAGGGCCGGGGCTTTTCCGGGCGCACAGCCCGGCACTTTGCCAGTCAGCAATAGCCCAGATTGGGGCTAGATGGACTGGAATAGAGCCTGGCGCTTGCGCTCGAGGGCGGCGCCAATGAAGCCAAAGAAGGGCGGTGAGACCCGCATGGGGCGGCTGGAGAGTTCGGGGTGGGCCTGCAGGCCAATAAAGAAGGGGTGGTCGGCCAGCTCAATCGCCTCGACCAGCCCTTCCCCCCGGCCTTGCACGCCGGGCGTGACCGCCGAGACCGTCAGGCCGCCCTCGATGAGCCGCTGCACGTAGGCGGGGTTGACCTCGTAGCGGTGGCGGTGGCGCTCGTAGACCAGTTCCTTGCCGTAGAGCTTGTAGAGCAGGGTTTCGGGGTGAATGCGCATGGGCCAGTTGCCCAGCCGCATGGTGCCGCCCATCCCCTCGACCTCGAGCTGCTCGGGCATCAGGTCGATCACCGGGTGGGGGGTGTAGGGGTCAAACTCGGTGCTGTTGGCCCCCTCGAGGCCCAGCACATTCCGGGCGTACTCGATCACCGCGATTTGCAGCCCCAGGCAGATGCCAAAATAGGGCACCCGATGCTCGCGGGCGTAGCGGGCTGCCAGGATTTTGCCCTCCACCCCCCGGATGCCAAAGCCAGGCCCCACCAGCACGCCGTCCACCTGGCCCAGCAGCTCGGCGGCCTTGGCCAGATCGGTAATCTCCTCGGCGTTGACCCACTTGACGTTGACCCGCGCGTCGTGGGCGATGCCGGCGTGGCGGAAGCCTTCCAGGATGCTCAGGTAGGCGTCGGGCATCTTCACGTACTTGCCCACGAAGGCCACCGTCACCTCGTCTTTGGGTTGCTTGAGCTTGCGCACGGCGTTCTGCCAGAAGCTCAGGTTGGGCTGGATGGGCTCCAGACCCAGCTTTTTCTCCACCACGCGCCCCAAACCCTGCTCCTCCAGCACCAGCGGCATCTCGTAGAGGTGCTGTACGGTGGGGCTGCTGAAGACCTCGCCGGCGTGCACGTTGGTAAATAGGGCCACTTTTTTACGCACATCCTCCGGCACCATCTTCTCCGAGCGCAGCACCAGCACATCGGGCTGGATACCCACCCCGCGCAGGGTGGAGACCGAGTGCTGGGTGGGTTTGGTTTTGAACTCCTCGGAGGCCGCGAAGTAGGGCACCAACGTCAGGTGCAGATACATGATGTCCTGATCGTCTTCGTCGAACTGAAACTGGCGGATGGCCTCCAGGAAGGGCAGGCTCTCGATGTCGCCCACCGTACCCCCCACCTCCACCACCACAATCTCGGCGTTTTGCTCCTGGGCGGTGCGGCGGATGCGGTCTTTGATCTCGTCGGTGATGTGAGGAATCACCTGCACGGTCTGAGAGAGGTACTCCCCGCGGCGCTCTTTCTGGATCACCGACAGATACACCTGGCCGGTGGTGATGTTGTTGGCCCGTGAGAGGTCTATGTCCAGAAAGCGCTCGTAGTGGCCGATGTCCAGGTCGGTCTCGGCCCCATCGCCGGTGACAAAAACTTCCCCGTGTTCGTAGGGGCGCATGGTGCCCGCGTCCACGTTGACGTAAGGGTCGATCTTGATGGCGGTTACGCGGTAGCCCCGCCCCCGCAAAATGGCCCCCAGGCTGGAGGTAAGGATGCCCTTGCCCAGACTGCTCACCACACCGCCGGTCACAAAAATGTATTTCATAAACAAACCCCCATTGCGCTGAGCCAGACGCAGCGCTACGAAAACTTGGCCCATTAACGCTCAACCCCTGCGGTAGAGCAGCCAAACTATCACGGGACTTGATCGTACCACGCCGGGCCCCCGGTGTGTCCAGCCCTGTTTACCTTTCATCTAGCCAAAAAACTTTGACTTGGTACAATCTGTTTATGGCACGCGCCACCCGCCTGTCCTCCGAGGTTGCACCGGGCATATTTGCCATCCCGGTTTCCATCCCGTACCCCTTCAAATACGTGAACTGCTATCTGCTGATGCCGGGCCCCGGGGTTAGCGGGGGGCCGGTGCTGGTGGACTGTGCGCTCGACACCCCCGAGGCCCGGAGCGGTCTCGAGGCCGCCTTGCAGGAGCACGGCCTGGGCTTTGGCGACCTCGAGCACCTGGTGATAACCCACCACCACCCCGACCACTACGGCCTGGCCGGGCTGATCGAGGCCCAGGGGCCCACGGTCTGGATGCTGGACGTGGAAAAGGCTCGAGGGCACATCTTCTGGACTGAGCCCGAGGAGATGACCCGCAGCGGGCAGGAATTGTTCTACCGCCATGGCGTGCACGATGGCTACCTGAGCGACCTGGGCAAGGAGATGGCCAAAACCCGCAGCCGGGTGCACCCGGCCCGGAACCTTCGAACCTTTGGTGACGGGCAGACCCTCGAGCTGGCAGGCATGCGCTTGCGGGTGGTCTGGACGCCGGGCCACGCCGACGGCCACGCCATGCTGCTGCGCGAGTCGGATGGGGTGCTGCTGGCTGGTGACCAGATCCTGGAGCGCATCTCGCCCAACATTGGCCTCTGGGCCTACTCGTACCCCAACCCTTTGCAGCACTACTTCGAGTCGCTGGAAAAAACCGCCGCCCTGGGGGCCTCGCTGGCCCTGCCGGGGCACTACCGGCCCATCCGGGACATTGCCGGGCGCGTAGCCGAACTCAAAGCCCACCACCGGGAGCGGCTGGGGTTCTTGCTAGGCCTGATGGACAGCACGCCCCAGACCTGCTGGCAGCTATCGCTGGGGCTGTTTCCGGGCGACCTCAACCTGGCCCAGCGGCGCTTCGCCTGGTCGGAAACCCTGGCGCACCTGGAGTACCTGGTGGCCGAGGGGCTGGTGAAGCGGCTCGAGCTCGACGGAATCGTGCACTATAGCCGCAGCTAATAGCGTAGTCCGAGGCGCCAAAAAGGAGGCCGCCCGCCCAGACGGGTTATCATGGCGGTACAGCCTTTTATCTGACAAGGAGGTCGGCTATGAGCAAGGTCTATAAGAAGGTGGAGCTGGTGGGCAGCAGTTCAGAGAGCCTCGAGGACGCCATCAAGGTAGCGCTGGCTCGAGCCCGCCAGACCCTGCGCAGCCTGGACTGGTTCGAGGTCAAAGAGATTCGCGGCAGCCTGACCGACGGTTATGTGAACAGCTACCAGGTCACGCTGCTGGTCGGCTTCCGGCTCGAAGAGGGAGAATAGCTCACCAGGCCAGGGCCATCCCATCGGCCCGTGGCTCGGTGGCGGCCAGGAAGGCCGCGGCGGGTTTCAAAATCATCTGGCCCCGGCCAAACGAGGCCCACTCGCTTTGCAGCACCACCTCGTGGCCGCGCTCCTTGAGGCCCTGCACCAGGTGCAGGGGCACGGCGGGCTCGAGCTCCACCCGGAGGCCTTGCGTCCACTGCCAGCGGGGGGCGTCCAGGGCGGCCTGGGGGTTCATGTGGTAGTCTTCCAGGTTCACCACCACCTGCAGATGCCCCTGGGGCTGCATATGCCCGCCCATTACCCCAAAGGGCCCCAGGGGCTTGCCCTCGCGGGTGAGGAAGCCGGGGATGATGGTGTGGAAGGGTTTCTTGGCCGGGGCGTACTGGTTGACGTGCCCTTCTTCCAGCACAAAACCGGCACCCCGGTTTTGCAGCGAGATGCCGGTGCCGTCCACCACAATGCCGGCCCCAAAGCCCATGTAGTTGGACTGGATAAAGGAGACCTGCAACTCGCCGTCGGCGGCGCACAGGTAGACGGTGCCCCCCTGGGGCGCACCGGCCTGCACCGGTAGGGCCTGCTCACCTATCAGGCCCCGGCGCTGGGCCAGGTAGTCCGGGTGCAGCAGGTCGGCGGCCGAGACGGTCATGTAGCGGGGGTCGCCCACGTATTTTTGCACGTCGGCAAAGGCCAGCTTCATGGCCTCGAGCTGCAGGTGGAAGCCCTCCACCGAGTCGCGGGGGTACTGGCTTAGCTCGAAGCCCTCGAGGATTTTCAGCGCCATCAGGGCCGCGATGCCCTGCCCTGGGGGGGGTATCTGGTGTACCTCGAGGCCCCGGTACCGCACCGAGAGGGGCTCCACCCACTCCGAGCGGTAGGCGGCCAGGTCGGCGCGGGTCAGGTAACCCCCGGTGGCCGCGGCAAAATCGGCGATCCGGTCGGCCAGTTTACCGCGGTAAAAACTCTCGCTGTGGGTGCGGGCCAGCTCCCGCAGGGTCTCGGCGTGCCGCGGGCTGCGCCAGATCTCGCCCGGCCGGGGGGCTTTGCCGCCGGGCATGAAGACCGCTTTGAAGGGTTGAAAACAGGCGTCCTGCAGGGGGCCATACACCGCCTCGATGCGCCGCCAGTTGCGCCCGGTCTCGGGGGTGACGGCAAAGCCCTCCTCGGCGTAGCGGATGGCCGGCTCGAAAAGCCGCTCGAAGGGCAGCTTGCCAAACTTTTGGTGCAGCTCGCGCCAGGCGTCGGGCGCCCCCGGCACCGTGACCGGCAGCCAGCCGCGGGTGGGCACTGCTCCGCCTGCGGCAAAGGTTGCAAAGTCCAGACCGGCGGGGCTCAGGCCGTTGGCGCTCAGGCCGTGCAGCTTCTCTCCGTCGTGCACCAGGGCAAAGGCATCGGAGCCGATGCCGTTGGAGGTGGGCTCGAGCACGGTTAGGGCTATGGCCATGGCCAGGGCCGCGTCCACCGCGTTGCCCCCGGCCAGGAGCATCTCCATGCCGGCCAGGGCGGCCTGGGGCTGGCTGGTGGCTACTGCGCCCCGTTTGCCGGTCACCACGTGGCGGCGGGAGGGATAGGGATACTGGTTGAGGTTCATAGCATTAACACCGGGCGTAATTATTGCACCCGCCCTACTTCTTCATGCGCGGATCCAGGGCATCGCGCAGGCCGTCCCCAATCAGGTTAAAGGCCAGCACCGCCAAAAAGATAGCCAGGCCGGGGAACAGGGCCATATGGGGCGCCTGGCTGAGGTAGCCTCGAGCGTCGTTGAGCATCGAGCCCCACGAAGGCGTGGGTGGCTGCACCCCCAACCCCAGGAAGGACAGGGTGGCCTCGGCCAGCACCGCTGTGGCCGTGCTCAGGCTCACCTGAACGATTAATGGCCCGAGTATGTTGGGTAGCAGGTGCCGCGTGATGATGCGGCCATCGCTGCCGCCCAGGGCGACGGCGGCCTGCACATACTCACGGGGACGCTCGGCCAGCACCTGCCCGCGAATCAGGCGGGCAAACACCGGGGTGGTGACCACCCCAATCGCCAGCATGGTGTTTTGCAGGCTCGGGCCCAGCACGGCGGCCAGGGCGATGGCCAGCACCAGGAAAGGAAAGGCCAGCATGGCGTCGGTCAGACGCATCAGCACATCGTCCATCCAACCGCCGTAAAAGCCGGCCACCAGCCCAATCAGGCCTCCCAGCAGCAGAGCCAGCAGCACCGAGATTAAGCCCGCGGCCAGCGAGACTCGAGCCCCATAGAGCACCCTGGAGAAGATGTCCCGCCCGAGCTGGTCGGTGCCAAACCAGTGCTGGCTCGAGGGGGGTTGTTGCAGGGCGCTGAAATCGGTCGCGGTGGGGCTATAAGGCACCAGAATGGGCGCAAAGATGGCCCCCAGCACCAGCAGCAACAGTATGACCAGCCCGGCCAGGGCCAGGCGGTTGGCAAGAAAGGCGCGCAGCGTACGGTTGCTCATCTCAGTGGTAGCGGATGCGCGGGTCAATGGCCGCGTAAAGCAGGTCGGTGAGCACGTTGATCAGAAACACCGCCAGGGCCGAGATCAGCACCACCGCCTGCAAAACCGGGAAGTCGCGGTTGAAGACCGAGTCCACCAGCAGCCGCCCAAAGCCGGGGATGGAGAAAACCTGCTCGGTGACCACCGCGCCCCCCAACAAACCGCCTAGCTGCAAACCGATCACCGTTACGACCGGGATAGCGGCGTTGCGCAAGGCGTGCTTGTACACCACCACCCGGCCTTCCAGACCCTTGGCTCGAGCGGTGCGGACATAGTCTTGTGAAAGCACCTCGAGCATGCTGTTGCGGGTAAAGCGGGCGATGGCGCCGGCCAGCGCGGTGCCCAGGGTAATGGCGGGCATCAGCATCAGGAGCAGGTTTTTTTGCAGGTCTACCCAGGGCTCAACGTAGCCAGAAGGCGGTATCCAGGCCAGGCGGATGCTGAACACGTAGATCAGCAGGATGCCCAGAAAAAAGTTGGGGATGGAGACCCCCGAAAGGGCCATCACGGTTACGCCTGCATCAATGGCGCTGTTTCTTCGCAACGCCGCCAGCACCCCCGCCGGAATGCCGATTGCAACGGCCACCAGAAGCGAAAACAGGCTGAGCTCCAGGGTGGTGGGTAGTTTTTGCCAGATTATCGGGGCCACCGGCTCGTTGCCGCGAATCGAGCGCCCCAGGTCGCCCCTCACCAGGCCCCACAGCCAGTCGGCATACTGCACCAGGATGGGCCGGTTGAGCCCCAGTTCCTCTCGAATCTGCGCGACCAGCTCGGGGGTGGCCTCTTCGCCCAGCAGCAGCCGGGCCGGGTCACCCGGTAACACCCGGGTCAGCGTAAAAACCAGCACTGTGACCAGCAACAGGGTGGGCAAACCACCCATCAAGCGCCGCAGGACGAAGAGGAACACCGCTTTTAGCTCCTACTGACCGCCCAGGCTCACGCCGCGGAAGCGCAGGATGCCATCGGGAATAACCGGAAGCCCGCTCAGGCGGCGGCTCACGCCGATGGTGGTCTGGGGGTGGTAGACGTAGATGTAGGGCAGGTCTTCCTGGATGATTTTGGTGATCTGACTATACAGGTCGCGGCGGGCCTCCGGCAACCGCACGGTGCGCGCCCGGTTGAGCAGGTTGTCCACCCGCGGGTTGCAGTAGCCGGAGTAGTTGTTGGGCGCTTTACAGCGAACAAAGTCGTAGATGTTGCCGTCGGGGTCGGGCCGCCCGCTCCAGCCCACCGCCACCGCCTCGAGTTCCAGTTTGGCGGCCCTGTCCAGCAAGGTGCCAAACTCCACCTGCTCGATGCGCACCTGAATGCCTGCTTCGGCGGCCATGGCCTGGTACACCTGGGCCAACTGGGCCAGCACCGGGCCGGGCGCAATGGTCAGGGTAAAGCTGAAGCCCTGCGGACGGCCGCCTTCGGCCAGCTTCTGCCGGGCCAGGGCCAGGTCGCGCCTGGGAACGGGGATGGTTTTATCGTAGGCCAGGGTGCCGGGGGGGAAGGGCCCATTGGAAGGGAGGGCTGTACCCAAAAACACCACACGGTCTACCACATCGCGGTCAATGGTGGCGGCGAAAGCCTGCCGCAAGGCCTTGTTGGTGAAGGGGCCTTTGGTGTGGTTGAGCCAGATACCCTGATATCCGATGCCCGGGAAGTTGTTGACCGTGAGGTTGGGGTTATTGCGAATGGTCGCCAGGTCTTTGGCGGCTACCGGGGTAATGATGCTCACCGCCCCCGAGAGCAGGTTGGCGACCCGCACGTCGTCGTCGGGGAAGGGGCGGTAAATAAGTTGCTCGATGCGGGGAAAGCCGCGCTGCCAGTAGTTTTCGTTGCGCGCCAGCACAATGCGGTCTTGCCGCCGCCGCTCCACGAACTTGAAGGGCCCGGTTCCCACAGGGTTGTTGCCAAACTCAGCCCCCAGCTTTTGCACGGCGGTGGGGCTGACCATCATCCCCGAGCGGTCGGACAGGATGGCCAGGAAAGGCGCGAAGGGCTCCCGCAGGGTTACCCGCACGGTATAGGGATTAACAACCTGCACGTTGGTGATGAGCGAGAGCTCGCCCGAGCGGCGGGAACCGGGGGCGCTGCGGTAGCGATCCAGGTTGAACTTGACCGCCTCGGCATTGAAGTCGGTGCCATCGTGGAACTTAACGCCCTGCCGCAGGTTGAAAACATAGACCTTGCCGTCTTCCTCTACGCGCCAGCTGGTTGCCAGCATGGGCACAATGCGCAGGTTTTCGTCAAGATCGACCAGCTTGTCGTAAATCTGGTTCTGCACCTGCCGATCCACGAGGGCAGAAGAAAGCAGGGGGTCGAGGTTGGGGGGATCGGCATCCAACCCCACCGTGACCGTTTGGGCCAGCCCCAAACCGCCCAGGCTCCAGAGAACAACTGCTGCCAACCACTTTTTCATCGGTCTACCTCCTTGATTTTGGCCGAGCTTTCAACCGTGCTCAGGTGGGCCAACATGGCCTGACGGGCCGCTTCGGGGTCGGAAGCCCGAATGGCCTCGAGGATGCGCAGGTGCTCAGAAAGGGTAACTTGTGGGCGGTAGCGTTTAGCAGTCGATACCAGGCGGATCTGTCGCAACTCGACTTCCAGTAAGCTTACGATCTCGCTCAGCACCGCGTTGCGGCTCATATCGGCCAGGGTTTTGTGGAAAAACATATCGAGCTCGACAAATCGGTACAGATCCTCTTTAGCCGCCTGCTGCTGAGCGAGCAATTCCTCGAGCCGGGCAACCCCCTGCGGGTGGCTGCGCTCGGCAGCCAGGGCGGCCACTGCCGGCTCCAGGATGCGGCGTACTTCAAAGAGCTCGAGGATAAAGTCTTCTTGGTGCAGCCTCGAGCGCAAGCGGCGACCAAAGCTCTCCGAAGGAGAGGCCACCCGTGTTCCGTCCCCCTGCCGGATTTCCACCCAGCCGTTGAGCTCGAGGATGCGCAGAGCCTCCCGCACCGAGGAGCGGCTTACGCCAAAGCGGCTGGCCAGGTCGCGCTCGCCAGGCAACTGGTCGCCAGGCCGCCAGACGCCATCCTGGAGCAATTGCTCGAGGTCTTTGGCGAGCTTCTCGGAAACACGGGTCGGGCGCACCATCGGAAGCCAGCCTCCTATTGGTCAGACCACTGAACCAGTAACTGCATGCAAATACACTAAGCCAGTGGGCCAAAGCGTTTGTAATCTGGACTGCATTTCTATTCAAAAACCCGTCCCGTGGGATGCTATAGGCGAAATGCGGGGGCTTTTTTCTAGCCGAAAAACCCCGCCCAGATACCTTGAACGGAACTGTTCCAAACCGCCTGGCTGGCCCTATGCGCACGAAAGAAAGTGCATGAATTTGCAGAAAGCTGTGGGCTACGCCGGCTCATCCCAGCGCATAGGCCGGATCGAGGTGCACCGGCCCCCTTCCAAAACCAGCTCGGTGGCGCAGAACATGGCCCGCCCCGGGGCAGCCTTGAAAGGGGTGGGCCGCTGGGTGATGAAGCGACCCAAAAAGCTCTCGATCTCGCCCCCGATGATGGAGTGAATGGGGCCGGTCATGCCCACGTCGGCCTGGATGGCGGTGCCGTTGGCTAGAAAGCCGGCATCGGCGGTCTGGACGTGGGTGTGGGTGCCCAGCAGGGCCGCGATCTTGCCGTCCAGGTAGTGGCCCAGGGCGTATTTTTCGCTGGTGGCCTCGGCGTGCACCTCGAGCAGCGCGTAATCGTGCTCGACTTCGGCCAGTAAGGCCTCGCTGCTGCGAAAGGGGTCGTAGAGGTTCAGGCCCATGTTGACCTGGCCCATTACCTGCATCACCAGGAGTTTTTCACCCCCGGCCTCGAGCACCCAGTGCCCTTTTCCGGGGGTGCCGGGGGGGTAGTTGAGGGCGCGGATGATGGGCTCGGTTTCAATGAGCTGGTAGATGTCTTTGTGATCCCAGGCGTGGTTGCCCAGGGTGATCAGGTCGGCGCCGGCCTCACGCAGTTTGCGGTAGGCTGGCTTGGACAAGCCCTTCCCATGGTGGGCGTTCTCGCCATTGACGATGACCAGATCGTACTGGGGGCGCAGGTCGGGGAGGTGCATTGCCACAGCTCGTAAACCCGGATCGCCATAGACGTCGCCAACAAATAGGACGCGCATGAAACCAGCTTATCGCGGCTTACGGCCTTCCAGGGTGCAAAAAACCACCCGCTTTAGCCTGGGATGCTTGCACTGGGGTAGATGGCTTGAAGCTCCCCCCGTAGCTGTTCCAGCCTGTCCACGGGGAGGCGGCAGGCCCCATGCTGGCACAGATAAGCCCGACCGGGCTGGCGGCTTTGCAGAACCGGGAGGGTGTTGGGCGGGCCATAGATCAGGGTGGTGAGCGGTAAAAACCAGCTACGCAGGGCATCCATCATGGCTGCCGGCGCTGCCACGGCCAGCTCACTGCCCAGGGTGCCCACCAGGTGGGCCTGGAGCATGGCTGGAAAGCCAAAGGCGTTGTGTAGCAGGCGCTGGGCGTTGGATTCCACCGTTGTCAGCGCAGCCTGGTGCCAGTCCGGGCGCTCGTAAAGCGCTGCCAGCCGGAACAGCAGCTCGGCTGCCACCGCATTTCCCGAAGGGTACGGTCCATCGTAGGCATCGAGGGCCACCACCGGCAGGGTTTGATCCAGCGAGTCGCGGAAGGCCCCCGTGGGCTCTTTGAAGTGGGTCAGGATGGCTTCGGCTAGTTGCCGGGCACCCTCGAGCCACCCCACCTCCCCAGTGGCCTCAAAGAGCGCCAGCAGGCCCAGTCCATAATGGGCCTGGTCGCTCAGGTAGGCCTGGGGCTTGAGCTGGCCCTGGCGCCAGCTATGCCGCAGCAGGCCGTCGCGGTACATCTCCTGCATCACAAACGCGGCGTTTTTGCGGGCGGCCTCGATGTAGCGGGGCTCTTCCAGCCAGCGCCCCACATCGGCCAGGGCCCGCAGCATCAGGCCGTTCCAGTCGGCCAGCACCTTGTCGTCGGTGAGGGGTGGGGTGCGCTGCTGCCGCGCGGCGTACAGGCGGTGGCGCACGCTCTGTACCCAGCGTTCGAAGGCTTCGGGCCCCAGGCCCAGGTGTTGCATCAGGGCCGCATCGGGGATGCGCCGCTCGAGCACGTTGGTGTGCTCCCAGTTCCCGGCCTCCGAGACCCCAAACAAGAGCATGGCGGCCTCGGCCTCCGCGCCCAGAACCCGGCGGAATTCCTCGGCCTGCCAGACATAGAATTTCCCTTCCACCCCCTCCGAGTCGGCGTCCTGGGCCGACCAGAAACCACCCTCTGGCCCGGTCAGCTCGCGCAGCACGTAGTCCAGGGTTTCTTGGGCAATCCGTTGGTAGCGCCGGGCTTGCTCGAGGGAGGCCTGGGGCATCCGGCTGGCTGCGGCGTAGAGCCGGGCTAGCTGGGCGTTGTCGTAAAGCATCTTTTCAAAGTGCGGCACCCGCCAGATGTGATCCACGGTGTAGCGATGAAAACCGCCGCCCACCTGGTCGTAGAGGCCGCCCTCGGCCATCCGATCCAGCGTGAGCTGTAGGTGCTTCCAGGCTGCCTCATGGCCCAGCCAGGCCTGCGTGAGCAGGTAGCCCAGGGCGGGCGATTGGGGAAACTTGGGGGCCCCACCGAAGCCGCCGTGGGCTGGGTCGAAGATTCTGGAAAGTCCGGCCAGGGCGGTGCTGTGCAGGTCATCCGGCAGGGCGCCCCCCCGCGGCTTGAGCTGATCCTGCAGGTAGGTGGTGAGCTGCTCGGCGTTCTCCAAAACCTCTTTTTGCTGGTGCAGCCAGGCGTTGTGCACACCGGCCAGCACCCGCCGGAAGCTGGGGAAGCCCTGCCGATCTTCGGGCGGCCAGTAGGTTCCACCAAAAAAGGGGCGCAGGTCGGGCATCAGGAACATGTTCATAGGCCAGCCGCCCGAGCCGGTCATGGCTTGCAGGGCCGACATGTAGACCTGATCCACGTCGGGCCGTTCTTCCCGGTCTACCTTGATGGGTACGAAATGGGCATTCAGAAATTGCGCCACCTCGGGGTCTTCGAAGCTTTCCCGCTCCATCACGTGGCACCAGTGGCAGGTGGCATAGCCCACCGACAAAAAAATGGGCTTGTTTTCGGCCCTGGCTTTGGCGAAGGCCTCCTCGCCCCAGGGGTACCAGTCCACCGGGTTATGGGCGTGCTGCAGAAGATAGGGGCTGCTCTCCTTAGCAAGTCGGTTTGGCACACCCCCAGCCTAGCCACTGGGCCTTAGAGTAAAAGTGTGGTGGGACGCAAGCTTACCCGCGCGACCGTGCGTTACCTGGCCCGCCGCTTGCTGGCTGGTTTGATCGACCTGGGCGTGCTGGCCGGCTTGCAGTTTGGCATTGTGCGGGCGGTAACCGCGCTGTTTCCACCCACCCACCCAGGCCACCACTTTTCAACCGAGGGCCTGATTCTATTTGGCCTGTTCTCCCCGCTGGCCTGGTTTACCTACGCGGTGCTGCCGCTGGCCCGCAGGGGCCAGACCCTGGGCAAGGAGCTGATGGGGCTCTGGGTGGTGAACCAGGTAGGGCGGCCCCCCAGCCTGTGGCAGGCCTTTGTGCGGGAAAGCCTGGGGCGCTGGCTGAACGCCATGGTGCTGAACCTCGGCCTGCTGCTGGTGCTGTGGGATCGAGACCACCAGGCTTTGCACGACATGGTGGCGGAAACTTTCGTAGTGATGCTGCGAGCGCGGCAGGGCAGCGGTTTGCTAGACTAAAAAACCGTGAGCGACACCGCTACCAAGACCCGCAGTCAGACCGCTACCCGCACCCCACCGCGGTACAAGGTGTTGCTGCTCAACGACGACTACACCCCCATGGACTTTGTGGTGGAGGTGTTGATGCGGTACTTCAAGAAGAGCAAGCTCGAGGCCACCCGCATCATGCTGCAGGTGCACCACGCGGGGGTGGGGGTGGCCGGGGTGTACCCTTTTGAAATTGCCGAGACCAAGGTCAACCAGGTGATGGCGGCGGCCAGCGCCGAAGGCCATCCGCTGCAGTGCACCATGGAGCCCGAGTAGGGCCGGTTTTTGATGCCGGAATTGCAGTATCCAAGGTGCCAAACGTACAAAAAAGCGTCGGTGCCTGGGGTAGGGTTTGGGTATGTATCTTTCTTCCCAGGATCAACGTTGGTACCGGCTGGCCTTTGCTCTAGCGATTCTGACCGTTGTCTATAACCTGCTCGAGGGCCTGGTCTCGGTCTGGTTTGGTGCTGCCGACGAGTCCCTGACCCTTTTTGGCTTTGGCCTCGATAGCTTCATCGAGATGATCTCGGGCCTGGGCATTCTGGCGATGGTGCTGCGCATCTGGCGGCACCCTGGGGCGCCCACGGGCCGCTTCGAGAAAACCGCCCTGCAGATCACCGGCACCGGCTTTTACGGGCTGACCGGGATTCTTTCGGTCATGGCCCTCTACAACCTGAGCACCCAGCACAAGCCCGAGACCACCCTGGCGGGCGTGGTGATTGCGGTCATCTCGATCTCGCTGATGTGGGCGCTCATCCACTACAAGACCCAGGCCGGTCGAGCCCTGGGCTCGGAGGCCATCCTGGCCGATGCCAAGTGCGCGCGGGTCTGCATGTATATGTCCGGCCTGCTGCTTTTTTCCAGCCTGGTGTACTCCTTGAGCGGCATCTGGTTTGTGGACAGCCTGGGGGCCTTGGGCCTGGCCTACCTGTCCTTTACCGAAGGCCGCGAAGCCTTTGCCAAGGCCAATGGCGCTGAATGCAGTTGCCACGCCGGAAGCTAGTGGGCGACTTTTGGAACAATCTGGACCCACCGGCCTGCTAGACTCGAGCCAGCAGGTATGGAGACCCCCCTGACCCCCACCCTTGAACGTTCCATCCGCCGCGCGCTGGGGATTGCCCTCGAGCGCGGGCACGAGTACGCCGGCCTCGAGCACCTGCTCCTGGCCCTGCTCGACGACCCCGACGCCAGCCGGGTGTTGCAGTACTGCAAGGTCAACCTCGAGCACCTGCGGGCTTTGCTCGAGGAGTCGCTGCGCCAGTTTGAGTCGGTTCCAGGCAGCGAACCCGAGCCTACCACGGCCTTTCAGCGGGTGATCCAGCGGGCGGTCTTGCAGATGCGCTCCGCCGGGCGCGACCAGGCCAACGGGGCCAATGTGCTGGTGGCCATCATGGACGAGCGGCAGTCGGCGGCCTACGCCCTGCTGGAGCAGCTCGGCGTGAGCCGGCTCGACCTGACCTCGGCCATCTCGAGGGGGGCCCTGCCGCGGGGGGTATCGTCCAACATCGAGCCCGTGCAGGTGGGCGAGGAGGGCGCGGGCGTGGCCGAGAACCCCCTCGAGGCCTACTGCACCAACCTGACCGAACGGGCCCGCAAGGGTGAGCTCGACCCGCTCGTTGGGCGGGAGAAGGAGCTCGAGCGCATCCTGACGGTTCTTTCCCGCCGGCAGAAGAACAACCCCCTGCTGGTGGGCGACCCGGGGGTGGGCAAGACCGCGCTGGTGGAGGGGCTGGCCCAGCGCATTGTGGCCCCGACCGTGGCGCTTGCCCTGCCCAGCCGGCTGGTGGGGGCCGAGGTCTTCGCGCTGGACATGGGCAGCCTGCTGGCCGGCACCCGCTACCGGGGCGACTTCGAGGAGCGGCTCAAGGCGGTGATGAAGGCCCTCGAGGCCCATCCCAACGCCATCCTGTTCATAGACGAGATTCACACCATCGTGGGGGCCGGCTCCACCACCGGCTCTACCGTAGACGCCAGCAACCTGCTCAAGCCGGCCCTCACCGGCAAACTCCGGTGCATTGGGGCCACCACCTTTGCCGAGTACAAGCACTTCGAGAAAGACCGGGCCATCGCCCGGCGCTTCCAGAAGATTGACATCGGCGAGCCTTCCCACGCCGACGCGGTGAAAATCCTGGAGGGGCTCAAGCCGCGTCTGGAGGCCCACCACCAGCTCACCTACACCAAAGCGGCCCTCGAGCGGGCGGTGGAGCTGGCAGCCCGCCACCTCTCCGAGCGCCGCCTGCCCGACTCCGCCCTGGACGTGCTGGACGAGGCCGGGGCCGCCCAGGCCCTGCTGCCGCCAGGCAAGCGCAAGAGCCGCATCGGGGTGGCCGAGGTCGAGGCCACCGTGGCCCGCATCGCCCGCATTCCGGCCAAGAACCTGAGCCGCGACGACGAGGCCGTGCTGGCTAACCTCGAGCAGGAGCTAAAACGCGCGGTGTTCGGGCAGGACAGGGCGGTGGAGGAAGTCGCCAGCGCCATCAAGCTCGCGCGCGCCGGCCTGCGCGACCCGCAAAAACCCATGGGTTCGTACCTGTTCGCCGGCCCCACCGGGGTGGGCAAAACCGAGCTGGCCCGCCAGCTCGCGGCCTCCCTGGGGGTGCCGCTGCTGCGCTTCGATATGTCGGAGTACATGGAGAAGCACTCGGTCTCGAGGCTCATCGGTGCGCCGCCGGGCTATGTGGGCTTCGACCAGGGCGGCCTCCTCACCGACGCGGTGCTGCAAAACCCCCACTGCGTGCTCCTGCTGGACGAGATCGAGAAGGCCCACCCCGACCTCTACGCCATTTTGTTACAGGTCATGGACTATGGCCGGCTCACCGACCACAACGGCAAGACTGTGGACTTCCGCAGCACCATCCTGATCATGACCACCAACGCCGGGGCCGCCGAGGCCAGCGAGCTGCGGGTGGGCTTCCTGGGGGGCACCCGCAGCGAGGCCAGCGAAGAGGCCCTCAAGCGCCTGTTCACCCCGGAGTTCCGCAACCGCCTGGACGCCATCGTGCACTTTAACCCGCTTTCCCCGGCCATCATGCAGCAGATTGTGGGCAAGTTCCTGGGGCAGCTCGAGGCCCAGCTCAAGGAGCGCAAGGTGGCGCTCGAGGTGCAGCCCGAGGCCATTGCCTGGCTGGCTGAGCACGGCTACGACCGCCTGATGGGGGCCCGCCCGCTGGCCCGGCTGATCCAGGAAAAAATCAAGAAACCCCTGGCCGATCTGCTGCTCTTTGGCCCGCTCAAGCAGGGGGGGCGTTTGCAGGTTGTGCGCCAGGGCGAGGAGATTGCCCTGAAAGCCCATTCCGCTTGAAGGCCTGTCCACAGTTCCCGCCCTGCCAAGAAGAGGCTGAATGGAAAACCGCACGCCAGTCTGTATCGCCACAAGCGGTACAATAGGTCACCATAGATAGCCGGACTCCAGGAGGGCTTGGGTGGCCGAGTTGAGCTTTCAGTTGAATGGACGACCCGTTCAGATTTCCGATGTAGACCCGCACACCACCTTGCTTGCGTGGCTGCGCCAAATGGGCCTGACCGGTAGCAAAGAAGGCTGTGCAGAAGGGGAGTGCGGGGCCTGTGCGGTGCTGCTGCGCAAGCCCGACGACCGGGGCTCGCGCCTCGAGGCCGTCAACGGCTGCTTGCTGCTGCTGCCCAGCCTGGCCGGTCAGGAGGTCTGGACGGTGGAGGGGCTTTCTTCCGATGCGCAGCTCCATCCGGTTCAACAGGCCATGCTGCAGGGGGGCTCGCAGTGCGGCTACTGCACGCCAGGGTTTGTGGTCAGTATGGCGGCGGAGTACTACCGCAAAGGTCGCGAAGGGTTCGACCTCGAGGCACTCTCCGGCAACCTCTGCCGCTGCACCGGCTACCGGCCCATCCGGGACGCGGCGCTTGCGCTGGGCCAGCCCGCCCCCGACGACCCCCTGGCCCGCCGCTGCCGGGAACCCGCCCCAGCCCTGGGCCCCCTGCACTACCAGGCCGGCCCCACCTACCTGCGCCCGGCCTCCCTATCCGAGCTTTTCCACGCCCTGGAAGAGCATCCCCAGGCCCGGCTGGTGGCCGGCGGCACCGATGTGGTGGTGGAGGTCAACCAGCGCTTCGCTCGAGCCCAGGTATTTCTCGACCTGAGCGCCCTGCCCGAACTCCAGACCCTGCGCTGGGGCCAGGGCTATGTCGAGCTTGGCGCGGGGGTTCCCCTGAGCGAGCTCGAGCGCTGGCTAAATGGCCGCATCCCCCTCCTGGCGGAGTGGTTTCCGCTGTTTGCCTCGCGCCTGATTCGCAACCGGGCCACCCTGGGGGGCAACCTGGGCACCGCCTCGCCCATCGGCGATGGCCCGCCGGTCTTACTGGCCCTGGGGGCCGAGGTGGTGCTTGCCAGCGCGGTAGGGGAGCGGGTGCTGCCGCTCGAGCGCTTCTTCACCGGCTACCGCCAGACCGCCCGGCAACCCGGCGAGGTCATCCGCGCGGTGCGCATCCCCCTGCCCCTGGCCCCGCAGGCCCGCTTCTACAAGGTGGCCAAACGGCGCATGGACGATATCTCCACGGTGGCCGCCGCCTTTGCCCTGCGGCTGGAAGCCGGCCTGGTGCAGCACATCCGGATTGGCCTGGGTGGGGTGGCTGCCACCCCGGTGCGGGCCTACCAGACCGAGGCCTTTTTGCAGGGCAAGCCCTGGGATGGGCGCACCGTGCGGGCGGCGGCCGAGGTGATCCGGGGCGAGTTCAGGCCCATCGACGATCACCGGGGCAGCGCGGCCTATCGCACGGCCATGCTGGGGAACCTGCTGCACAAGTTCTATGCCGAGACGGCGGAGGTGTGGGTATGAAGGTGGTGGGCCAAGCAATTCCCCACGAATCGGCCAGAGAACACGTGACTGGACGGGCGCTTTATACCGACGATTTATGGCCCCGCTACCCCCAGACCCTCCACGCCTGGCCGGTGCAGGCCCCCCACGCCCATGCCCGCGTGCTGCGCCTCGAGCCCGCGCCGGCCTACCGGGTGCCGGGGGTGGTGCGGGTGCTCACCGCTCAGGACGTGCCGGGCCTGAATGACTCCGGCATCAAGGGCGACGAGCCCCTGTTTCCTGCCGAGGTGATGTACCACGGCCAGGCGGTGGCCTGGGTGCTGGCCGAGACCGAGGAAGCCGCGCGGCTGGGGGCGGCGCAGGTGGTGGTGGAGTACGAACCCCTGCCGGCCATCCTCACCATCCAGGAGGCCATCGCCCAGGGGAGTTTCCAGGGGGCCACCCTGCAGGCCCGCCGGGGCGACCTCGAGCAGGGCTTCAGCGCCTCGGCGCGGGTTCTGTCGGGGGCGCTGCACCTGGGGGGGCAGGAGCACTTCTACCTCGAGACCCAGGCCTCGCTGGCCCTGCTCGACGAGACCGGCCACATCCTGGTGCATTCCTCCACCCAGCACCCCTCCGAGACCCAGGAGGTGGTGGCCCAGGTGCTGGGCCTGCCGCGCAACCAGATCACGGTGCAGTGCATCCGCATGGGCGGGGGCTTTGGCGGCAAGGAGGTGCAGGCCAACCCCTACGCGGCGGTGGCGGCTTTGGGGGCCTACCTGACCCGGCGCCCGGTGCGGGTGCGGCTTCCCCGCCTGCAGGACATCACCCTGACCGGCAAGCGCCACCCCTTCTACGCTCGCTGGAAGGTGGGCTGCTCCGAGGAAGGGCGGCTGCTGGCCTTGCAGATCGAGCTCTTCTCGGATGGGGGCTGGTCGCTGGATCTGAGCGAGGCGGTGCTGGCCCGTGCAGTCTGCCACATTGACAACGCCTACTTTATCCCCCACCTCGAGGCCACCGGGCGGGTCTGCAAAACCCACAAAACCTCCCAGACCGCCTTTAGGGGCTTTGGCGGGCCGCAGGGCATGGTCTTTATCGAGGAGGTGCTCACCCAGGTGGCCCAGACTCTGGGGCTGCCGCCGGAGGTGGTGCGGGAGCGCAACTTCTACGGACTGTCCGACGACCCGCAGACCCGCACCACCCACTACGGTCAGGAGATCAAGGACGTGGAGCGCATCCGCCTGATCTGGAACGAGCTCAAAAGCAGCGCCGAGCTCGAGCGCCGCCGCCAGGAGGTCGCGCTTTTCAACGCCCAGAACCCCCACCGCAAGCGGGGTCTGGCCATCACCCCGGTCAAGTTCGGCATCTCCTTCAACTTCACCACCTACAACCAGGCCGGAGCGCTGGTGCTGGTCTATCAGGACGGCTCGGTGCAGGTCAACCACGGGGGCACCGAGATGGGCCAGGGGCTTTACACCAAGATTCAACAGATTGCCGCCGAGGCCCTGGGGGTGCCGCTCGAGGCCGTCCGCCTGATGCCCACCCGCACCGACAAAGTTCCCAACACCTCGGCCACCGCGGCCTCCACCGGGGCCGACCTGAACGGGGCCGCGGTCAAGGATGCCTGCGAGAAAATCAAGGCCCGGCTGGCCGGGGTCGCGGCCCAGCGCTTCGGGGTGAACCCCGCCGATGTGGTGTTCGAGGGCGGCCAGATCTGGAGCATCTGGAAGCCCGAGGAGCGCCTGGCCTTTGCCGAGGTGGTGCGGGCCGCCTACGCCCAGCGGGTGCAGCTCTTTGCCGATGGCTTCTACCGCACGCCGGGTCTGCACTGGGACAAAACCCGGATGCAGGGCAAGCCCTTCCACTACTTCGCCTACGGCGCGGCGGTGAGCGAGGTGGAGGTGGACGGCTTCACCGGCCAGTACGCTTTGCGCCGGGTGGACATCCTGCACGATGTGGGCGACTCGCTCTCGCCGCTGGTAGACCTGGGCCAGGTGGAGGGGGGCTTTATCCAGGGCCTGGGCTGGCTCACCTTAGAAGACCTGCGCTGGGACGCGGAGGGCCGCCTGGCTACCCGCTCGGCCAGCACCTACAAGCTGCCCAGCTTTTCCGAGCTGCCCCCGGTGTTCAACGTGCGGCTCCTGCCCAAAGCCACCGAGACCGGGGTGGTGTACGGCTCAAAAGCGGTAGGGGAGCCCCCCCTGATGCTGGCCATCTCGGTGCGCGAGGCTCTGCGTGACGCGGTGGCGGCTTTTGGTGCAGGGGGCTACGTGGAGCTGGCCTCGCCGGCCACGCCCGAGGCGGTCTACTGGGCCATTGAGCGGGTTCGGCAAGGGGCCTTGGTGTCTGGGGATTGATAAACTCGGCGTTTCAAACCAAACTAGCCTCATGCCAACGGTGGTCAATGTGGGCCAAGCAAAAACGCACCTCTCGAGCCTGCTCGAGCGGGTTCGGGCAGGGGAGGAGATCATCCTAGCCAAGAACGGCCAGCCCTACGCGCGGCTGGTGCCGCTGGAGAAACCCCAAAAGCGCAAGCTGGGCCTCATGAAAGGGCTCGGGAAAGTGGATAAAGCGTTCTTTGAGCCGCTTCCCGAGGAAGATTTGAAGGAATGGGAATGAAGGTGGGGCTTTTGCATGGATGCTGGCATTGGTTTGGTTAAGCCTGGCGTCGAGCTCTTGAAAGGAGCCTCGCTGGGCTAGGCTGGAGGAACGATGCGCTGGTTTGAGCACCTGGCCCAACTAACCGAGCGCAAGCAGCCCCTGGTGTTGGTCACCCTGGTGGTGGTGCGGGGCCATGCGCCCCGCGAGGCCGGGGCCAAGATGCTGGTGACGGCGGAGGCGGTCTACGGCACCATTGGGGGTGGGAACCTTGAGGCCACCGCCATTGGGCTGGCGCGGCAGATGCTGGCCGTGGGCGCTGCCAGCCCTCAGATGCACACCCTGCGGCTCACCGAACAGGCCCCGGCCGAGTACGGCGTGCAGTGCTGTGGGGGCGAGGTGACCATCCTGCTCGAGCGGGTGACACCGGCCCGGCCCACCGTGGCCCTCTTTGGGGTGGGGCACGTGGGGCTGGCCCTGGCCCGGGTGCTCTCGATCTGCCCGGTGGCCCTCTGGCTGGTGGACTCGAGGGCCCCCATGCTGAACGAGGCGCGCCTGGCACCCCTGCACCACGGCCCGGCCGAGATTAAAGCCTTCCACGCCCCTATCCTGGACGGGGTGGTGAGCGACCTGCCGGCGGGCGCGCACCTGGTGGTCATGACCCACGACCACGCCGAGGATCTGTTCGTGCTCGAGATGGCCTTGCGCCGCGCCGACCTGGGCTATATCGGCCTTATTGGGAGCGCGGGCAAGTGGGCCCGCTTCCGGCAGAAGCTGAAGGCCCAGGGTTTTACCGATCAGGACTTGCATCGGGTCACCACCCCCATCGGCCTGCCGGGGGTCAGGAGCAAAGCGCCGGAGGCCATCGCCATCGCCACGGCGGCCCAGTTGTTGCCGCTGCTCTTTGAGGAAGCGCCCCCCGCGAAGCCCGATCGGAAAGAGCTGACCGACTAACCCCGGCTACCGGCCCACAGCTCTTTTCTGTATGATTTGCGGCAATGTCGGCGCTGCTCGAGCTCAAAAACATCACCAAGCGTTTTCCGGGCGTGGTCGCCAACGACGGGGTGAGCCTCGAGGTCTACCCCGGCGAGGTGCTGGCGCTCTTGGGGGAGAACGGGGCCGGTAAGTCCACCCTGATCTCCATCCTCTACGGCCTCTACCGCCCCGACGAAGGGGAGATTCGGGTGGAGGGCCGCCTGGTGCGCATCGCCTCCCCCATGGACGCCCTCCGGCTGGGTATTGGGCTGGTGCCCCAGCACCCCACGCTGGTAGGCCGCCACACCGTGGCCGAAAACCTGGCCCTGGGCATTGGTAGCCCCTTTTTCCCAGTCCAGCGCATCGGGCCCCTGGTGGAGCGAATCGCCCAGGGCTACGGCCTGCAAATAGACCCCAGGGCCCCGGTGCACCAGCTCTCGCCGGGCGAGAAGCAACGGGTGGAGATCGTGCGGGCCCTGCTGCGGGGGGCCAAGGTGCTCATCCTGGACGAGCCGACCAGCGTGCTCACCCCCCAGGAGGCCGAGGCTTTGTTCAGGGTTATGCGCGAGCTGCGGGCGGCGGGTAAGTCGCTTATCTTCATCTCCCACAAGCTCGAGGAGGTTTTGTCCATCGCCGACCGCTGCACGGTGCTGCGTCGGGGGCGGGTGGTGGGCAGTTTGCCCAGGGAAGAGGCCAGCAAGCCCAGGCTGGCCGAGCTGATGGTGGGGCGCAGCGTGAGCTTCGAGCGCAAGCGGCAAAGCGCCTCGCTGGGAGAGGTGGTGCTCGAGGTCGAAGACCTCAAGGCCCGCTCGAGCCGCAACCTCCCGGCCTTGCGGGGGGTTTCTTTTACGTTGCGTGGGGGAGAGATTCTGGGCCTGGCTGGGGTGGCAGGCAACGGCCAGAGCGAGCTGGTGGAGGTGCTGGCAGGGCTCCGAAGCATCGAGGCGGGCTCGGTGCGGCTCCTGGGGCAGCCTCTGCCGCCCCACCCAGCGCGACTGTTCGATATGGGAGTGGCCCACATCCCCGAAGACCGCATCCAGATGGGCACCGTGCCCAGCATGAGCGTGGCCGAAAACCTGGCCCTGCGCACCTTCGACCGGCCCCCCTGGGCCCGCGGCGGCCTGCTCAACCCCCGGGCCTTTGAAGAGGAAGCCCGGCAGCAGGTGCAGGCCTACGCCATCGCCACCCCCAGCCTTGGCACCCCCTCGAGGCTCCTTTCGGGCGGCAACATCCAGAAGGTCATCCTGGCCCGCGAGCTGGCCGGGAAGCCCAGGTTGATTCTGGCTGTACACCCCACCTACGGCCTCGATATCGGGGCCACCGAGCAGGTGCACCGGGTCTTGCTGGAAAAAACCCAGCAGGGGGCGGCAGTGCTCCTGGTCTCGGAGGATCTGGAGGAGCTGCTCTCGCTCTCCGACCGCATCGGGGTGCTCTACCGGGGGGCCTTGCAGGGGCCGTTTGCGGTGGAGGAGGTCTCGCGCGAGGCCATCGGCCTGTGGATGACCGGGGGTGCGGCGTGAGGCTCGAGCCCCTGGTGAATGCCTCGGCCGGGCGGGTGCTGGGGGTCACGCTGGCCGCGTTGGGGCTGGCCTTTGTGCTGGTGGGCGCGGTGTTTGTGGCCTATGGGCAGAACCCGCTCGAGGTCTACCGCATCATGCTCACCGGCACTCTACTGGACGCCAAGGGCTGGCAGGAAATCCTTCGCCGCAGCATCCCCCTGCTCTTGATTGGGGTGGGCCTGACCCTGGCCTTCCGCGCCCAGTTCTACAACATCGGGGCCGAGGGCCAGCTTTTGCTGGGGGCGGTGCTGGCCGCCGGGGTGGCCCTTTTCGTGCCCTTGCCGGCGCCCCTGAGCCTCCCGGCCATGGCGCTGGCCGGGGCGCTGGGTGGGGTGCTGTGGTGCGGCCTGGCGGCCTGGCTGCGGCTGCGCTTCAGCGTCAACGAAATCCTCTCCACCCTGATGCTCAACTACGTGGCCCAGTCGCTGGTCATCTTCCTCATCAACGGCCCCTGGCGGGGCAAGGATGTGCGGGGCTACATCTACTCCGACCGCTTCGCCGAGTACCAGCAGATTCCGGTCTGGGCGGGCTCGAGCGTGCACTGGCCCACCCTGTTGCTGGGGGTGCTGCTGGCCCTGGTCTTGCAGTTCGTGCTCTTCCGCACCACCCTGGGCTTCCGCATGCGCATCGTGGGGGAGAACCCAGGGGCCGCGCGCTACCTGGGGATTGCCCAGGGCCGGGTGCTGCTGCTGCTGGCCCTCATCACCGGGGGCATGGCCGGTCTGGCCGGGGTGGGGGAGATTGCGGGCATTCACCACCGACTCATCGAGCCCAGCCAGCTTTCCAGTGGCTATGGCTTTACCGCCATCATCGTGGCCTGGCTGGCTCGAGGCCACCCGGCCCTGGTGCTCCTCACCGCCCCCCTGATGGGCCTGGTGCTGGCCGGGGGCGACCTGCTGAAGGTCAGCCTCAATATGCCCTTCCGCATCGTGGATATCTTCAGCGGGGTGATTTTGTTCTGCCTGATTGGCTCGGAGCTTTTTTTGCGTTACCGTGTCCGCTGGGGCAGGTAAGACGAACCCAATGCCTGCCGGGAGCGGTTATGCTGGTACGAACTTATGCGAACCACGCTGGACTTGCCCGATGACCTGTACAAGCGACTCGAGCAGTTGGTTGTTCGGGAGGGGAGACCCTTGAGGGAAATAGTGCTGAGGCGCTTGGAGGAGGGTTTGAATCGTCAAGCTACCAGTACGGCTCAACGTATCCTGCCCGTCGTGCCGGAGGCGGGTCGTAGGATGAGGGCTTACGCGCATGCGGAGCCATGGGGTCTTTTGGATGAATAAGCGACTTTAGGCGCTTCAGTGGTCTAAGCTACGTGTTGTTGTAACTGCGTGTATGGAAGAGATCATCAACGCCCTGGCTCGAGCCCTATCCTTTGGCACCCCCCTCTTAATTGCCTGCTTGGGGGCCATCCTGAACGAGCGGGCCGGGGTGGTGAACCTGGGGGTGGAGGGCATGATGGCCCTGGGGGCCCTGGCCGGTTTTGCGGTGGCCTACGGCAGCGGGGCGGGCGATGGCAACCTCTGGCTGGCGGTGCTGGCGGCCATGCTGGCCGGGGCCATGGCCGCTTTGCTGCACGGCTTTGTGACCATCACCCTGCAGGCCAACCAGTTTGTCTCGGGCCTGGCCCTGACCATGGTGGGCCTGGGTACGGCGGGCCTGCTGGGCAAGCGCTTTGAGGGGCTGCCGCTCTTCAACCAGCCCCCCGAGTGGCCTTTCACCCTGGGGGCCTTTGTGCTGGCGGGTCTGCTGGCGTTTGTGTTGTATGCCACCCGGACGGGGCTTTCGCTGCGTTCGGTGGGCGAGAACCCGGCGGCTGCCGACCTGCTGGGCATCAACGTACTGCGGGTGCGCTACGCTGCGGTGGCGGCGGGTGGGTCGCTGGCCGGGCTGGCCGGGGCCTACCTTTCGCTGGTCTACCGCCCCTCCTGGACCGATGGTATGACCGCGGGGCTGGGCTGGATTGCGGTGGCGTTGGTGATTTTTGTGGGCTGGAGCCCTGTGCGGGCCGTATTCGGGGCGGTCTTTTTCGGGCTTCTGTACTACCTGCAGTTCCGGTTGCAGGGGCAGGTGGCCGTCCCTTCAGAGGTATTTGCGAGCCTGCCCTACCTTCTGGTTATACTTGTGCTGGCTTTGTCCGGGCTGCGCGGGCAGCAGGGCAACGCCCCTGAAGCGCTGGGAAAACCCTATCGGCGAGGTGAACGCTAAAGCCTACCCGACAAGGGCATGTTGGGTGGGCTGGTTGAAGGGGGATGTATGCGAAAGACTTGGTTGATCGGTACGGTGATGGCGCTGGTGCTTGGCCTGGGGATGGCCCAGCAGTCCAACCTCAAAGCCTGCTTTATCTATGTAGGCCCCATCGGCGATGTGGGCTGGACTTACGCCCACGACGAGGCCCGGCGGGCTGCTGAGAAGGCCATTCCGGGTCTTACCACCCAGTACGTGGAGTCGGTTAAGCCGGCCGACACCCTGGCCACGGTAGACCGGCTGGTTGCGGGCGGTTGCAACGTAATCTTCACCACCTCCTTCGACTTCATGGATCCGACCCTCGAGGCCGCCAAGAAGTACCCCGAGGTCATCTTTGCCCATGCATCCGGCTTTAAGCGGGCCCCCAACATGCTCACCTACATGGCCGATTTCTACCAGATCTACTACCTGAACGGCCTGATGGCGGGCGCCCTCACCAAGAGCGGCAAGGTGGGCTATGTGGCGGCTTTCCCCATCCCCGAGCTCAAGCGCCACATCTCGGCTTTCGCCCTGGGCGTGCGCGCGGTCAACCCCCGGGCCACCGTGAATGTGAAGTGGATCAACGCCTGGTACGACCCCGTGAAGGCCCGTGAGGCCGCCGAGGCCCTGATGGCCGAGGGCAACGATATCCTGGCCTTTACCGAGGACACCGCCACGGTCATCCAGACCGCGGCCCGGCGCCGGGTGCCCAGCTTCAGCCACTACAACTCGATGTACAAGTACGCGCCCGACTACGTGGTCTCGGGGCAGTTGGTGGACTGGAGCGTCATTTACATCGACATCCTGAAAAAGGTGCAGAACGGCACCTACACCCCCAGGAACCTGCAAAACGTGGACTACTGGTGGCTGGCCCGCGAGAAAGCGGTGATGCTGGGGGCCCAGGTGGGCATGCCCATCAACCCCAAGTTCGAGGCGGCCCTGAAGCAGGCCAGCATGACCGTGAACGGCAAGAAAGTGAGCGTCTACGACCGGGTGATGGAGCTGTACAAAGACATCCAGAGCGCCAACCCCAAATGGGATCCCTTCACCGGCCCCATCCGTGACCGCAACGGGATTCTGCGCGTGCCGGCAGGGCGCAAGATGACCGTGAAGGAGCTCAACGAGATGCAGTGGGTGGCCCCTGGGGTGGTGGGCCCGGTGCCAGACGAGCCCAAATAATCTCAGCGGAAGCTTTCTGCCTGGCCTGGTCTGTCCAGGCCAGGTTTTTTTGGCAGGGCGGGCCTGCGCTTGCGAGGGGCCTGGGCTTGCCTGTACCATGCGCAGAACATGAACCTCCAGCTATCCGATCTCCAGTACGCAGTGGACGTGGCGATGGGCCGTCAGCCGGGAAGCCTGCTGCTCAAAAATGCGCGGCTGGTCAATGTGTTCACGCTGGAAATCCAGCACACCCACATCCTGCTGGCCGGGCGGCTGATAGCCGCGGTGGGGCCGGCGTACGCTCAGGCCCCGGCAGCCGAGGTGGTGGATCTGGAGGGCCGCTGGGTGGCCCCCGGCCTGATTGACGGGCACGTGCACCTCGAGTCCTCCCTGGTCTCGCCGGCGGAGTACGCCAAGGGGGTGGTGCCCCGGGGGGTGACCGGGGTGGTCACCGACCCCCACGAGATCGCCAATGTGGCCGGGGTAGCGGGCATCGAGTGGCTGATGCAGGCCAGCGAGGGGCTGCCCCTGGAGGTCTGGATCACCGTGCCCTCCTCGGTGCCTTCCACGCCCCTCGAGACCAGCGGTGCGGTGCTGGGGCTGGCCGAAATTGAGCGGCTGCTGGCCCACCCGAGGGTGGTGGGGGTGGCCGAGCTGATGAGCTTTCCGGCCATCCTGGCCGCCGACGCCACCGAGCTTGGCAAGGTGCTCCTGGCCGAGCGCTCCCGCAAGTCGCCCGAAGGCCATGCCCCCACCCTGGTGGGGCCTGCGCTGCAGGGCTATTTAGCCAGCGGCATCGCCTCCGATCACGAGAGCACCACCCTGGAGGAGGGGCGGGCCAAGCTCGAGGCCGGCTGCTTCCTGATGGTGCGCGAAGGCTCGACCACCCGCAACCTGGAGGCCCTGGCCCCGCTGCTGCGCCCGGAACATGGTGAGCGCATCGGCCTGGTGACCGACGATCGGCTGCCCTCCGACCTGCTCAGGGAGGGTGGGGTGGACTTCCTGGTGCGCAAGGCCATCGGGCTGGGGGTAGACCCGGCCTATGCCATCCGCGCCGGTAGCTGGAACGTGGCCCGCCACTACCGTCTTTTGCGCCGAGGCGCTATTGCCCCCGGCTTCCAGGCCGACCTGGTGGTGCTGGACGACCTGCACAGCTTCCGGGCCCAGGCCGTCTACCAGCAAGGCCGCCGGGTGGCCCGCCAGGGGCGGCTGGAGGTGGCCCTGCCCAAGACCGAAGTCTCGGGGGCGGTTTCGCACACCGTGCGGCTGCCCGAACTGCACCCCCAGGATCTGCAAATACCGGCCAGCCCGGGGAAGGTGCGGGTGATCCGGGCCATACCGCACCAGGTGCTAACCGCCGAGGAGCACCTCGAGCCCACCGTGCGCGATGGGGAGGTGGTGGCCGACCCCAGCCGCGACCTGGCCAAGCTGGTGTGTTTTGAGCGCCACGGCAAAAACGGCCGCATCGGTAAGGGTCTGGTGACCGCGTTTGGCCTGCAAAAAGGAGCCCTGGCCTGCACGGTGGGCCACGACCACCACAACCTGATGGCGGTGGGGGTCTCGGACGCCGACATCGTAACGGCGGCCCGCCGGCTCTGGGCCCTGGGCGGTGGGATGGTGGCGGTGGCCGACGGCGAGGTGCTGGCCGAGCTGGCCCTGCCCATCGCCGGCCTGATGACCGATGAGCCGCTGGAGGTGGTGGACGCCCGGCTACAGGACCTCGAGGCCGCCGCCAAAACCCTGGGGGTGACCCTGCCCGACCCCTACATGGCGCTTTCCTTCCTGGGCCTGGCGGTGATCCCCGAGCTGCGCCTGACCGACCACGGTCTGGTGGATGTGCGGCAGGGGGCGGTGGTGGGGCTCTTTGTAGAATAGGTCGGCATGACCGTTCTACTGCGTGGCCTGATCCTTCACACACCCCACAACCCCTTCCATACCGCCGGGGCCCTCGAGGCCTTTTCCGACGGGGGATTGGCTCTGCGGGATGGGCAGATCGTCGCGCTGGGCAGCTTTTCCGAGGTTCGAAAACACCACCCCGAGGCCCCGGTGCAGGACTGCCGCGAAGGGGTGCTGCTGCCGGGACTGGTGGACACCCACGTGCACTACCCGCAGACCCGGGTGATTGGCGCGATGGGCTACTCGCTGCTGGACTGGCTGGAAAAGCGCACCCTGCCCCTGGAGGCCCGGCTTTCCGACAACAGGCTGGCCCGTGAGCTGGCCCGCGAGTTCGTCTGGCTCCTCTTGCGCAACGGCACCACCACCGCGCTGGTCTTCGGCTCGCACTTTCAGGGGGCTACCGCCAACCTGTTTGGGGCCGCCGAGGACGTGGGCCTGCGCATCATCGCTGGGCAGGTCTGCTCCGACCGCATGCTGCGCCCCGAGCTGCACACCACCCCCGAGCGGAGCTACGCCGAGCAGAAGATGCTCATCCAGCGTTTTCATGGCCGGGGCCGGTTGCGCTACGCGGTGACCCCCCGCTTTGCCCTCTCGGCCTCGGAGGGGTTGCTCGAGGTCTGCCAGGCGCTTTTGCAGGAGCACCCCGACCTGCACTTCACCACCCACATCAACGAGAACCTCGAGGAGATTCGCACCGTAGCCGAGCTTTTCCCCTGGAGCCAGCACTACCTGCACACCTACGACCGCTTCGGCCTGGTCACCGAGCGCTCGGTCTTTGCCCACAACGTCCACCCCACCGAACCCGAACTGGCCCGCCTGGCCGAAGCCCGGGCGGCCATCGCCCACTGCCCTAGCTCCAACGCCTTTATCGGCAGCGGCATCTTCCCCATGAACCGACACCTGCGGCACGGGGTTCGCTTCGGGCTGGGCTCGGACGTGGGGGGCGGCACCGGGTTCAGCCTGCTCAAGGAGGGCCTGATGGCCTACCTGGCCCAGCGCTACGCCCCCGAGGGGGTGGGCCTGACCCCGGCCCACCTGCTTTACCTGGCTACCCAGGCCGGGGCCGAGGTGCTGGGCCTGGGCGAGACCGTGGGGAGTTTGACCCCCGGCAAGGCCGCCGACGTGATCTGGGTGCGGCCCGAACCCGGCAGCACCCTCGAGGTGCACTTCCGCCACCTGGACTCGGCAGAGGACTTGCTGGGCTCGCTCTTCACCCTGCACGGCGAGGCCCAGGTGCACAGGGTCTGGCTCGAGGGCCGCGAAGTGATGGTATCTTGACCCGCATGGAACAGGTGTATGTGCTTCCGGCCTCGGTGTTTCCAGCGGCCCAGGCTTCCCTCATCCCGCTCGAGGCCGCGCTCTTACGGAGAATTGAGCAGGAGGGGTTTTTCCTCAAGCGCCCCCAGGCCGAGGAAGACCCCACCCACCGCCAGATCATCCCCTATGCGGTGGTGCGCCACCGGGGCCGGTTTTTCCTGATGCGCCGCACCAAAGGCGGGGCCGAGGCCCGGCTCCACAACCGGTACACCCTGGGCGTGGGCGGGCACATCAACCCCGAAGATGTGGGCGGCAACCCGGTCTTGGATGGGCTGCGCCGCGAACTTCTGGAAGAGGTGGGCGTTCGGGCCTACACCGCGCAGCCCGTGGGCTTCATCGTTATGGCCGACAGCCCGGTGAGCCGGGTGCACGCGGGCGTGGTGTTTGTGGTAGAGGCGGAAGACGAACCGCGGGTGATGGAAGCGGAGAAGCTCGAGGGCCGCCTGGCCTCGCTGGAAGAGGTGCAGCAGGTGTACGAGGGGCTCGAGGGCTGGTCGAAGGTGGTGGTGGACTGGCTCAGGGCTAGATGTTTTTGAAAGCCAGAATCTCGAGGGCATCTTGGCGGTTTCCGTCACAACTGATACGGCGGGGCGCTGGCAGGACGATGATTGCATAGCCCGCTTTGGTGTAGAGTTCGTGAATTCGATCGGTGAGTTGGTTGGAAATTATCACGGGGCCGCGATGCTTTTCTAGGTACTCCACCAAACGAACCTGATCATTCCAGGAAAACCCTCCCGGACTGTACTGCGTGAATTCAACGTCATAAGGCGGATCGGCGTACACGAAAGCGTCGGGGTCAATTGCAAGTTCGCTGAAGTCGCCGGTCTTAAACTCCCAGTCGCGGAAAACTTCTCTGTAGCCTGAGAAATCGGTCTGGTAGTTGACCGTCTTATACTTTCCAAACGGCACATTAAACTCACCCGAAGCGTTGAAGCGACACAGCCCGTTGTAGCCCGTTCGGTTGAGATAGTAGAACAGCGCCGCCGCTTCAGCAGTATTGGCTCTTTTCTCACGTATGAGCTGATTGAAACGCTTGCGATAGTCTAGATAGAATTCCCGCTCGTAAACCATTGGTATCGAAATTTGCAGCCCACGTCGAACCCACTGATAAAAGTTGATCAGATGAGGGTTGCTATCGTTCAGCAGAGCTGATTTAGGTCTCAGGCCCAAAGTGACCCCCATTCCGCCAACAAAGGGTTCGACGAAAAGCCGGTCACGGTGTTTAGACCAGTGCGGCTGGAGGTGTTTCACCAGCCAGCGTTTCCCTCCAGCCCACTTGAGCAGCGGAGGCAGGTCAGCCCTAAAAAGCGGTTCGGCTACCATTGGTCACCTCATTCTCTACAAAAAAACCGCTTGAACCAAAGATCGGCATATTCCTCGCGCACGAACCCCTCAACCATAGCCCAGCGTTCGTAGGATTGGCGAAAGCCTGCCCCGGAAAACACAACGATGGAATGAACACCCAACAAACGGTCTCGTTTGGCTTCCTCAAGGGCCCGAAACAGCTTGTCTTCTGCCGAGCCACTGGTTTTTTGTTCTTTACACTCAATATAGAGGTAGGGTTTGAGTTCACCGTTCTCCTTTCGCAAAACGGCAATATCTACCCTTCTACCGGTTTCTCGAATGGCACTTCCCAATGGAGAGAGGTATTCCTCTTGCACTACATAATCGTTCAGTCCACAGTTTTTTAGGATTTGCTCCAGTAAAAACTTGATTCGCTCACGTAGGCTTGCGGACATACCAAGAGTTTATGATAGGAACCATTATCTGACCAGATCATCTGAAGAAGACAGAACCGAACCTGCTAGACTTGGCTATCCGGTTGTTATAAACTTTGACTCGGTATAAAAATAGCTAACCCAAAGCTATAACCCTTTTTCGCCTGGAGGACAGAATGCGAATCAAGAAGATCGGTGTGGTGGGTTCGGGGACGATGGGCGGTGCGATTGCCGCGCTGGCGGCCTCGGCGGGGGTGCCGGTGGTGATGCTGGACATTCCCGGCCAGGAAGACAAGCTCGAGCTGGTCAAAAAAGGCCTCGAGCGCCAGCTCAAGAGCAAGCCGGCTAGCTTCATGGACAAAAGCCGGGCCTCCTTAATCGAGCTGGGCACCACCGACGAGCTGGAAAAACTCAAAGACTGCGACTGGATCGTGGAGGTCATCATCGAGAAGCCGGAGCCCAAGCAGGCTTTGTTCGCCCGGATCGAGGCCCTGGGCACCCAGGCCATCGTGAGCTCCAACACCTCCGGCATCCCCATGAAAACCCTGCTGGAGGGGCGGGGTGAGGCCTTCCGCAAGCGCTTTTTGGGCACGCACTTCTTCGCCCCGGTGCGCTACCTGCACCTGCTGGAACTGATTCCCACCCCCGAGACCGACCCGGCGGTGCTCGAGACCATGCGCCGCTTTGGCGAGCGCATTCTGGGTAAGGGCACGGTCATCTGCAAAGACGCCCCCGGCTTCATCGCCAACCGGCTGGGGGTGTTTGGGATGGCCCAGGCCATGCGCCTGATGATGTCGGAGGGCCTCACCATCGACGAGGTGGACGCCCTCACCGGCCCGCTGGTGGGTCGCCCCAAGAGCGCCACCTTCCGTACCGGCGACATCTCCGGTCTGGACGTGCTCAAGCTGGTCTCCACCGAGCTTTCGCACACCACCGGCGAGGACTTCCGTATGCCCGACTGGGTAGAGAGCCTCATCCAGCAGGGCCACCTGGGCGAGAAAACCGGGGCTGGCTTCTACAAAAAGGTGGGCAAGGACATCTACACCTACGACTACACCAGCGGCGAGTACAAGCCCCAGCAGAAACTGCGCCTGGATGAAATCGCCGCCATCAAAGACCTGCCCCTCAACGAGCGCTTGAAGCGGGTGGGCGACCTGCCCGGCAAGTACGGGGCTTTTGCCCGCAAGCTGTTTTTGTACAACGCCCACTACGCCCTCGAGAAAGCCCAGGAAATCGCCTACGACATCGTCTCGGTAGACCGGGCGCTGGAGTGGGGCTTCGCCTGGGAGCAGGGCCCCTTCAAGAACATGGACGCGGTGGGCCTGGACTACCTGCGCAAGGGCTTCGCTGAGCTGGGCCTGCCCGAGCCCGAGCTGCTCAAAAAAGCCCAGGGCAGCTTCTACAAAGACGGCCACTACCTGGGCTTCGATGGGCAGTACCACCCCATCCCGGCGGAAGAGGGGGTGATCCGACTGCAAACGGTTAAGCAGGCCGGCAAGACCCTGCTGGAAGGGAAGGAGTACGCCCTGCTCGACCTGGGCGATGGGGTGGCCCTCTTCGAGAACCGGGCCAAGATGGGCACCTGGGGGGACGGCTCCATCTCCGGGCTGCACAAAGCCCTGGACTGGGTGGAGGCCAACGGCTATGCGGGGCTGGTGATCGGGCACGAAGACCCCCGCACCTTTAGCGCCGGGGCCAACCTGGCGCTGGTGCTGATGGCCGCCCAGGAGGGGGCCTGGGACGACCTCGAGCTAGCCACCCGCCGCTTCCAGCAGACCTCCATGCGCCTGCGCCGCTCACCCTTCCCGGTGGTGGCCGCGCCCTTCGGCCTGACCCTGGGTGGCGGGGCCGAGTTCAGCCTGCACAGCAGCGCCATTCAGGCCCACGCCGAGCTTTACATGGGCCTGGTCGAGACCGGGGTGGGCCTGCTGCCCGGTGGGGGCGGCACCAAGGAGATGCTTTTCCGCTTCACCCAGGAGCTTGCGGCCTATGGGCCCGAGATTGACCTGTTCGAAGGGGTCAAGCGGGCCTTCCAGATGATCATGCTGGCCCAGACCAGCACCAGCGCCCTCGAGGCCCGCAACATGGGCTTTTTGCGCCCGAGCGACGGTATCAGCATGAACCGCGACCGCCTGATCGCCGACGCCAAGCGCCGGGTGCTCTTCATGGCCCCCGACTTCGTGCCACAACCCCCCATGAAGGTGCGGGCCCTGGGCAAGGAGGCGCTGGGCAACCTGCACTACGCCCTGTGGCAGTTCCAGGAAGCCAAACAGGCCAGCGAGCACGACGTGGTGGTGGGCAAAGCCGTGGCCTACGTCCTGTGCGGTGGCGACGGGCCGGCCCGCGAGGTAACCGAGCAGGACATCCTGGATCTGGAACGCGAAGGCTTCCTCAAACTCCTGGGCACCAAGAAAACCCAGGAGCGCATCGCCCATACCCTCAAGACCGGCAAACCTCTGAGAAACTAAGCACCCAACCGATGGCAGTCCGGGCCCCGCTCGAGTGCAAAAATCACCGGTGGGGCCCGGTGGTCTTGCTAGGGTGGGCCTTGGGGGGGATGATTCGGGGAATGGCCCAGCTCGACGCCGTCAAGGGAGTTGCACAGGCGCTCAAGCACCTGGAAAGGGGAGAAGCTGCGCAGGCCCTGCGAGTGCTCGATAAAGTTTCCTGGGCAGATCTGGGCTGGCCGGATTACTGGCGGGTGCGGGCCGAGGCTTTTTTGCTGCTGGGGGAGGCCAGACGGGCGGCCAAGTGCGCCGAGGAAGGTTTGCACGAGGCCCCGGATAACCTCGAGCTGCTTGTGGTGTACATTCGTGCTTTGCTGCAAGCGCAGGACTACCACAAGGCCCAGGAGGCGCTGAACCACGCGTCGCAGCTATTTCCGCAGAGCCTCGAGCTCCAGCAGTTGGCCGAGACCCTTGCACAGCACGAAACAGCTAGCCACCCCCTGCCCCCTTCGCCAATGGAAGCCTGGCGCCAGCCCAAAAACCGGCCCTCGAGGAAGCCACTGTTTGATGAGGCCGAGGCCCGGGCCATCCGCCGGGCTTTCCAAACCCCTGCCTATAAGCCGAGAAACCGGCCAGGTTTTGTGCTCCGGGCCTTTTTGTGCCTGCTGCTGGGCCTGGGCTTGTACTGGCTCTGGGCGCGAAACCCTGGCTGAGACCGGGGATCACACCCAATGTGGGCTGTGATTCGTAGGATGCCGGCAGGATTTCGTATGCTGTTGTGGATGCGTCGCTGGATCTGGTTTGTTCTGCCCCTGATCGGACTGGTAGGGTGGTGGTTGCTTCAGCCTAAACCAACTGCTGCGCCGGAGGCTTTACCCTCCGCAACCCTGCAGCGGCTGGACGGCCCGGCCGTCCAACTGTCCGACTTTAAAGGCAAGCCCATCGTGCTCAACGCCTGGGCCACCTGGTGCGGCCCTTGCCGGCGCGAGATGCCGCTCCTGGTGGAGGCCGCACGCGCCCACCCGGGGATCCAGTTTATTTTTCTGAACATCAGCGATGGCCCGGAGGCCGTAAAGGCTTTCCAGCGGGAACTCAAGCTGCAAATCCCCAACGTGCTGCTGGACCCCGAAGCCACACTCAGCGATCCCTTGCGCATTCAGGGCTTGCCAGTGACCCTGTTTTACAACGCCGAGGGCGTGCTGGTGAACCGCCACATCGGCGAGATAAAAGCTGAGACGCTCGAGGCCCTGCTCAAAGCCTTGTAGCCGCGGGCTAGGGGTGGGGATCAAGGCACTGGGTGCACCGGCCATATAGCACAATTTCGTGGCGCTCGGTTTTGAAGCCCTGGGGCGCCATAAACGAGAAGTCCCCTGGACAGCCCTCGAGCTCGAAGACCTTGCCACAGCGTGTGCAATGGAAGTGATGGTGGTGTTTTTTGCCAGATAGCTCGTAGCGCGGGGCCTCACCGGGGAGTTCAACCGGGATCGCGCTGCCCTCTTCGACCAAACCCTTCAGGGTGCGATAGACGGTTGCGATGCCCAGGCCGGGCACCTTGTGCCGGGCGGCCTCGAGCACCTCGGAGGGGGAGAGCGGTCGGTTGAGCTCTTGCATCACCTGACGGATGGCCTGCCGCTGGCGTGTGGAGCGCTCCATACTCTTCAGCATAGCAGATGGGCCTCTTGACATAATGATAATGGGTTATCATTATGAATGCGGTGCAGCAGAGGCTTCATAAAGCCGGCCTGCGGTTTAACTTGGGACTATCTTTGTGAAATGCTGGAAATACCCTGAAAAGCGGATGGTAAAGAAAACGCCGTCTTTCGCTTGGGAGGGGTAGAAGGCTGCCCACCTGAAGACGCGAGGAGGTTATGCATGCGAAGTATGGTTTGGACAGGGGTTGTGCTGGTTCTGGGCCTTGGCATCGCCCAGGCTAACACCCTTTCAATCTCGGCGACCACAGGTTTTTTGGCCGACATGGTGCGGAATGTGGGGGGCAGCCGGGTCTCGGTTGTGCAGGTGGTGCCCGATGGCAGCGATCCCCACAGCTTTGAGCCACGCCCCTCGGTGGTGCGGGCCATTGCCGGTTCCAGGGTTTTGTTTGCCAACGGCCTTTTCCTCGAGCCGTTTTTAGAGAAGCTCGAGGCCCAGCTTCCGGCCGGTGCCCGCGTGGTTAAGCTGGCCGAAGGGATGCCGAACCTGATCGAGGTGGCCGAAAATGGGCCCCACCAGGAAGCCGAGCATGCCCATGACCACGGTGCTTACGACCCCCACCTCTGGCTCGACCCCACCTATGGGCTAAGGTACGTAGAAAAGATACGCGATGCCCTGATAGCCCTGGATCCTGCCGGGCGGGCCATCTATACCCAGAATGCGGCCCGCTATATTCAGCGGATTCGCCAGGTCGACGCCGAGGTACAGCGCTGCCTGGCGGCCATACCTCAGGCCCGGCGCAAGCTGGTTTCGCAGCACGAATCGCTCAGCTACTTTAACCGCTACTACCGCCTCGAAAGCCTGGGCAGCATCGCCGACTTTGTCGGTCAGGAACGGGGCCCAGCCAGCCTGGCCCGGCTGGCCCAGGTAATGAAAAGAGAAGGTGTGCGGGTGATATTTGTCGAGCCTCAGTTTTCACAAAGCCAGGCGCGCTCTTTGGCCGAGGCCACCGGGGCCCGCATCGTGCGCATCTACTCCGATGCCTTCGACCGTGCGGTTGACTCCTACCTCGAGCTGATACAGGCCAACGGTCAGGCTATTTGCACGGCCTTCAAGTAAAGGTATGCGGCCCAATCCCCTCAATGTGCAGTTCTGGCTATGGGGCCAGGATGTGCTGGCGGGCTACCTCGAGGCCTTTGGTTTTAGGAGATACCCCAATGCCAGCGGCCAAGGCTCGAGCCTCTACCGCAAGGGGCCGGTAGGGCTCCACTCGAGCACGGCCTGGCTGGGTATCGCCCAGGGGTGCTGGTCTATAAGCGGCCGGTCGAAGGCTTTTTTCTGCTCGAGGATGACCAGTCCATGCCGCTTCTGCCCGAACAGGCTCGACCGGTGGATCGGGTCTGGGGCCTCGAGGTGCTGCGCTCTTTTGTGGTGGGCTACGAGACCTGGGTTTGGCTCTACGCAGGCCCTGCCTATCGGAAGATGCTGCTAGGGAACCTGCCCTCTATGCTGCGGGGCGATCGGGCTGCTTGGGAGCGCTGGTTGCTGCCGGATGATGGGAGGTAAGCGCGGATGGCCGTTCTACCCTGTTTAGCGCTGGGCGTTCCCGTTGTTCAAAAATGCCACGATGCCTCCTGCCAAACCCCTAGCCAACTGGTCCCGATAGGTACTGGTGGCCAGCCTTTTGCCCTCGGTGGGGTGATTGACAAAGCCGATTTCCACCAGGATGGCGGGGATGCGGGCATTGCGAATTACGTAGAAGGGGGCGGTCTGCACCCCGCGGCTTACCGCACCGGTCTCGCGCACCATGGCCTGCAGGGTTTTGAGGGCGAGCTGTTCGGAAAACTTGAGGTTGGCCTGGGCCAGCAGGTCGCGCATGAGCCGCTGGGCCACACTGCGGGCTTCCTGGGTCAGACGCTGCCCGAGGGAGCCCCCACCGTTTTCCAGGATGGCCTTGGACAGAAGCCGCTGGTCGATGGTCTCGCCAAAGTAGTACACTTCGATGCCCTGGGCGGCCCGCCCGGATGCGTTGGCGTGAATGGAGACGAACAGGGTGCGCTTGCTGTCGGCCATGGCAGCCCGCAGCCCCAGGTCGGCGACCTTGTCGGCCGACAGGTGTTGGTCTGTGCTGCGGGTGAGAAGAACCCGGATGCCCCGGGCCTCGAGCAGCCGCTTGGTGCGGAGGGCCACATCGAGCACCACCTCTTCTTCGCGCACGAACCCTATGGCCCCAGGGTCAACGCCCCCGTGGCCGGGGTCGAGCACCACCACTGGGGTGGGCGGGCCGGCCCTGGGGCGGGGTTGCACGCCGGTGTTGCTGCGCACCTCCAGCACCAAACGCCGGGGATCGGCCAGCTCCATGGTTCGATGATTTGTACCGGGCTTGAGGGTCACCACATAAACCGTGCCACCTGGGTTGGGGGTGGCTCGGTAGCCCACCACCTGGGGCGTGTTAAGCAAGGCCCGCAGGCTGCGGGATGGGGTGCCCTGGAAGCGGATGGAGAGCTCGTTCCCCTGGCGACTCAGGCTAAATTTCGCTGTATTGGGGAGGCTGAATACCAGCCTTGTGAGGCCGTTTTCACTGCCCACTCGAGGTTGGGCCAAACCCAAAGAGACCAAACCTATAATCAGAGCAAAAATACACCGCATCTAACGGGATTTTAGCGCTTTGCCACAGGATACGATAGCCCCAGAGGCCTTTTTTCAAAAGAAACCCTGAATGCTAGGAGGCGGACAATGCAGGTAGACAATACAAGTGTTGTGAAACTGGAGTACCAACTGTGGGTGGATGGGCGCAAGCTCGAGGGCACCGAAGGTCAGCCCACAACCATCCTGATGGGCCACGCACCCGAGTTACCCCCGGGCCTCGAGGCCAATCTTTTGGGCAAGATGCCAGGAAGCTATCAGATTTTCCTGCCTCCGGAGCCTTACAACCCAGACCTGCGCACGATTGTGCCGGCTGCCGATTTACCCGAGCCTCCGCGGTTGGGCGCTGGCTATGGCGGAGAAAGCCCCGATGGTCGGTGGCTGCTGTACCGCGTGGTGCACATTGACGGGGAGCAGGTTACACTCGATGCCAACCCACCCCTGGCAGGGAAGGCCCTGGAGTACCGCCTGATTATTCATAGCGTGCGGCCCGCAACACCCGAGGAGCTCGAGCACGGCCATGTTCACGGTGAGGGGGGTGTGCAACACTAGGCCCCAGGCCACCTGCGCTCGATGTAGTCGAGTTTGCGCCCTCGTAGCAGCCATGCCGCCACCAGGGTGGTGAGGGGAACAGCAAGCACCAGGGCCAGCGAACCCACCAGCATAGTTACGATTTCCGCGGCGAAGGTCTCGTTGTTGAAGAGTATAGCCAGAGGAACATCACTCTGACCGATCAGCAGCAGCAGCGGAAGGCTACCAGCCGCATAGGCCAGCACCAGGGTGTTGACCAGGCTGCCAATGTGATCAAAACCCACCGCCATGCCCCTCGAGTAAAGCTCCCGCACGCTATAACGCGGGTTGGCCTGCACCAGGGCCTGCACAACGGCGGCCTGTGTGACCGTTACATCGTTGAGGGCACCCAAAGCGCCCACCACCACCCCCGCCAGGTATAACGAGATTAAATCCAGATTCCCCCCAAGCTGGAATCGAGCCAAAAAAGCCTCCTCTGAAGTGAGGCCTGTGAACTGCATCCATTCGGTCAGCAGCGTGGCAAGCACCAGGGCGACCAGCGCAGCCATGGTGGTACCGATCAGCGCTGCGGAGGTTTTGCGGTTGATGCCGTGCACAAAGTAGATGGAAAGCGCCAAAATGCCGAATGCTCCCAGAAAGGTAACCAGTAGCGGGTTGCTGCCTGCGGCAATTTGAGGCACCACCACGTAAGCCAAAACGCCCATGCTGGCTGCCGTGCCCAGCAGACCTCGCAAGCCTTTGCCGCGCCCCAATGCAATGGTGACAAGCACAAACAATCCAAGCAAAGCCCACAGGTAATGCAGACGATAAGGCTCTGTAAGATAGGTTTTTCCGTCAGCCTGGTAGACCACCACCAACTGCCCAATGCGAAAGTCGATGCCGTCTGTGGGCATCTCGGCTTGTACTACTTGATTGCCTATACGTACCGTTGCGCGCTCTTGATCCAGGGCTACGATGCGAGCAATCGCGTAGATGCCAGCCGAGCCTGTTTGCGGGTGGGTACTCTGAGCCCAGGCCAGACTCAAAGATAACAGGAGGGCAATAAATAGACGCATGGCTCTAATCCTATTGGGCAACGAGATGAGAGGGAAATGACGAGCATTTGAAATTTCGTAGTACACTACAGTGGAAGCTGTAAGCCTAAGGGGGGATACCATGAACACCGCGCCATCCATTACCGATACCTTGACAAATATGTTCAACCAGAGCATCCAGGTTATTAGTAAGCCCAGCGTTGCAACCTTTGAACAATTTGAAAACAAGGGAACCCTTCGAGAAGCTGTTATCTATGTGTTGACCGCTGGCATCATCGTAGGGCTGCTGAATTGGGGGGGAGGTTTTGGAGGTTTTCTGAGTGGAATTATCGTTACCATTATTGGGTTTCTGGTGTTTACCTATCTGGTGCACTATGTCGGTAAGTCCCAGGGAGGAACCGGAACACTAGACAATGTGGCCTATACTTTTGCGCTATTTTGGGTGCCCATCAGCGTTTTGACTGCGGTGCTAAACCTAGTTCTAATCGTCACTCTAATCGGCATCCTATTAATTCCCTTACTGATGATCGCATCTCTGGTTGTTGACGTGTATTTTGCCTACCTGGCTGTGCAGTCGAGTATGAACCTGCGCGAAAGTGGAAAAATTTGGATTACCCTGGCCGCAGCTTTTGTGGGTACTTTGGCTATTACCTTTGTTGTTGCGGTTATTCTTTGATAGTTGAACCACTTATATAGGACTTTCTTCACCTACCCAAAGACGTTCAATTCAGACATAAATAATGCATCCCACTTATAGTGGGTGCTTCTAAAGACGCTTGTGAGTTCCCCTCCCTAGCTCACAAGCGTTTTTGGCTTAAGCTTCGCCCGAGTGCAACGAGGCGGCGCTGTGGCAACTCAGACTGGTGGAAACCCGTTTCAATCCTCACTCGAGCTATCGCCCGAGTGCAACCTTATAATAGGTGCATCTTTATGATGATACCAAGGTTTCAATCCTCACTCGAGCTATCGCCCGAGTGCAACGAATTCCTCGGCTACCTCGGGAGCCGCAACGCCGGCGTTTCAATCCTCACTCGAGCTATCGCCCGAGTGCAACGGGGCTTGCGGAGGACGGACGCGCTCGCCTTTGTGTTTCAATCCTCACTCGAGCTATCGCCCGAGTGCAACATGCGCGTTGTTTCCCGTAATGCGTGAGGTAACGTTGGTTTCAATCCTCACTCGAGCTATCGCCCGAGTGCAACACACGGGCGAGGCCATGGAAACTGCCCGGGCGATCGTTTCAATCCTCACTCGAGCTATCGCCCGAGTGCAACATAGAGGCTCTACGAGCAGCGGGCTATACGCATAGTTTCAATCCTCACTCGAGCTATCGCCCGAGTGCAACTGGCGCTCAAAATTGTCGCTCTGCTGCTCAGCAGGTTTCAATCCTCACTCGAGCTATCGCCCGAGTGCAACGCGCGGGCACATTGATGTTAGCGGTGAACGGCTGGCTGGTTTCAATCCTCACTCGAGCTATCGCCCGAGTGCAACGGGGCCTTTTGGGCCCAGCGCTAGTGCCAGAGTAGGTTTCAATCCTCACTCGAGCTATCGCCCGAGTGCAACATTGCCGGCAGAAGTAAATGGTATGTATATAGTGTATAGTTTCAATCCTCACTCGAGCTATCGCCCGAGTGCAACAGAGAGTGTCTGCATATTGAGCTACTGCTGCCTCGTTTCAATCCTCACTCGAGCTATCGCCCGAGTGCAACGTTGCAGGGGATATCCAGGACATTGCAGTTTGTTTGTTTCAATCCTCACTCGAGCTATCGCCCGAGTGCAACAGCCTCATTCTAGCGTGCGTGCAGGACGGGGTTCAAGAGGCCGTTTGCGCGAACCCCCCCAAAAAAGCTTCCGACGCAGGGTGGGGGAAGGTGGAGGGAAAGCGGGTTTTCAATGTCCCCTAGCCAGTTTCTCGGCTTGCGCGAACCCCCCTGGGTTTTGGCACTTGCTTGGGGTTCGCGCAAAGCAAGTGCCAGGGTGGCTTAGACCACCAGTGGATCGTCAAAATCAGTGTACCTGTCCTGACCGTGCACGCGCAAACAACGCTCGCGACCACCGGGCAGGGTGTAGATGCGCAGGCTGTCTTTGTCCGGGTCGATCACTTTGAGCAGCTTGGCCTCCATGTCTTCTAGCTGGGCCCGCGAGACGCGGCACTCGAAGACCGACATCTGCACCCGCTGACCGAAGTTTTTGCAAATCTTGGCAACACGGGCCAGGCGCGCCTGACCGTCTGCGGAGGTCACGTTTACGTCGTAGGTCACCAGAATGTCTAGCCGTTCCATGCCTATCGCCCCACAAAAGGTAGGTACTGCGGAAGGTCGCCCCGCAAATAGCGGGCCAGCAAGCGGGCCTGGATGTGCGGTAGCAACCCCACCGGTACAGGCTCTTTGAATAGCGGATGCTGTACGGTCTCCAGGCGGCGCGTCTGGAAGGCCACAATTACTGCCTTTCGGCCCTCCTCGTTCAGCAAAACGGCCCCACCGGGACGTACTTCAAAGTGCTCGGGGGCTAGCTGCTTGCGATTCAGAAGCGACAGGGCCAGCCGGTCGGCCCACCAGGCCCGGAACTCTTCCAGCAGATCGAGTGCCAGCGCATGGCGTCCAGGGCGAAGGGCGTGCAAGAAACCGGCCTGGGGGTCGAGCCCCACCCCCTCGAGCGCCGCGGTGCACTGGGTGGTGAGCAGGGCATACACAAAGCTGAGCAGGGCATTCACCGGGTCGCGCGGGGGGCGTTTGTTGCGGCCATCGAAGCGGAACTCGCCCGAGAGCAAAAGGTCGCCAAAGGCCGCAAAGTAGGCGCTGGCCGCGCCGCCCTCGAGGCCCCGCACCTCGTCCAACGAGCGGGCTTGCGGAAGCTGGCGCAGCGCGGCTTCGTGCTCGTAGAGGGCCAGGGCCAGGGCCTCGGTTTCGCCGCGCTCCCGCACCGCCCGCTGCAACACCAGGCGGGCGTTTTTGAGCTTGCCCTCTACAAAGCGCTGGGCCAGGTAGAGGCTGCTCGATGGGTTGTCCAGCGCGCGGTACTGGGCCTGCCGCAGCAGCACATTGCCCGAAACCGGGCCCGCGAGCCGCCCCTGGAAGCGGCCCGACTCGCTGAACCAGGTGACCTCGAGGCCGTCCTGGGCGCAGCGGTGCAGCAGGTAAGGCGAAACCAGCACGTTGCCAAACAGTGCCAGCCCTCCTAGGTGGTGCAGGGGTACGTTGCGTAGGGTTACGTCTTCGTGCTCAATGCGCAGGGTGTCGCCCTCGAGGCGCAAATACACGCCCTGGGTTTGTATGTAAAGGGTGTTCAATACCTCGCTGTTCATGACCATTGTTGGTTTCGCCAAGCCCTTAGCGCTTGCGGCACCTCGGGCATACATACCCCCAAGAGAGAACAGTGTTTGCAGCGTTCGTCGGCAGCCGGAGGGGGCAGGCGCTCCTGCTGCAACAGCTTGCGCAGCGCGCTGATGGTGGCGAGGGTGGCCGCGCGCAGCTCGGGGGTAAACTGCACCACCCGGCGGCGCTGGCTCGATTTGCTGAACAGCGCCCCCTCCATCACGCTCTGGCCGAACATCTCTTCCAGGCACAGAGCCTGGGCGCATAGCTGCACCTCGGCGGCTTTGCGGGCCAGCTCGCGGGGCCAGCGCTTGCTTACCTTGTACTCCACCGGGTAGGGCACGCCCTCCACAAACTCCACCACATCGGCCCGGCCCGTAAGCCCCAGCCGCTCCGACCACAAGGGCAGAGCCCGTTCCACCCAGACCCCCTCGCGCAGCAAGCCCTGCGGAATGTCTACGTTCTCGTGGGCGCGCGTACCGCGCAGGGTGAACTCGTTGTCCTCCCACTCGCCCTCGAGCAGAATCAGGGCCGCCCGGCGGGGGCAGTAGGTGTACTGGGCCAGGGCGCTTAGGGGTAGGGGCTCCTGGGGCTGGGAGGGCGCTGGAACTATTTCTGGGAATATATCATCCAGTTCATCCATAAAATCCCCCTCAAACACGCTGACCTGCCGGGTTGCCTAGCCTTCCCAGGGTTCAAAGTCGTCTTCGGAATAGTTACTCCAGTAAAAGCCTTCCCGACACATCTTGTCGTACTCGGGGCCGTGGCGGGTCAGGGCAAACACATAAAGCTTGCCGTCTTTCTCGACATAAAAAAGCCGCTCGTCCACCTGGCCTTTGGGATAGCCCAGGGCATCGCCTCTGCCGCTTTTGAATTCGCTGAGGGCTGCGCGGTTGGGTAAGCGCAGACGCTGTAGTAGCTTGTGGTAGCGCTCCTGGGTGGCGGGTTCAAACTTTTCAAGTTCTCGCCGGACCAGTCTGTAAAGGTAGATGGGCACACCCTGGGCTTGCTCGAGCTCATTCTTGAAGGCTTCCAGGTAAGCTTCGCCCAGTGGCGACAGGCCAAGGTATACCTGTCCCTCAAACTCAAACTCCTCGAGAAGCACCTGGGCCTCTTCGGGGAGCAAAGCGGCTCTGGACTCTGCCTCCACTTTAGGCCGCAGCCCAGCTTCTCCCGCACTCAGCCAATCGAAAAAATCGGCGTACCAGACAAAAAGGCTGCTATCCCAGCCGATGGGTGTAGGTGGGAGGATGGCAATTTCCTTGAACTGTTCGTGAATGTAGCAGACTGGAACCTTGAAGGCCAACCCCAGAACTGTGGCGTAGGAGATTTCAGCCTTGAAGCCTCCTGTGGCGTTGATGATAACCTCCCTTTGTCTTTTGGCTGCTTTGCGAATCTCTCCGGCCAGGGTGCGAACGAAGTTTTTCAGGCCAAAGTCCACAAAGCCCTTTGCCTCGTAAGCCAGGCCCCCTATCTCAACCAATCCACAGGGTACGTTGGCTTGCAGGAAATATTGCTGCAGCAAATGCGCTGCCTTACGGCCTTCCTCGGTGGCACTATACAACAAGATGATCTCGTCTCCAGCCTGCAAAATGCGCGAAAGGGAGTTGGTCTCAGCACAGGCCTTTTTGGGATCCGCCTGCAGGTAGTTCAGAATGTCCTGATCAGTAGGATTATCCTTGATAGCTTTCTTAGCGTTCGTAAGCAGGCTGGTGCCTACGGTGGTGAGGATGACGGTGCTCACGTATGCTCTCCCAATAACTGCTCTATTTCGGCGTGCTGGGGGTTTTTGCTGGGGTTCCACACCCTCCACTCTTGCAGGTGCTTACGGATGGCCTCGAGGGTGGGCTTGCGCAAAGGGGCGGGCTGATCGCGCAGCTCCTGGAGGAAGAAATTCAGCTCGCCGCGCTCGTTGTTGGGCTTGATTTTTTCGATTCGGGCTTTGTAACCCTGGTACAGTTCCTCGCCCAGCTCGGCCTGGCTTTTGGGCTTGGGGGGCAGCTTGACCTCGAAATACCCATAGCCCGCGTTGGTCTTGCCCCCCAGGCCCAGGTGCTCCAGCCCCCATCGCAAGATTTCCGCTGCGGTGTACAGCCAGTCCGTGGCGTTGTCCGAGGAACTCGAGAGCGCCAGGCAAAACTTGGTTCCCGGCTTCACGCTCAGAAAACCCACCGGGTTGGGGTCGTCGAAGTCGGTGGGCCAGCGCTGGCCGCCGCTGTAGTAGTCTGGGTGGTGCACGGTGATGACGTCTTTCTGGAAGGGCTGACGGCTGCTGGGGTCTAGCCAGCCGTCCCAGTAGACCAGGTGCGCGGCCTTCTGGGTTGTGCCGAGCAGAATCTCTTGCTGGTGCTCGTCCAGGCCGTAGTGCCGCGCGGCCCGAGCCATCAGGCCCTTGAGGGCGCTGCCCGGAAGGTAGGGCGTGCCGTAGGTGTGGTGAATGCTCAGGCCGTTTTCAATCGGGCTGGCGTTGCCCAGGCCGATAGCCAGGGGGGTGCGGGTGGTGGCCTCGAGGAAAACCGCGCCGCTCAGGGCCGCTTTCCAGCGCTCAAAGGCGCTTTTGTAAACCTCTGCAATGGGCCTGGCAGCAATTGCGTCCAGCAGCGCTCGAGCCGCCTGCTTGCTGGCATCGTGCTCCTTGAGGTATCTGTACAGCGCCAGCCCGGCATGATTGGGGGGCTCGAGCAGAAGCCTAGCGGCCCTCATCGTCGCCTCCTGTCTCGACCTTCAGGACGCTTTTGGCAAAGCGCTTGAAGTAGACCCAGGCCTCCAGCACCCGCCGGGTGTGGTGCATGTAGACCGTGGTGGGGGCCTGATGCAAATGCGCCAGCAGGTCGCCCTCTACCTCGAGGATGGCCCCGAGGTGCTCGAGCAGCTTCTGGTGGGCCCGGGCCCGCGGGCCTTCGCCGCTGGCCTTGTCGGCGCTAAAGGCCACCGCCTGGCAAAGCCCGCTTTGCAGCACCATCACCGGGAAGCTGTGGCACAGGCCGCCGTAGATTCGCTTGAGCTCGGGGTCGGCCTGCTCCAGGCTGCTCACCAGCTCCAGGGCCCGCTTCATATCCTTCTGGTTGCGGGTTTGGGGCATGGCTACACACCCCCCAGCACCCGCAGCAAGCCACGCCCCACGCTGGCCTCGCCCCCTATCTGCAGGTAGGGGCGCCGGTGCAGCTCGGCGAAGTGTGCTGCGTCTTTGGCGAGGGCAAAGCTCGAGAAAACGGCCTCGGCGGGGATGGCCTCCTCATACCACAAAGCCCCGCTGGCGACGGTTTTACTTGCGCTCTCGAGGCGCACCCGTGCGATGACCTCGAGGCCGGTCTGGCAAAAGTAGCTAAACACATCGTTGCTCACCAGGGCCAGGCGCTCCATCAGGTCTGGCTCCTCTTTTCCAAACAACAGCCCGCTGATGGCCTTAGCCAGCGCTTCAGAGGAGCCTTTTACCTTCAGGTCGATGTCTTCCAGAATCACCTGGTTGTTGTACTGGATGGCGCTCCCGGCCAGGGCTTCGGCATCGCGCTGCCAGCGCTGGAGCACCAGCGGGCAGGTGATGAGCGCGAAGGTTCCAGCATAAGAACGCACCGGCAGCAGCAGCAGACGGGCATCGGTGAGGGTAAGCTCGCCCATCTGCTCCAACGAACCAAAGATCTTATTGGCCGCCTCATCCGCGCGCCCATCGCGCAGCACCCCCTTGAGGCTGCTGGCGGGAATCAGCGGAAAGCCTGTGGCTGCTTCGCGGGCCACCGGCAGGTCAATCACCGAGCCCGAAACCTGCCCGGTACCGGGATGCACCGGGGTCAGGGCCTGTAAGAAAAACGCCTTAGTCTGCATAACTTCCCACCCCCCACAGGGCAAGGCCAAAACCGTCCTTGCGGTCTTGCTCGTTGTCCGAGACCGGGCGCAACCAGCTTTCCAGCACCGCGCTGGGATCGCCCTCCAGCAGCTCGAAGAAGTAGACGCTGCCCGCGGGCACCATCCAGCGCACCGGCTTGGGTCGGTTGTTGCGCAGGCTCCAGCCCGAGACCGGCTCCCGCCGCCCCACCGCTGCGGCCACCAGCCGCAGCCTGACCTTGGCCAGCCCCCGGGGCAGGTGCTGTTCACCCGGCTTTTTCAACCACCCGGGCTTCCAGCCGTCTTCGAACAGGGCCGGCGTGGCTAAAACCATGCGGATTAGCTGGCCCTTGGCAAGCCCGGCAAAGGCTTTCTGGATACTTTCGGGGCAGTCCCACCAGTAGCGCGAAAGCTCCTCGCGCACCCGCAGCGCCACCGGTCGCGACTCGCCGCCCAGGAACCCCAGTAGCTGGGGGGTGTGCCCCTCAGGGAGGGAGGCCCGGGCCCGCAGGGTATAGGGGATGTACCGCCCATTCTGCACCTGCTCGAGGGCGCGGTAGCTCACGCTAAAGAGCTGACCTTCCTGGGCCTTGCCCTTGGATGGATCCATCGCCACATGGATGCGCTGTTCGGCGGGCGGGCCCGCCACCCGCTCGGGCAGCACAGTTTCCCCTAGCAGCCAGCGTTTCATATCGCCCTGCCGCCAGAGGGTATAGCCGGGCTGGGGTTTGACATCCTCGCTCACCCGCAGCGGCATCAGACCTTCCGGCAGGTTGCACCCACCCACGGGCTGGAAGGGTTGCAGGCGCATGACCCTATCCTGGTGGTCTTTTCGGTAGACAAGGGCATCGCGCGGGGCAGGCAGGATAATTTCCTCACCACAGGCCAGCAAAGGGCCATAAATGGGCAAACCATGAAGGTTTTGTAGATACTGGTAATCGCTCCAATTGGCCTTCTGGGCAAAACCGACCTGGGCGCGCACAAAACCGGCCACCGTGCTGGGTAAGGGCAGGGGCAGGCTTTGCGCGGCCGTCTCGGTTCCATCGGCGGCACTGAAGGGCCTTCCATCGCGCCAAAACTGGGGGGTGAGGGCTTGAATTTCCAGAACACGTTCAGGCACGGCCAACCTCCGTTTGGTTTTCGGTTTTTACACCGCTTAGAAAACGAGCAACAACCAGCTCTTTGGCGTAATCGAGCAAATCCTGGCGGGATTCGAACAGGGGCAGCTTCAGGCCCTTGCGCTCCTTACGCCCCAGGATGCGCTCGGCCTCGGCTTGCAGGTAGGCCACGTTCATATCGTCCTGCCACTCCCGGGCCAGCTCGAGCAGCTCGTAGGCCAGGCCCTGGGTGAGATCGCCCTGCTCGAACGACTGCAGTAGCTCACGCCAGCGCAGCCTGTCCCAGGGGCGCACCACGGTAATGGGTGCTCCACCTCGAGTGTGCAGGGCCACCGCCAGGGCGTTACGCCCCCCATCCTTGGCCGCTTTTTCGGCGTCTCGAGCGTTTTGCAGCGATTGGGAGAGCGGCTGACGGTAGTGCACCACCGCTATCCCTGCCGAGAGGGTGCCGCGCACCCGGTGACGGAAGCTCTCGGAGAGTTCTTGCCCGCAGGCAATGGCCCGGTTCACCGGCAAAAAGGCCAGCACATCGTCGCCGCCGGAGTAGACCATAAAGCCGTGGTGCTTCCCAACAATCCTCTGGGCTTCGTGGGCGAAGTCGTCGAGTGTTTTGGAAAGTGCGCGGTGGGCTTCGGGGTTATCTTGCCGGCTAATCAGCTCGCCCATGCGGTCGCCGTCGGCCACCAGGATGGCGAAGTAGGGCTGGGGTTCTGTGATGTGGTCGTCGTCCTCGCCCCAGCGGTCTTCGGGCTGGACTTTGGGGTTTTGGGCCCGGCGGGCCATGGTGCGGGTGTCCACCACTGTCTGGTACATGCTCACGCCATAGCAGCGCTTGAGCAGCGAGATGGCGTCGAGGTGCTCGGTGGGCTTGATGCGCAGGGGGCGGTGGGCGCCGTCGGGCAGACGAAGGGTGGCCTCACCCCACATGCGGGGATCAATCACCGCTGCGCGGGAGGGGTCGAGGGGCGATTTGGGTATACCCTCGTCGTTTTGCTGGGTGGGGGCAAACTCGCGCAGGGCCTTGCGTCCGGCCAGCAGACGCTCCACGCTCTGCCGGGCCTGGGGGTAGTTGTTTTCCAGCGGAACCCAGGCCGCGTAGAACTCGAGGAAGCTTTCAAGCTGAAGCTGCGCCCTGCCCTGGTCAATTTGCTTCCGGTATCGCTCCGGGAGGCCGTCCATGGCTTCCTGCCAAAGCTGCTTTAGCTTTTCCTGAGCGGCTTTGCGGGCCCCCTCGGCCAACTGCTGAGGGTCGTCGGTCACCTCGGCCAGAATTTTGTTGGCCCCATCGGCTTCCTGGTCAGATGGGAAGATGAGCCCGGCGTTTTGCTCGGCCAGATACCGGGCCACCACCCGGCTTAGTTCCTGCAAAATCTGCGAACCGGCGTAGAGGTCGGCGGTGCGCCGGGCCGCGGCGATGAAGTCCTGTACGGGGCCGATGGAGATAGAGAGCAGGTGGGTCACAGGGGCACCTCCTGGGTAAAACCCTGCATATGGGCCGCTTTGCGAACGGCCTCGAGGGGATTGTCGGCCTCGAGCGCCTCCAGCACGGGGTCGGCGTCGGGGATATAAAGTGCAAGCTCCTGGCCGCCAATTTTGATGCGCTCGGGCGGTGGGGCCTTGAGCAACACCACCGCGGGCCGCACACTGCCATCGGCAAAGGCAATGGGTTTCAGGATGATGGGCGAGGCCATGCGCTTACCCTGGGCGTGCTGGGCCTCGAGGGTACCGCTAAAGCTATTCCCCAGGCGCTGGTAGACGATGGGCAGGCCCAGGTACGGCTTTACCAGGGCGATCTGCGTCTGGCTGGGCCTCAGGGCCAGTAGGGTTTTATGGTCGTGCCACTTGCCCCCGGCCATGGGCGTGTACGCCATGGTTTTGTCCGTCTGGGGGTCTTTTACGAAGTGCCCTTTGCGCAAACGCGTCCAGAATTGGCCCAGCTCACGCCAGGCCGCATGGCCCTTGTAGGGGTCGGTGTTGCTGGGTTTGCGGGGCTGACCCAGACAAATTACCGCACCGGCAAGCGTGGTGTGCGGGGGGTTCTCTGCAGGCTGCTGGGCGAACCAGGCCCTGAGCTGCTCGGGGTTGGCCGGTAGCCAGTTTTGCAGGTCGTTTACAGCCTCGAGCGCCCCCACCCCCCGCCTGGTGCGAGCACCTATGCCACCAAACGCAATCCAGGCCCGGAGGGCACGGCGCAGGTGCTCCTTTTCGGGGTCGGGCAGGTTGGGGGTGAGCTCGAGGGTAAACTCCACCCACCGGAGCCCGCTGGCCTCCTCGAGGCCCTCGCTTCTATTCGGATTAAAAGGGTGCAGAAAGAAGCGCTCCATCGGCCCGGTTCTGGCGGTGCCCTTGTCCCCAACCAGATCCGAAGGCTTGACGGCATCCCCCGTTTTCTGCTCGAGCACACGCAGCGCCACCTTCCCATACCGCTGGGCGCTGCCCCAGATCGCCTCTTCAGCTTTGAACAGCTCCCCTGGGGTGGCATACTGCGCCCCTGCCGTAGCCCGCCACCAGAAACGCAGGTGGCCGCGCACGCTGGCTGCCCGCACCGGGTGCTCAGGGTCTACCTGACGCGGTGTGGCGCTGCTGCCGAACAGGGGGGTGATGGTGCGCAGCCTAAGCGTCCAGGTTTCCAGGGCCGGCGCTTTGAGCTGTGGGGGTGGAATCGGAACCGTCCTGGGCATGGCTAGACTCCCATCCAGGCATCAAACCTGGCCTCGTCCCACTCGGAAAGCTCGAGCATCCGCACCCCTTTGGGCAGTTGGGCGGGGTCGGCGGTAATCCGGTAATCGGTAAAGCTGCGCGGGGGCCTGCCCTCGTCCAGCCGCTCCACCGAGACCACCTGCCCCAGCTCGAGCAGCCGGTGTGCAGGCGCACAGCCCAGCCGGGCCTGGCGCCGGTTCTGCTCGGCGTTATTGGGGTCGCCGTTGCCCACATGTTTGAACAGGTACAGGCGGCGGGTGGCCATATGGCCCTTGCTGGCGCTGCGGTCGTGCTCGAACATGTTCATCAGGGCTTCCACCAGCAGCTTGAGGTCGGCCTCGCTGAAGCCGGTTTGCTCGGCCAGGTGCGCGCTGATGAAACCTTTAGCCATATATAGCCCGTAGGACACCTGGCTTTTGCGCCCCATGGTGCGCAGCTTGTCCTCGGGCTGCTCGGCCTCCCAGCGCAGATAGTCTTCCAGGGTTTTGGCGTTTTTAACATCCTCGGCCACCGCCCCACGGGTAATGCTGAACTCCGCCGGAAAGATGGGGTCGAGGCTCCGGGCGAAGGTGATCTGCACCGGCCCTCGCACCTGCCCGGCGTTGGCCCCGGTGCTCATCACCGCGCCAAAGGTGCGCACGTCGAAGAACTGCTCACACATCCAGCGCCGCGCGGCCTCTACTTTGTCTTTGGTCTTGCTTCCGGTAAAGCCACCCTGGCTTTTTACGTGGGCCTCGAAGATGGGGCGGTTCAGGTTGGTGCTGTGCTGCACGAAGATGCTGGCCCCAGCGATCTGGGCATAGTTGCGAACGCGCCGCTTCAGGGCCACGTCGCTCACCAGACCGTGGCCGTCCTCGGGGTCGATGCGCGGGGCGTTGCCACTGTCGGGGTCGCCGTTGGGGTTGCCGTCCTTAACGTCAAAAAACAGCAGGAACTCGTAGCGGTTTTGGATGGGCTGGGACATCTAGGGCCTCCTTATTCCTGGGTTTCAATACCCACTCGATCTTTTGCCTGAGTGCACCGCTAGGGTGCTGAAGGGGCTTGGGTTTGGGGGGTTTCCTTCTTGCGGCTGGCGGCCATCTGCTGGTAGTAGCCCAGGGCAAACAGGCTCTGCTCTTCCAGGCTCAGGGTGCGCGGCAGGTTTTTGCCCAGGGCTTTCCAGACCTCGGCGAGCTGGGTGTTGAACCAGTAGGCCAGGCCCGGTGCGTCTTTAGCCATCTTGGCCAGGTGGTGCTGCGAGAGCCGGGTCAGCCGACCCAGCACCAGCGAGGGGGTGCTGGAGGCAGCCCCGTAGTAGCGCTGGATCACCCCGGCGTTGATCTCGGACTCGCTGGCGGCCTCCTGAATCTGGGCCAGGAGGCACATCAAACGGCCACAGTGGTAGGCCGGGCTGGGGTGGCTTAGGTCGAGTTCTGCGCTCATCCGGTAACCTCCTTTGCGGTTGTGGTAGGCCTTCAGAAGCCCCATGCGGGCGTAGATGCGCCCCAGGGCAGCGGCGTCGGGTTTCTGAGCCTTCAAGGCTTCAGTAAAAGCCCCGGTCATCACCTCGGCGGTGTGGGTCTCCATGATTTTGGCGACCGCTGCGTAGGGGATGGGCAGGCGGGGGTTGAGGGCGGCCCGCCAGAGGGGGGTTTGGAGCTGTTTGATGGGTTTGAGGTAGTCGTCGAAGTTTTGCTCGGGGGTCTTGGGCCGCTGGAGGCTGAGGAAGAGCCGGTTGAGGCCCGGCAGGCTGGCCGGCCCCTGGCCGTCGCGCCGCACGATGGCGAGGTCGGTGAACCAGGCCTCCACTGCGGCGACAAAGTCCTCGAGCTGCCCCATCTGCCAGTCGCGCAACATCACCCGGCCCGAGGCTGGGCTCATGGCGGCAGCAAAAAAGCGGGCGCTGCGGAGTTCGGGCGGGGCCTGGCCAGTTCGGAGGGCCTGCAAAACCTGGTGGGCGCGCTCGAGGGCCTGTAGCTCCTGGGCCTCGTCTGTTACAGGCGCGAAGAGGTCTTTGAAGAAGTCGTCTTCTTTTGGAATTTCCCGATCGTACCAGACCACCACCTTCATCTCGCCCAGGGTCTCGGCTTTCTCCAGCAAAGCATCCAGCCCGGCCCGGTAGGCATTGGCGGCCTGCTCCTCCACCGCGGCGTTCTCCCCCTGCGAGAGACCATAGGACTCGAAAGCCTCCTTGTCGTAGGTGACCAGGGCGTGCCCGAAGGCGCTCCCGCCCAGCCTGGTCACCTTGGGGTGGGTGGAGGCCGGGGTTACCAGCGCACCGCTGGCAAACGAGGGCATGCGCCCCTCCGCGTCTGGCTTGGGAAAAGCCTGGGCCCTGAAGCGCCGCCACCAGTCACGCCAGTCGGGAAAGTCCAGCACGCACTGGCCCTGAAGCCAAAAGGAGACTTTGTCGGTGGGTTTGAGCTTTTCGGCCCCTTTTTTCTGGGTCTGGGCCTCGAGCTTCTGCAAAATTAGCTGCATCTGCGCTGGGTCGGACAGGGCCTGGGCAATGGGCTTTAGAAGCGGTACGTCGTTGGCGGCAAGCTGAATCAGCAGGCGGAAGGTGGCCTGTTTTTGCAGGTTCTTGGCGTGCTCATCGGGCCTCTTAACCTGGCCGTTAGCGTCCCGCTCGGCCAGGCCAAACACCACCGCGCAGGTATCGGCCAGAAAGTGGGCGGCCTGCTCCACCGGGTGTCCCTGGCCCCGCAGGTAGCCGGGAAGGCTCATCATATCGGGCTGGGAAAGGTCGGGCGCGGTTTTGGCCTGGTTTTCCAGCGGAATCAGCTCGGTGAAGGCCCCCTGCGGGCTTACCCCCACCAGCCAGCGGATTTCTTTGGTGGTAAAGCCCGGCTCGGCCAGCAACCCTTTCTGCTGGGTGTACGAGACCAACTGCGAAAGCATCATCCACCCCCTTTGCGAACCTGTGGGCTTTCGTAGGGGGGCACCTCGAGCACCCCCTGCACCACCTCGGCCTCGAACAGGCTGATGCTCGGTTTCTCGCCGCGGTCGGTGCGCAGCGGGCGACCTGGGTGCGAGAGGTCGAAGACGTCGTAGAGCATCCAGCCGATTTTTTCGTTGTAGGGTACCGGGGCGGCCCCTTCATCCTCGACCAGCCGGAAATAGCCGGTAAACTCGCGGCAGCCCAGGTAGGGCTGGTAGATGCACTGGCCGGCCCGGGCCCGCCTTTGAAAACTCTGCTCGATTTTTTGCCGCAAAGCGGGGTCTTCGCGGTAGAGCACGGCCTGGGCGGTCAGGCGGTAGCGCACGTTTTTAAGGGCCATGGTCTGGCGCTGGGTGCGGCCCTTGGTGTCCTGGCCGGTATCATCCTTGGTGGCGTCGGCGTACAGGGGCTCAAAGCTGCCGGGGTCTTTCATCCAGGCCTGGATGTTGCGCACGCTGGCCTTCTCCTTGACCTCGTTGCGCATCAGGCTGATGTAGCGCACCGGGCTCAGCACCTCGATGCGGCGCACCTGCCAGTACATCAGGGGCGTTTTATGCTGGGGGTCGAAGTCGAGGTAAATGGCATCGAAGATACCCCGCGCCGCACTGGGGGTGATGATGGGGTAGCTAAAGCGCTCCACCTTGAACTCGGGCCGGGTAAAACAGGCCAGCTCACCCCAGACTTCCAACTGAAAACTTCGCATCCAACCTCCTTTCAGACCACCAGCCCCACCGAGGCCCCATCCTGGGGGGTGAAGCCCAGGCGGGCGTCGTAGAGCGCGGGGTCGGCAGAGAGAAACCAGTCCGGAGCCTCGCCCCGCCCATAGCGCAGGAAGACCGTCTCCAGGAAGGGCGGGGGGCCATCTTTGGGCAGGAAGTAGGGCACGGTGTAGGGCCGGGCCCGGTGAATCCAGGCTGCGGAAATGCCGTGGTCGCGGGCCTCCTGCATCAGGGCCAGGGCTTCGTCGTTATAGGGCACCACCACGTTTACCGCCACCGACTCGATGATCCGGTAGCGCCGGGCCAGCTCGGTGTAGTTCTGGGTCTGAATCAAGGCCTCGATCGCAGGGTCGCTCACCTGCTGGAGCGCGTAGAGGCTCTGGTAGTAACGGCGGAAGGTGGTGGGCTCGAGGGTGAGCGGCCCCTCGGCCTGCAAGGCGCGGGTCAGGGCGGCGGCCCGGCCATAGGCCCGGTCGGGGTAGGCTTCCTCCTGGGGCAGGAAGACCACCAGCCGGCCTTGCGGGCGCAGGCCGTGCCGGTTGATGCGCCCAGCGGTCTGGGCGATGGCCTCGAGCGGCCCCAAAGCGCGGTAGCCCGCCGGGAAGTCCAGCTCCACCCCGGCCTCCACCACCTGGGTAGCTACCAAGCGGCAGGGCTGGCCCTGCTCTAAGCGGCGCTGTACCTCCTCGAGCACCCTTCGCCGGTGGGCCGGGCACAGGGCGGTGGACAGGTGGTAGAGCCCCTCGAGGTTGCGCGCCTGGGACTCCTGGAACAGCGCGTAGGCCTGGCGCTTGAGGTTGAGCACCGCCAGCACCTGCGGCTCGGCCTCCAGCAGGGTAGCCAGATGGGGCCAGGGGATGGGGTTTTTCAACCACCACTCGAGTTCTACCCGCCGGCTCTGGGCAAAAAGCCGCTCGGGCTCCGGCACCATCTCCACCGGCTGCCAGCCCTGGGGCTCGCCGCGCTGGATCTGCTCGTGCAGGGTGTCGAAGGCGGGCTGGGTGGCGGTGGCGAACACCACCACCGCGCCGTACTTTTGGCTGGCTAGGCGGGCCAGGGTTTTGAGGGTGGGCACGGCCAGGTGGGTGGGCAGGGTCTGCACCTCGTCGAAAAGCAGCACGCTACCCGCCAGGTTGTGCAGCTTGCGGCAGGCCCCAGGGCGGTTGGCGTGCAGGCTTTCCAGAAGCTGCACGTGGGTGGTGAGGACGATGGGGGCCTCCCAGTTTTCGCTCAAGAGGCGGCGTTCGCGCTCCTGCAAGTCCTGCTCGTCGGAGAGTTCTCTGGAGAGGGGCCGGTAGGCCAGGCTGTGGTCTTCCAGGATGTAATGGGGCCCGAAGTCGGCGAACAGCTCGCGGTAGACTTTGGCGGTCTGGTCGAGGATGGAAAGATAGGGCAGCACCACCACAATCCGGCGTATGCGGGGGTCGCGCGCGGCCCGCCGCAGGGCGAAGCGCAGCATGGCCAGGGTCTTGCCCAGGCCGGTGGGGGCGGTGAGGGTGAAGACCGAGGCGGCCTGCTCTGCCGCGCTCGCCGCGGCCTCGGCCACAACCCTGCGCAGTTCGAGCGTTTTCTGGGGGATGTGGCCTGCCTGGCTAAGCTGGGCCAGGTGGGCCTCGAGGCGCTCGAGGGCCTCCCTGGCCCGCAACTCCGGGGGTGCAGGACGGGCTTCAGGGCCTTTGATGTGGGCCTCGGTGTCCAGAAAATCGGCGTCCACCAGGGCCGAGAAGAGCATGCGGGTATCCAGCATGGCAGCTGCCCCCGCCGGGGGGGAGATGCGGGTCTGGCTGGGCGGGGGCAGCTCGAGGCCATCCTTCTGCAGGCGGGCTTTGAGCACCTCGAGGTCGGTCTCGCTCAGCCGCAGTTCGGGCGGAACACCCTTTCCGTCCTCGCGTAGCTTCATCTCCATCAGGCTTTCCCTGGCCCCGCTTTGCAGCCCGATGTGGTGGCCCTGTACGGCCAGGGCCACCGCGGGCTGGCGGTACTCGAACAAGGCCAGGTGGGCCCCCGCCGACCAGTGGTCGAGGCCTTTTTCCCTGCCCTCGAGTCGGCGCTGGAAAAGGTCGCCGTACTTGCCCAGGTCGTGCAGGCGGCCCGCCAGCCGCGCGTTTTCTTCCTCGCCAAAGGGCCGGGCCTTGGCCGCCGCCCGCTCGGCCACCTGGTGCAGGTGTTCCCGCAGGGGCTGCCAGCGGGCGGGGTTGGGGTGGGTGTGGGCCCAGTAGGTTCTGAAAGCCAGGCCGGGCTGCCCGTACTGCTCGAGCACCGCCCGCGCCTCGGCCAGCCAGGCCTGCCGCAGGCTTTCCGGCTCCAGCACCTCCACCCTGGGCCCCCAGCTCTGAATCCAGGGTAGCAGCTCGAGGGGGAATCCTTCGGTATCGGTGCCAACGGTAATTTGAACGAGAGTGCTACCACCCTCGAGCTGCTCAAGGATCTGCAGGTTGGGGTAACCCCCCTCCCGGATGCGCTCGCTGGCCTCCGGGTTGAAGCGCAGCCGCACCCGCATGGGCGGCTCGCTGCGCACGATGCCCCAGGCGCTGGAAAGGTACTGGCTGGGGTCGAAGTCGTCGGGAATGGTGTAGGTTTCGTCCAGCAGGCGCGGGCGCTGGATGCGCTCGAGCTTGTAGGTTTTGAGGTTCTCGAGGTAGTGCAAACCCCGGCCATACAGGCGGTCTTTGCCGATCACATAAACTGCCATATTGGCCCTGGACACCTCGATGAAGTAGGTCTCGAGTTCGACCCGGATGACCCGCGCCTGGGGAAGGCGGTACTCAAAGGCCACCACCTGCTGGTTGAGCCAGCCCTGGGTGAGGGTCTCGAGGTTGGCCCCGCTCAGGCTGGGGGGGCGCTGGTTCAGGGCCTCGGTGCTGCGCAGGGCGATGCTGCGCAGGGGCTCCGGCAGGCTTCTTGCCAGCTTGCGCAGCGACTCCTGGTAGGCTTTGTTGCTGCCGGGCGCGTGATGGGCCAGCATGCGCAAGGCCGCATGGGCCACCACCGTCTCGGTAAGGCTCAGCCGCTCCCGCACCTCGACCCAGTAGAGGCCCCGCAGCCGGTCGTGCCGGAACTCGAGCCCCAGCCGCTCGGCCAGGGCCTGGGCCTCGAGCAGGTAGTCGAAAATGGCCCGCTCGCCCAGACCCAGCTCCCGGCGCAGTTCGTGGGGCCGCCAGGCTTTCTGCTCGAGCAGCTCCAACAGTCGGAGCAGCCTGTGGGCTTTGTTTTGGTGGTACGTTGCTTCCATATACCAGCACCAGCAGCAAGGTTTACTAGTAGCGTAAACCCTGTCGTCCAGCTCTCGTCCAGGTAGCTTTTTACGCGCTTTGTTGTGTTATAAAACTTGAGTGTGTTTATATCAGGATACAATCCGAGCCTGGGCACTCGTAGGGCCACCCTATATGACATTCCACTGCTGGCGGTACTCCTCAATCCAGTTGCTGTAGTAGCCCGGCATGAACTCGAGCATCTGCCCCTGGTGGTCGAGGGGGGGCTCGGTTGGGAAGACCCACTCGCTTTCGGGGTCGAGGGTGTACATCCTCCCAGTGCTGCGCACGCTGTCCTTCCAGCCCAGGGTCAGCCGCAGGGAATTGACCACCTCCCACAAGGCTTTACGGGGGTTCTTGCCGGGGGTGGCAATCTGATCCAACAAGACCTCGAGGCTGGCCGAGCCGCCTTTAATCAGGAGAAACACCAGTAACTCACCAGCCTTGCTCACTGCAGGCAGTGGTACAGCCCGACCGTTGACCCGCACCTCGAGCCGCCCATAGGGGTTCACCTCTACCCGGTAGGTTGCGCGTACCCTGGGCTGGGCACCCTGTACAGCCGAGGCCAACAAGGGGAAGCAGCTCAGCTCTTCTCTGAACCAAAAGTGGTTGCTTTCCACGGAGGCCAGCCGGTCTTTGGCCTGGGCCAGGTCGCCTTTGCAGCGCAGCCACTCGGCCTCGAGGATGCCCAGTTGAATCTTCTCCCGATCCCCGAGCGAGATGGAGCGAAGATAGGGCAGCTTTTGCTCGAGGTACTCGAGGTGGCCCAGCATCAGGTGGGCCGCGGCAATGTCCAGCTCGATCCAGCGCTCCTCAGGGTTGATCCGGTGGGCTTGCAACAGCTTAGCCAGACCCTCCTCAACCTGGCCCATAAGACGCAGGGTGTGACCCCAGCCCCACAAGGCCAGTTGGGCATCATCGGCATCGCCCCTGGCCTTGTAGGCCTCCTGGTAGGCTTGCAAGGCCCGCTGCAACTCGCCGAACATACGCCGCACAATCCCCAGCCCCAGCAAAGCCCGTCCACGAATGCCGTTGGCCGCTTTTTTCTGGCTTATACGAAGCGCTTCTAAAAAATGCTGCTCGGCCTCTGCAGGCTTATTTTTGAGTAAAAGATAGCCGATGTTGCTATGCGTCCAGGCCAGATAGTAAGGGTCGTTTTCAAGGTAGATAAGGGCTTCGGCCCAGGTTGCATGGGCTGGTGCGTGCTGGTTACTGCTGTAAAGATGCCAGCCATAATCCAGCAACATCCGCCCTAAGGCATGGCCTTGTAGGTGGTTGCGGGCCTGCTCGAAGTAGTGTTGCCACCCGGCCTGCTTGAGCCGGTTTGTCGCCATACCCAGGCAGCGGTAGTACAACCCCCTATCGGGTACAGAGGCTTCACAAAGGCTCTGGAGCACCTCCATAGCCTGTTGGTTCTGGTTGAGCTGAAGAAGGGCCCAGGCCCGATAAAGGTGCAGGCCATCGGCAGGGGTATTGGACTCGAACCAGGCCAGAACATCCTTTGGCTTTCGGGCTCGAGCCAGGGTTTGCAGGTAGATGCGCTGAAAAACCTGCTCCTGCCGCAAAGGCTCTGGCACACCCTCCAGCAGGCGCAAAAACCTTTCGGTTTGATGATAGGTCTGGTGCTGCTCGTTGGCGTTTTGTAGCAGTTGCAGGGCCAGATCAGCCCGGCCCTGCTCGGCCAGAGCCTCTAGATTTGCTCCCAGCAGCTCCAGATCCCTCACGCATTTTTCATCATACTAAGCCGTGGGTGGGCTGCCCAGCCCACCCTAGCCGCCAGCACAACATTTGGGAATGTCGCCAGCAGTTTGCCCCGGCACCGGAGCCGGTGCAAAGAGGGCCAACCCTCCCAACAACAGAACCAGCGCAACCAACCAGCCGATTTGCTTTTTCCCGAGAGCAGAACGTGTCTTGTTCATGCCCTCCAGCGTCGGGGCGGGGTATGCACAGTTTGTGCAGGGTGAGGTAATCTAGTGGCTAGGTAACCGCGCGAACCCCAAGCAAGTGCCAAAACCCAGGGGGGTTCGCGCAAGCCGAGAAACTGGCTAGGGGACATTGAAAACCCGCTTTCCCTCCACCTTCCCCCACCCTGCGTCGGAAGCTTTTTTTGGGGGGTTCGCGCAAACGGCCTCTTGAACCCCGTCCTGCACGCACGCTAGAATGAGGCTGTTGCACTCGGGCGATAGCTCGAGTGAGGATTGAAACGGCGGCCAGGAGGAGGGCCCCGGCGAGCGCTTCAGGTTGCACTCGGGCGATAGCTCGAGTGAGGATTGAAACGAAGACGGCCCCCGCGACCCCCCCGATGGCCCCCGTTGCACTCGGGCGATAGCTCGAGTGAGGATTGAAACTCGAGAGTGGATGGCCCGCTCGTAGAGCGCTCTAGAGGTTGCACTCGGGCGATAGCTCGAGTGAGGATTGAAACCTTCATATATTCCTCCCTTCTGGCTATAGAATAGGTTGCACTCGGGCGATAGCTCGAGTGAGGATTGAAACCTCAATGACGGACGCAGTGCCGGTTTGGAAGTCAACGGTTGCACTCGGGCGATAGCTCGAGTGAGGATTGAAACCTCGCCCGTGAGGGTGATGGCCCGCAACAACCCCACGTTGCACTCGGGCGATAGCTCGAGTGAGGATTGAAACGCGTAGGTGCAGGCGGCAATCGCCGCCTCCACCGCGTTGCACTCGGGCGATAGCTCGAGTGAGGATTGAAACGGCGAGGGCTTGAACGAGTTCCTTCATGCGTACGTTGCACTCGGGCGATAGCTCGAGTGAGGATTGAAACTTCGCGGGCGCCGGCGAGGGCGCCGGCCCCCTGACGTTGCACTCGGGCGATAGCTCGAGTGAGGATTGAAACTTCACTAAAAAATTTCCGCAACATAGACCCAACAGTGTTGCACTCGGGCGATAGCTCGAGTGAGGATTGAAACCTCAAAGTTGATGTACACGCGGAAATCTCCTAGGGTTGCACTCGGGCGATAGCTCGAGTGAGGATTGAAACTACACCGCACGCGACGCTCATCGTCGCCGAGCACGATGCGATTTCTTTTGAACCTAGTGGTGGATCACTCCTGGTCGGTGGATTCCTCGAGGTCGGGTGCTTCTTTACGCGGCTTGAGCAGAGGGAAGAGGATTACGTCGCGGATGCTTTCTTGGTTGGTGAGTACCATAGCCAGCCGGTCTATGCCCAGGCCCATACCGGCGGCGGGGGGCATGCCGTACTCGAGGGCCAGCAAAAAGTCTTCGTCGATCTCCGGTTCCTCGTCGTCGCCGGCCTCGCGGCGCTTAGCCTGTTCCTGGAAGCGCGCGCGCTGATCGAGGGCATCGTTGAGCTCAGAATAAATAGGGGAGATCTCGAAGCCGGCCACAAATAGGTCGGCGCGCTCGGTGAGGTTGGTCTTGCTGGGGTCGCGGTGACGCTTGACCAGTGGGCTGATGGCCAAGGGCACATCCACCACAAACGTGGGCTGAATCAGGGTGTGCTCCACGTAGTGCCCGAACAGCTTGTCCAGCAATTTGTAACTGGGTACGCTGCGCAGCTCCGGGTGCTTTTGATCGGCCCAGGTGCGCAGGCGCTCGAGGTCGGTGGGGTCGAAGTCGAGGCCGGCTCGCTCTTTGAGGGTGGCAACAAAATCTATGCGCTTGAAGGGCTTGGCAAAGTCAATCAGATGCTCACCATACTGCACCTGGGTGCTGCCAAAGAGGTGCTGCACCAGGCCCGAGAGCAGGTCTTCGACCAGGGCCATCATGTCGTGGTAGTCGGCATAGGCCCAGTAGGCCTCGAGCATGGTGAACTCGGGGTTGTGCTTGACCGAGATGCCTTCGTTGCGGTAGTTGCGGCCAATCTCGAAGACCTTCTCGAAACCGCCTACCAGCAGGCGCTTGAGGTGCAGCTCGAGGGCAATGCGCAGGTTGAACTCGTGATCGAGCGCGTTGTGGAAGGTTTTGAAGGGCTTGGCCTCGGTGCCGCCGGCGATGGCCTGCAGGGTAGGGCCTTCAACCTCCAAAAAGCCCCGCTGGTCGAAGAAATCGCGGATGTAGCGCACCATACGGCTGCGAATGCGAAACACCTCCCGCACCTCGGGGTTCTGGATCAGGTCGAGGTAGCGCTGGCGGTAGCGGGTTTCCACGTCGCGGATGCCGTGCCACTTGTCGGGCAGGGGGTGGAGCGACTTGACCAGGGGTACGAATTTTCGAACCTTGATGGTTATCTCGCCGGTTTTGGTGGTGAAAACCGTACCCTCAACCCCCAAAATATCGCCGATATCGAGTTTTTTGATCAGGTCGTAATGCTCGGTGATGTCGCGGGCCAGGTAGAGCTGAATGCGCCCGCTCTGGTCTTGCAGGTGGGCAAAGCTGGCCTTGCCCATGTGACGGAAGGTCATCAGGCGGCCCGCTACGCGCACCTCTTCCTCGGGCCACTCCTGCTGGGGGGCGGCCCCGGCGTGGGCGGCCAGAATCTGAGCGGCGTCGTGGGTCTTGGGGAAGCGGTAGGGGAAGCGCTCGAAGCCGGCTTCGGCCAGGGCCTCGAGGTTGGCTAGGCGTTGTTGGGTCTGTTCGCTGTACTCAGGCATACGCACATCCAGCTTTTAGAGTCTAAGCTGCACTGGGCCAATTCGCAAAGCGCGCCAACAAAAAGCTCCCAATAGCGGGTGCTATTGGGGCTTAAGCCTGGCAATGGCTAGTGCTGGATGGACTCTATTTTGAATTCCTTCTTACCCTTGGGGGTTTCAAGCAATACCTTGGCTCCCACCTGTTGTCCTAAAAGGGCCCGGCCCATGGGGCTTTCGTCAGAGATTTTCATGGGGCGTTCGAGTACGCTGGCCTCGGCTGGGGCCACCACCTGTACTTCCATGATCTCGCCCTCCTTCGACCGTAGGCTCACGATGGCCCCCAGCGTTACCTGGCTTACCTTGGTACCCTCTTCCTCCATGATCTGTGCGCGGGAGAGGGTGTCGGTGAGCGAGTCGATGCGGGCCTCGATGCGGGCTTTCTCGCGCTTGGCGTCTTCCAGGCCCGAGTCGTCGTAATCGTCGGAGGACTCCATCAGCTCCTGCAATATACGTGTGGCATCCTGTAGCCGAGCCCGTTCCTGCTCGAGTTCGGCCACCAGTCGTTCATATCCCGATTTTGTCAACTTGACTTCGCGTGCCATCCGGCCTCCTGAAGGTTTTTGAAATTTGGCGTTTTGCGCCTGTTCACAATCGCTACCGATGCTGCGTTACCGACCTGAGATGTGTATGAGTTAGCCTGGCTTTGGAAGAGGCCCGGCGGATTGCCGAGCCTTTATAAAGTTGCCTTGGCCCCGTCTGAGAGGGGTCTTCAAGTCGCGCTAAGGTAGTATACCCCGCAGCAGGATTTCCCTCAAACGCGCTGGTGGGGCTATCCCAGAGCAGCTTTCCGTGTCCCGGCAGAGGGCCACGTACCGGAAGTGACGGGCATCCTGACCCACCCCAAAGCGGAAAAATTGTGCGGCGGCTCGTGAAATATGGCGGTGGCAGGCCGCGCAGACGATGGGCGTGGTGCTACCGGTGGGCTCGAGGGGCTCTAAAATCAGGTGCAGTGGGCTTTCCTCGATATGCACCCGCGCCTCTTGATCCCGGTAATAAAGGATTTCCCCCGGAGGCCAGAGCTCCGGGGAGGTTCCAGGAAAGAGCTCTAAAATGAGCTCCCGCTCTTCGAAGCTTTTTTCCCCCATTTGCCTGTAGCTTACCATGCCCTGACGAATAATTTGTTGCTGGGTAAAAGCCTTTTCGTGAAAAGTGTAGCGAAAGCCGCTTTCCTTACCTATTAGTAGGTCTAATATTTCATGGGTATGAATATTTTGGATGAAAAGCTGGATGAGCTGTGGCGGCTGACCACCCACGTGGTGTGGCAGATGCGGCTTGACCAGCAGAAAGCCTTTGAAGGGCTGGGGGTTTCGCTGATGCAGGCCTTTGCCCTGATGTGCATCTCGGAGGGGATCGATCAGCCCTCGAGCCTGGCCTTTGTGATGGACGCCTCCCCGCCAGGGGTGTCCCAGCTTTTAGCGAGCCTGGAGGAGCGCGGTCTGGTGCGGCGTGAGCTGGATACCAGCGACAAGCGCAAGGTGCGCATTCTGCTGACCGATTCTGGGAAAGATTTCCTTGAGCAGATGCGCGAGCGCTGGCGGGCGTTCTCGCGTGAGCGATTTGGGCGGCTCAGCCCGGAGGAGCTTTCCATGATCACCCAAAGCTACCGCAAGATCATCGATCTGAGCCCAGGCAAGGGCCTGGCTTCCTGGGAGCATGAACAGGAGATGGACTATGAGTAACCCCTCGGGCCGGAAACGAAGGCTTCTGCTGGCCTTTATGGGGGTGGCATTGGTGGGGGTGAGCCCCGGATGGGCGCAGGGGTTTTTTGCGCCGCTGGAAAACCACCCCACGCTGTTGCAGGCCCGCCTGGGCCTCGAGGCGGCCCAGGCCCAGCTCCGGGCCACCCTGAGCCCGGTGAGCTTCCAGCTTCAGGGCGGGCTCTCGTTTTTTGAGGTGACACCACCCCCCGGCGCCCCCACCTGCCCCAACCCCCTCAACCCGCAGTGCGTTGTTCTGCCCACCGATGGCCGGCAGGTTACCCTGGGCCTGACCTTCACCCCATTCCCTTTCGGCGATGTGTCGGATGCCGCTAACCAGGCGGCCCTGGGGGTTGAGCAGGCAACCCTGGGGTTGCGCCAGGCCCGTACCCAGCTCGAGGCCCAGGCGGTGGAGGCCGCGTTGCGGGTGCGGCTGGCTGAGTCGGGCCTCGAGGTCGCCCGGCTGGGTGTGCGGCTGGCCCAGGCCAGCCTCGAGGCCGCCCGGCTGCGCGAGCGCCGGGGGGCGGCCAGCCAGAGCGAGGTGCGCCAGGCCGAGGCCAGCCTGCGGCAGGCGGCCCTTCAGTTGTCCGACGCCGAGCGCAACCTGGCCCTGGCCCGGCAAAGCCTCTCCGACCTGATCGGCCAGGAGAGCGCCACCCCACCCCGGCTGGCTGTGCCCAGCGGCGGCGTTCCGCCCCAGGTTCGGCAGGCCGAGCTGCAACTCATCAATGCCCAGATCGCCTACGACCGGGCCGTGCGGGGGGTGCTGCCGGTGGTGCAGGGCAGTTACACCCGCAACACCTCCGACAGCGATGCGCTGACCCTCTCGATTAACTCCCGCACCCTGCAACCTTCGCTTAGCTACACCAACCAGGTGCCGGGGCGCAGCGCCCCACAGGATCGAATTGTGGGAACCCTGCAGATTGGGCTCTCGGCCAACATCGCTTTTGGGGTGGTGGATGCCCTCGAGGCTGCGCAAAAGCAGGTGGAGGCAGCCCGGCAGGCGGTGGAGGCGGCCCGCCGCAACAGCAAACTGCAGGAAGATTTGTTGCGGGCTTCGCTGGAGACCGCCGAGCAAAACCTGGCCAACGCCCTGCAGGCCCGCACCGATGCTGAACGCAGCCTGGCCGAAGCCCGCGAGCGCGAGCGGCTGGGTCTGTCCAGCCCGCTGGCCTCGTTGCAGGCCGAGCTGGCCCTGGCCCAGGCCCGGCTGGGGGTCGAGCAGGCCGAGTTGAACCGCACCCAGCGCATTTTAGATATTTACCGTTTTTATGCCCTGCCCCTTAGCGAGGTGAACCGATGAAAATGGCCGTTGCCACCCGTTTTGTTACACCGCTGACCCTACTCTTGTCCCTAGCCCTGGCCCAGGCCCAGAGCCTGAGTCTCGAGGCGGCGCTGACTAAAGCCACCGCGCAGGCCCCGGTGATAGCCGCCAAGGCCGAGCTGGACGATGCCAACACCAACCTGCAAAGGGTGCTGTCTGATCCTTTGCTAACCCGCCCCAGCCGCGTGCAGGCTGAACAGCGCGCAGCTCTGGCCCAGGCCAGCTACGAGCGCGCGGTGGTTCAGGCCCAGAGCAGCATTGTGGGGGCCTACGCCCAGGTGCTCGAGGCCCAGGTACAGGTGCGTCTGGCCCAGAAAGCCCTCGAGGTCGCGGCCCGCGGTGTGGAGGTGGCCCAGATTCGCCAGCGCAATGGTTCTGGAACGGTGCTGGATGTGCGCAACGCGCAGAACCGCCTGGAAGAGGCCCGCAGCAACCTTAGCCGGGCTGAGAATGGCCTGGCCTTGGCCCAGGCCTCGCTGCGCAGCCTGGTGGGGGCTTTTGAGGCGCTGGCCCCCCTGCCCAACCCCCCGGCCATGCCAGAGGCGGGTGTGGTACAGGGGCTTCTGAATAAGAACCCCGATGTGCTACAGGCCCGCCAGCGGGCCGAACTGGCCCAGCTTCAGGTTGAACTGCTTGACCCCAGCTATGCAGCCCAGGCCGATATCGAGGCGGCCAAAGCGCGGGCCGAACAGGCAGCGGCTGGCGCCCGGGAGATTGAACGCGGCCTGGCCCTGCAGTACGACTCGCTCTTCCAGAACCTTCAGGCGGCCGCCAGGGCCCTCTCGGTGCAGCAAGCTGCTCTAGCCAACGCCCGTGAAACCCTTGCCAACGATAAAAAGCGCCTGGATGCGGGCCTGATCAGCCAGGTGGCTTACCTGCAGACCGAGCTGTCTTTCATCCAGGCCGAGCTGGCCGCCCAGCAAGCCCTGGGGAATTACTGGCGGGCCTACTACAGCCTGCTGGCCGGAGGTCGCTAATGGGTCGGCCTGGCAACAAGATCTGGTTGTGGTTGGGGGTGGTCGCGCTCTTGCTGGCCGGTTGCGGGCCGCGCCGGGCAGCGAATAGCGAAAGCCCTACCTCTGCTGAGGAAGCGGTGGCCCGCAGCGTCAAGGTGCGGGTGGTGCAGCCGGCGCGTGGGGTGCTCAGCACGGTGCGCACAACCGGGGCTATTCTTTCCCCAGCCCGCGAGAGCCAGGTGGGGGCGACGGCCTCGGGTAAAGTTTTGGAGGTAGCGGTAAGCGAGGGCAGCCAGGTGGCCCAGGGCCAGGTGGTTCTGCGCCTTGACCCAGCCAACGCCCAGATCGCGCTGCGCAACGCCGAGCTGGCTTTGCAGCAGGCCCAGGTGAACCTCGAGCGGGCCCAGCGCTCGACCGCGGGCTCCCTGGCCCCCCTGCAGGCCAGCCTGGAATCGGCCCAGGCCAACCTTCAGGTGGCCGAGCGGCGCTACCGGGAAGGCCAGCAACTCTTCCAGGCCGGGGCCATTGCCCAGGTGGAGCTGACCGGCCTCGAGGCCGCCTACAACCAGGCCAAGGCCGCCTTCGACAACGCCCGCGAGAACCTGGCCCGCGCCCAGCGGGCCTCCAGCGAAGACCTGGCCTTGCTGCGGCTGCAGGTGCAACAGGCCCAGAACCAGCTCAGCCAGGCCCGGCGGGCCGTGGCCGATACCGAGGTAAAGGCCCCTTTTGCCGGTGTGGTGGCGGAAATTTTTGTGAACCCCGGTGAGTTTGTGAGTGTGGGGCAGCGGGTTTTCAGGCTGGCCGATACCTCGAGGCTCGAGGCCAGCTTCCGCCTGCCCCCGGAGGAGGCCGCCAGCCTACCGATGGGTCGTAAGGTCGAACTGATCTATGGGGGGCGCAGCTACCCCGCCACCCTGATTAAAAGCAGCGAGGTGCCCGGCACCGACCGGCTCGTCGAGCTGACCGCGCAGGTGGAGGGCGACCTGCCCCCCGGTGCCAGCGCACAGGTGCGGTATACCCTCAACCTGGCCCAGGGCAACCTGCTACCCGCCGGGGCACTGCGCACCGAGGGCCGCAGCACCTACGTATTTGTGGTGCAGGAGGGCAAGGCTGTACGAACCCCGGTGCGGGTCTTGGGTGATACCGGCGCCCAGGTGGCGGTGGATGGGCTGGGCAGCCAGCCGGTGATCTTCCCGGTGCCCTCGAGCCTCAGCGACGGCGATGCAGTGGAGGTGGTGCAGTGAAGGGCTTTAAGACGCTACTGGGCGAGCCTGGAGCAGACTTTGCGCAGGGGGGGGTATGAGCCAGCCAGAACGCCCGAATGATGACAAACCTGTCAACCCAGTAGTCGCCTTTTTTGTCCGGCGCTTTGTCTTCTCCACCGCCATCTTTTTGGCGATGGTGCTCTTTGGTCTGATCTCCGGCAGCCGGGTGGGGGTGGACTTGCTGCCCCGCTTCGAAATTCCGGTGGTGGCCGTGACCACCGCCTACCCGGGGGCCGGGCCTGAAGAGGTCGAGCAGCAGATTAGCCGCCCCATTGAGGATGCCGTCTCCACCCTGGCGGGCCTCGATCAGGTGGCCTCCATCTCCGGCGAGGGCTTCTCACAGGTGGTGATTTCCTTTGAGTTCGGCCAGGACATCAACCGGGTGGCCACCGATGTCTCACAGCGCGTGGCGGCGGTGCGCGGGCAGCTACCGCGTGAGGCCGAAGCCCCGGTGGTGCAGCGTTTTGACCCCGCGGCTTCGCCGATTCTTTTTATCGCCCTATCGGCCGATGGGCGCGATCTGCGGGAGGTGGCTAAGTACGCCAACGACGTGCTCAAGCCCCGCTTGCAGCTCGTTTCCGGAGTGGCCGATGTGCAGGTGCAGGGTGCTCCCGACCGGCAGATACAGGTGCTGCTCGATCCTTACAAGGTGGCTGCCTACAACCTATCCCCGGCCCAGGTGGTGGCCGCCATCCAGGCCTCGGCCCTGGCCATTCCCGCTGGAACCCAGAGCGACCAGGGGCAGCGCCTGCTCTTCACCCTGCGCAATACGCCCACCACCCCCGAGGACGTCGGGCGGATTCTGGTTGACCCGGCCCGCGGCCTCCAGGTGAGCGACCTGGGGGTGGTGCGGGATGCCCAGGCCGAGCCCACCCGGCTGACCCGGCTCAACGGCCAGCCCGTGATTCCGCTGGCCGTGCGCAAAACCCCTGACTCCAACGCGGTGGCGGTGGCCCAGGGCATCAAGCGCACCCTGCAAGAGGCCCGGCTGCCCCAGGGGTATCAGGCCCGCATTGTGGGCGACACCACCACCTTCATCGAAAATACCGTCAACGACACCTTCCGCGAGGTGTTGCTGGTGGCCGCCATCGTCTCGTTTATCACCCTGATCTTCCTGGGCAAGCTCAACTCGGTCTTCAGTGTGGTGCTGGCCATCCCCATCACCATGTCGGGGGCGCTGATTGTATTTGGCCTGCTGGGCTTTACCTTCAACATCATCAGCCTGCTGGCCCTTATTGTGGCGGTGGGCATTGTGGTGGACGACTCCATCGTGCTCTCGGAGAACATCGAGCGCTACCGCCGCATGGGCTACGACAACCTGCAGGCGGTGCTCAAGGGCTCCACCGAGGTGCTGTCGGCGGTCTCGGCGGCCACCCTCTCGCTTTTGGCGGTGTTTTTGCCCATCAGTTTTTTGCCGGGAATCATCGGTGAGTTCTTCCGTCAGTTCGGCATTGTGCTGGCGGCGGCCATTGCGGTGAGCTGGCTCGAGGCCCTCTTCTTCCTCACGGTGCGCCTGGCCTACTTTCCCGACCCCGAACCCCCCACCTGGCGCCAGCTCGGCCAGCGCTTGCTGGGTCTGGGCCAGGACTTGCGCTGGGGGCTGCGGCTGCACATCTACCGCCAGCCCGACCTCAGCACCGCGCGCCGCTGGTTCAATATCCTGATAACCCCCCTGACCCTCCTGCTGGCCCCGGTGCGCTGGCTGTTTTCGGTGGTTTTTGGCCTGGCCGGCGCCATCGCGGGCAGTCTGCATGGGGCGTCGGAGGGGGTTTTCCTGGCCTTAAGGGAGTTTTACGCGCGCAGTCTGGCCGCGGCGCTTAAGCGGAGCGGCCTGGTGCTGCTGGTGGGGCTGGGCTTTTTCCTGAGCATCGGCTATGTGGCCCCCAGAATTCCCTTCAACTTCACCCCCAAAAACGACAACGGGCAGATCAACATCGACCTGGCGCTCTCCAAAGGCACCGCCCTGTCGGAAACCGATGCCCTTTCGCGCCGCCTGGAGTCCTGGTTGCTGACCCGCTCCGAGGTGCGGGCGGTGCTCAACACGGTGGGTAGCTCGCAGAACATCCTGGGGGCGGGCAACCCCGAGCGGGCCCGCATCGTGGTGGAGCTGGTGCCCAGAGACGAGCGGCCGGATGTGTACAGCCTGCTGCCCATCTACCGGGAGGCCTTGCAGGGCCTGCTCGAGGATCGCCCCGAGGCCGAGCTGCGCGTGACGGTGCCGGAAGGGGGGCCGGGTGGGGCGGCCGACCTGCAGTTTACCCTGACCGCACCCAACCCCACCCTGTTGGCCGAGAAGAACCGCCAGGTGCTCGAGGTCATGCGCAGCCTGCCTTACCTGATTGACGTGCGCAGCAGCCTCGAGGAGACCGCGACCGAGCGGGTGCTGGTGCCCAACCCCAGCAAGCTTATTGGCACCGGCCTCACCCCCAACGACCTGGCCCAGGCCCTGCGCATCTACAACGCCGGTACCGAGGCGGGCAATGTGCGCTCGGGTGGCGACGATATTCCCATCGTAGTGCGGGCCGATCCCCGCTTCGTGCCCGACCAGTCCAGTCTGCTTTCGCTGCCGGTAGCCGCACCCGCCTTGCGGAGCACCCTGCCCATCGGCAGCCTGGGGCAGTTTGAGAACCGCCAGACCCCCGCCCAGCTCTCGCGCACCAACCAGGCCTTCTCGGCGGGTATCAACGCCAACCGGGCGCCCGACTCGGAGATTGGCACCTTCCAGCTTGCCAACCTGGTGCAGCAGGAGCTGGAGAAGGCCGGGGTCTTTACCGATGGGGTGCGGCTGGAAACCCAGGGCTCTACCGCTTTTGTGGGCGACCTGGCCCGCAGCGCGCCCATCGCTTTTGGCCTGGCTTTGCTGCTCAACTTCCTGGTGATCTCGAGCCAGTTCAACACCTTCCGCTACCCCGTGTACCTGCTGCTCCCGGTACCGCTGGCCCTGGTGGGGGCTTTCTGGTTCCTGTACTTCTTCCGGAGCGGTCTGGATGTGGTTTCGGTGCTGGGGGTGGTGATTTTGATCGGCCTGGTTACCAAGAACGCCATCCTGCTGCTCGACTTTGCGGTGCGTGAGGCCCGTGAAAGGTCGCTGTACGACGCACTGGTCGAGGCTGGGCGGCTGCGCCTGCGCCCCATCCTGATGACCACCCTCACGGTGCTGATGATCTCCATTCCCCTCATCGCCGCGGCCGGCGAAGGCTCGGAGTTCCGCCGTCCGCTGGGTATTATCATCCTGGGTGGGGTTTCGGTTTCCATGCTGTTGACGCTCTATGTGGTGCCGGCAGCCTTCTATCTATTCGAGCGGCGGCGCTACGAAAAACTGCGCGAGGAGCAGCGGCTTGCCGCCAGTCCGGCCATCGGTGACTAAAGGGTTTATGGCCTCGAGATTACCAGCGGCGGGTTTCCAAGTAATTCCTGGGGTTTTCTACTGCTATGAACAAATACCGTGTCTTTTGGCTGGTTTTTTTGGGCGGACTGCTGCTTTTTGCCGCTGCTATAGTCTGGTACACCCGGCGCGCCCTGGCCCCCTATCCGCCTGCGCAGGTGGCGCTCGAGGCCCTGGTCTCGGATAACCAGGTTCTGGTGCAGGACAGGCCCTATGGCTGGGTGTTTATTCCCCAGGGGGCTGCCAAAGGTGGTCTGGCTTTTTACCCAGGGGGGCTGGTCGAGCCCCAGGCCTACGCCCCGGTTTTGCGCAGGATTGCGGCCAATGGCTATCGGGTGGCCCTGCTGCGGGTGCGTTTTAATCTGGCCGTCACCGAGCAGGGCAAGGCCCGCCAGGCCATGGCCGAGGCCCCCCAGCTCCCCTGGGCGGTGGGCGGACATAGTTTGGGTGGGGTGGTGGCCTCCAACTTTGCCCAGAGCAATCCGGGGGCCCAGGCGCTGGTGATGTGGGCGGCGTATCCCCAAAACGACCTTTCGGATAAGGCGACACCCACCCTGGCCTTGTTTGGTGAGCGCGACGGGGTTATTCGAAAGGAGCAGCTCGAGGCCAGCCTGTCCAAGTTTCCCAAGAATACCCAAACTGAGACCATCCCCGGCCTCAACCATGCCGGTTTTGGAGCTTACGGCCCCCAGCGGGGGGATCAACCGGCCACCATTCCGGCCGAAGAGGGGTGGAACCGGGTGGCCCGGAGCACCGTGGACTTCCTCAATCGGTCTCTGGTCGGCCCCTGAGGCCCGGTATCCCAGATCGGCCGGATGCGCCTTATCATGGGGCGGTATGCTGGCACACGAAATTGTGAAAAATATCCAGTCGGGCCAGGTTTCACCCCAAGAGGTGGTGTCTGCATCTTTGCAGCGGATCGCACAGCTCGAGCCCCGGCTCCATGCCCTGATCCGCCTGAATCCCCAGGCCGAGCAAGAAGCCGCCTTGGTTGAGCAGCGGCTCGCCCGCGGTGAGCCCCTACCCCTGGCTGGGGTTCCGGTTGTACTGAAAGACAACATCTGCACCCAGGGCCTGACGACGACCTGTGGCTCCAGGATGCTGGCTGATTTTGTGCCGCCGTACAGCGCGACCGTGGTGGAAAAACTGCGCCAGGCCGGGGCGGTGGTGGTGGCCAAGGCCAACATGGACGAGTTCGCCATGGGCTCTTCCACCGAGTACTCGGCCTTCGGCCCTACCCGCAACCCCTGGGACACCGAACGGGTTCCTGGGGGCACCTCGGGGGGCTCAGCGGCCGCGGTGGCAGCCGGCATGGTTCCGTTGGCGCTCGGCACTGATACCGGCGGGAGCGTGCGCCAGCCGGCTGCGCTGTGCGGGGTGTATGGCTTTAAACCCACCTATGGCCGCATCTCACGCTACGGGGTGGTGGCCACAGCCAGCAGCCTCGATCAGGTGGGTACGATGGCCCGCACGGTGCAGGATCTGGCCTTGCTGAGCGATGTGGTAAGCGGTTACGATCCCATGGACAGCACCAGCCTGGAGGTACAGCCGCAGTTTGCGGCCGCCTTACAGGCCTCGAGCCGGGGCCTCACCATTGGCCTGGTCAAAGAAGCCCTGACCGTGGGCAATTCCGCGGGCGTGCTGGAAGCGCTCGAGCGTTTCCGGTCGGTTATGGAAGCCCAGGGGGTGCGCTTTGTGGAGGTGAGCCTGCCCTCCCTGGAATACGCCCTGGCCGCCTACTACATCGTCAACACGGCGGAAATCAGCTCGAACCTTGCGCGCTACGACGGAACCCTGTACGGCCTGCGGGTGCCTGGCGATGACAGCACCACCACCATGATGCAAAGCCGCGAACACGGCTTTGGCCCGGAGGTGCAGCGGCGCATCCTGATGGGTACTTTTGTGCTCTCCTCGGGCTACTACGAGGCCTATTACGGTAAGGCCTTGCGGGCCCGGGCCAGGATCAAGGCCGACTTCGACCGGGCCTTTAGCGAAGCCGACCTGCTGCTGACCCCCACCAGCCCATTCCCAGCCTTCCGCTTGGGCGAAAAAACCACCGATCCCCTCTCGATGTACCTTGCCGACATCGATACCGTGGCTGTCAACCTGGCTGGACTGCCGGCCATGAGCATCCCGGCGGGCTTTGAAGGTCACCTACCGGTGGGGCTGCAGCTTATTGGCAAGGCCCTGCACGACGAGCAGATATTTGCAGCAGCCAACGCTTTTGAACAGGCCACCGAGCGGGCCTTCGCCCGCGCGGCTATATAAGGCCCTCAATGGCTGCTTAATGTTATTGCTTTAACACCTATCAAGCCCTGTCATATCCGCGTAAACTGCGGTATACTCCCTCCGAGACCCTCGGATTATCCGGTGAACTCGATAATGTTTTTGGGCGTTTGAACTGGTCTCCTTCCAAGCCCTCGAGGTTTCGTGCCTATGTTGCACGCATCGCCGATGCCCCAATCCATGAGTCCCACCCACTACCGCCTTTCAACCCGACTCGTCCGTCACCTGCGCAGCGCCGGCTGCCACCTTCCTGAGCGCTTGCTGGCCGAGCAGGTGCTGGCTTTGCAGGGCTGGCCCAAAGGCGCCTGGCTCAACGACCTGATCGGCAACCTGCTGGATGGGCGTTTTGAACGCCTAGGCGCCGGGGTGGGCCTGTGGGAGTGGAAGTACAGTTTTCCTGCCCAGGGCGAAGCGGTGGTGGTGCTGGATATTGAGACCACTGGCCTATCGCCCACAGACCACGAAATTATCGAGCTGGCCCTGATTCGCCTCGAGAACGGCCGCCGCACCGTGTTTGAGCGACTGGTCAATCCCGGCGTGCTGATTCCGCCTTTTATCAGCCGACTGACCGGCATCCGCAGCCAGGATGTGCGGGATGCGGCCGATATCTACACGGTGCTGGAGGAAGCTTGGCCCCTGCTGGATAACGCCACCCTGATCATCCAGAACGCCAGCTTCGACCTGGGTTTTTTGCAACCGCGCTTCAAGCGTCTGGGTTATCGCCTGGATAATCCGGTGGTGGACACGATACACTGGGCCCGTAAGGCCCTGCCAGGGCTGACCAAGCGGGGTTTGGATTCCCTGGCCTGGGCCTTCGACCTGGGGCCAATTCCCGCCCGCCATCGTGCGATGGGCGACGTGGAGACCACCCTTCAGGTGGCCCATGAAATGTACTACATGCTCACCGCAGGCCATCCCGCTCCGACCAGTCAACTAGCCTTCATGGCCCGTTAGGAAACCTATGATTGCGCGCTACGTCCTCACCAGCACCTGCCTGAATACCGGCACCATGAGCCTAACCCAGCCCCTGCGGGTTTTTTTGCAGGGTAAAGAGCGTATTGCCCTGCGGGACGAAGAAGGTGAAGTCTACGAGGCCCCCATCAACTGGGCGCAGAACCGCCTCGAGGGCCTGGCCCCTTACTATGCGAAGCGCCGGCTGGGGGTCAACGACAAAATTGTGCTGCACCTCGAGGGCAGCGAGATTGTGCTGGAGGCCCTGACGACCGTGGCCAGACCGGCCCGGCCCCGCCCGACCGAGGCCGAGCGTCCGAAGCCCCAGCCCCCCGAGCCCTCACCCGATAGGCCCGAGAAGCGGGTGCGGGTTACGCCCTACCCCAAAGAGCTCATCTACCCCCACAAACCATTTCCCAGCGAGGTGCCTGCCTTTTCCGCCGACCTCGAGGCTTTGGGTTTTTCCCGTGAATCGAGCGCCGCACCCTGGGTGTTCAGGGCCGCTCTGGGCCGCCGAACCTTCTTGCTGGCCCTGGCTAAATTTGGCGAGATGGAAGCCAAAGAACTCCTTTCCTACCGCCAGCAGGGGCGGGTGCAGTACGCGGCGATGGTGGCTGGGGAGTCTTCCAGGGCCGAGGCCCTGGCCGAGATAGCCGCCGTGCGGCCCTCCGGTTTGACCCAGGCGGGCCTGGGCTACGTCTCGCCCGAAGCCTTGCAGCGCCTGAACAAGCTGCGCGCTGCCTTTCCGCTGGGGCCGCTGGACGTCGAACGGCTGCTGCGGGAGGGGCGCGTCGACCTGGAAGCCATCCAGACCCTCGAGCGCGAAATTTCCGGCGTGCTGCGGGATCGTAGCCACTTCTCAGCGGTTCTTACCTTGCTGGCCGATTACCCGCCCCAGCAGGTCTTTCTGCTAGCCGACCTGATGCCCATGGCGCGGGAGCTGAACCTCGAGGCCGACCACCTGCAAAGGGTGCTCGAGAGCCTCAGCAGCCCGCCGTTCCTGCTTTTGAAGCGCCTGTCGCCGGGGGAGTTTCTGATGCGCCAGTCGGTCAACCAGGCCCTGGCCGACTGGATCGAGTACGCGCAGGTGATGACCCGTCGCCTGCAGGGTGTGCATCTAGAACTTTAACAGCGTGGAGCTGCGCTAGCTAAAAAGCGACCGCAGACGGGCCTCGAGTGCATCCGCGGCCTTCTGGCTCATGGTGAGCCGAAGCTTGAGCACCAGCTTGCGGCTCCACTCTTCCAGCGCCCTCAGATCCTCCTTGCCCTCGACCTCCGATGCAAACTGGGAGGCGCGCCCCCCCAGTTCCTCCTGAAGGATGGTCAGCAGCCGGGATTTGGTTATGGCTAGCTGATCAGATGGGTTTGCGGGTGGGCTGGCTGGCTTCTGGTTTGTACTTACCTCTTCGATCAGGCCCTGCTCGAGCAGGTGGGCCAGTAATTTTTGCAGAACCTCCGGGGCGAGCTGGGTGCGCTGGGCCAGGAGCTGGTCGCTGACCGCTTCGCGGCACAGCGTGTAGACCAGCCGCTCCTCCCGATTGAGGAAGATGTCCAGGGCTTTGCTGGTCTGGCGGTAGTAGTGCATCAACCCTCGAGCGCCTTTAGTATGGCCTGCACCAGCCGAAGTACCAGCAACACAAAGATCGCTCCAAAAAGCAGTATCAAAGCCATGATGACCAGCAGGGTATCGGCCGGACGGCTCCAGGTCAGGACACCCACCAGCAGATACCCCAGCGCAAAGAAGACGATTAGAGCGTTGAGCTGGGTCAGCCGTTCCCCGATAATGCCACCCGGCGCCAGGCCCTTGATCTGAAGGCCGGTGTAGGTGTTGTACACCATTAAAAGCAAGCCCAGCACAAAAAGAATCTGTACCATTAAGCCCCCCTCAACGCTGGTAACGAAAGGTGTTTATACCAACATTATAAAGCATCGGGGCGTGCTTTTTGGTGTGGACGTAACGAAAAACCCACCGGATGACCCGGTGGGCGGCCAGGGAAGTGCGGGTTACATATTTTCGATCAGCGCCTGGCCGAACTCGCTGCATTTGAGCAGGGTTGCGTTGCGGCCCTCGGCCACCATCAGGCGATGGAAGTCGTAGGTAACCCGGCCCTGTGCGATGGTCTTGGTCATGGCCTGGATAATCAGATCGGCGGCCTCCGTCCAGCCCATGTAGCGCAGCATCATCTCACCCGAGAGGATCACCGAGCTGGGGTTAACCTGGTCTTTGCCGGCGTACTTAGGGGCGGTGCCGTGGGTGGCTTCAAACACCGCGTGCCCGGTGTAGTAGTTGACGTTGGAGCCGGGCGCGATGCCAATGCCCCCTACCTGGGCGGCCAGGGCATCGGAGATGTAGTCGCCGTTGAGGTTAAGGGTGGCAATCACGCTGTACTCGGCCGGCCGCAGCAGGATTTGCTGCAGGAAGTTGTCGGCGATCATGTCCTTGATGATAATTTGCCGGCCGGTTTTGGGGTTGGTGATGGTTTGCCAGGGGCCCCCGTCGAGGTCTACGGCGCCAAACTTGCTTTTAGCCAGGGCGTACCCCCAGTCGCGGAAGGCGCCTTCGGTGTACTTCATAATATTGCCCTTGTGCACCAGGGTGACCGAGGGCAGGTCGTTGTCGATGGCGTAGTTGATAGCGGCCTCGACCAGGCGATGGGTGCCCTCTTCCGATACCGGCTTGATACCGATGCCGGCGGTCTGAGGGAAGCGAATTTTGCCGTAGGACTTGGGGAACTCGGCCTCGAACCACTCGAGGAACCGTTTAACCTCGGGGCTGTCCTTGGGAAACTCGATGCCAGCGTAGATATCCTCGGTGTTCTCTCGGAAAATCACCATGTTGACCAGCTCGGGGTGGCGCACCGGGCTGGGCACCCCTTCGAACCACTGCACCGGGCGTACACAGGCGTATAGGTCGAGCTCTTGGCGCAAGGCGACGTTGATGGAGCGAATCCCACCCCCAACCGGCGTGGTGAGCGGGCCTTTGATGGCGACCAGGTACTCGCGGATGAACTCGAGGGTCTCTTCCGGGAGCCAGATGGGTTCACCGTAAACCTGGTTGGCCTTCTCGCCTGCATAAATTTCGGCCCAGGCTATCTTGCGTCTGCCCCCATAGGCCTTGGCTACCGCCGCATCCAGCACCGGCTGGGCGGCTCGCCATATGTCTGGGCCGGTGCCGTCGCCTTCGATAAAGCCGATGATGGGTTGATCGGGCACGTGCAGCTTGCCATCTTGGATGGTGATCTTTTCGCCAGCGGGAACCGAGATTTTTTGGTATGCCATAGCTCTAAAAGCATATCAGAATAGTGCTTTTTGTGATTTGCTCGAGGATGCACAGCGCTTATTGCAACCTTGAGAATGACGGGGTTCGTTCCAGGAACCGCGCTAAATTTGACCGCCGGCCTTTGGCTGATCCAACAACTGATAAAAGCCTCGAGCATTGTGTAGATAATGGGCCAGCATCCCCGGAATCAGGCTTCCGGTGAGCAGATAGGCTGCGCCAAAGCCCAGACCACCCAAAAAGACAAACAGCGGATAGCTCCAGGCCTTGCGATCGGGAACCGGGTGCAGCGCGGTGAACACCACCGCCTGAAGAAAAACCCCCAGCCAGCCCCCCCACAGGGCATTCTGCAAGGCCCCACGAAAAAACAGCTCTTCACCCACCCCGGAGGCCAGGGCCAGCAGCAGAGCCTGGTGGTGGCTGATGCCCTGGGTGCGCATCAAGGTTCCAAGCTGACCGTGCAGGGCCTCAGCGGCCTGGAAGCTTCTGGGGAAGAGTAGGGAGAACACCCGCTCGAGGCCCATCAACCCCCAAAAAAGCAGCAGGAAAACCAGGCTATCGCGCAGGGGATCGGGGCTCTTTACGGCAGCATAACCGGCCAGTTCCATCCAGACGGAACCGACCAGCATGAGCCCGAGCTGGATCAGCATGAAGAAGCGGAACATGGGATATCTACAGACCTTCGCCGCCGATATTGAAGCCTTGCTCGAGCAGCTTGCGCGAGTAGGCTCTAAAGGCCAGGAGGGTCTGGGTGCGTTCAATGCCCCTTAGCTTGCGCAACCCCAGGGTTACGATGTCGTCGAGCTGCTCGAAGTCTTTGAAGCGCAAAATCGCCACCAAGTCCCACTCACCGGTAACTGAGTAGACCTCGGCCACCCCAGGGATCTCGGCCACCGCCTCGGCGGTTTCGGCGGTGGACTCGCGGCTGGTCTGAATCAAGACAAACGCGGTAATCATGCCTGGATGATACTCCAGATGCCGGCTCTCAGCGTGTGGGCTGGTGGGTGTGGGTTTGATGGGGCGTATCGAGGATGAGCTGGGGCCTGAACCGCACCACATCCGCCGAAACAAAGTGTAGGGGAATGCCGTTCCAGTGTTTGGGCAGCCTTTCTGGGTCGGCCCCGTGCAGGTGTCCGTACACCACGCAGGTGGGCCGGTAGCGTTCAATAAGCTCGGTGAAGCCGGTGGGGCCACCGGTGGGGCCGAAAGGGGGGTAGTGCAAAGCCAGCACCAGGTATTGGTAGTCGTGCCCCTGAAGGGTCTTGAGTGAAAGCCCCAGCCGCTCTACTTCCCGCTTGTAGATTTTTTCGTCCTCTGGGGTGAAGTTATAGCTGCCGGGGGTGTCCCAGCCACGGCTTCCGGCGATGGCCAGATTGCCGATGACCAGCGAGTCGTGCTGCAAAGCGTGCATGCGGGGGGGCAGCGCCTGCCGCAGACGGCTGATGGAGGGCCACCAGTAGTCGTGGTTCCCGCGCAAAAGCACCTTGATACCCGGAAGCTTAGCCAGGTCGGCTAAATCGAGCATGGCTTCGGGCAGCTTCATGGCCCAGGAGATATCCCCAGCCACGATGACCAGGTCATCCTCACCTACTACTTTTTGCCACTCTTCGAACACAGCCTCAGGATGCCCCTCCCATTCCGGCCCGAAGATGTTCATCGGCTTAGGGAAGGCTTTGGATAGATGTATATCGGCGATGGCAAAGACGCGCATACGGAGCCTGGCGAGCCATAAATGGCTCAGTCTAGTGTCTAGGGTTCGCGCCCGAGCGTCAAGTGTGAGGGCCGCTAAGGACTCTCATTCTGCTTAGGGCATAATCAGGCAGATGAAGCAGGAGAACCCCGACGGGTTGTTTTTATACGCGGTGCGGCTGCTGGGGGCCCGGGCTTACTCGGAGGCAGCCCTGCGCCACAAACTATCCCGTAGAGCCCCGCCCGAAGTGGTGGAGGCAACCCTTGGGCGCCTTAAACAGCGGGGTTACCTCGACGACCACGGCTACGCCGAAGGTTATGTTCGGTTGTATGCAGGCAGGTGGGGCGCGGCCAAGCTACGCCGGGCCCTTTTGTCGAAGGGGGTCTCGAGCGAGACTGTAGACCGGGTGTTGGCTGCGCAGATGGCCCAGCAAGACCCGGTCGAAGAGGCGCTGGCCTTATTGGCGCGCTACCCAAGCCGCCACAGGGGTGAAAAGCCCCGCGCCATTCGTTTTTTGACCAATCGGGGTTATGCTCTAGCCCACGCCTTGGCGGCCTGGGCGCGCTACCTCGAGCAAGCCAGCCCCTAAACCCACTCGCCCTTGCGCATCAGTGGCTCGGCCTGCCCCGAGGCGGTGATGCCGTCCACATCGATCTCGCTCGAGCCGATCATCCAATCGATATGAATGAGGCTGCGGTTGGCCCCTTTGGCCTCGAGCTCTTCGGGGCTGAGCTGGCTGCCACCCTGGATGCACTCGCTGTAGGCCTGGCCCAGGGCGATGTGGCTGGCGGCGTTCTCGTCGAAGAGGGTGTTGTAAAACAGCAGACCGCTTTGCGAGATGGGGGAGGCGTGCGGCACCAGGGCCACCTCGCCCAGGCTTTTGGCCCCTTCGTCGGTTTGCAGCACCCGGTTCAGCACGTCGGCCCCACTTTTGGCAGTGGCCTCCACCACGCGGCCCTTCTCAAAGCGCACCTCGATATCCTCGAGCAGGCTCCCCAGATACGAAAGCGGCTTGGTGCTGCGCACCACGCCCTCGATGCGGTCTTTGTGGGGTGCGGTGAACACCTCCTCGGTGGGGATGTTGGGGTTACAGACCACGCCGTTTTTGGCCTGAACGGCCCCGCCGGCCCAGAGGTGATCCTCGGCCAGGCCCACCAGCAGGTCGGTGCCGGGGCCTTTGAAGTGCAGGGCGTGGTAGCGCTTCTGGTTCAGGTAGGCCACGCGCTCGGCCAGGCGCTGGTTGTGGGCTTTCCAGGCGGCCACGGGATCGGGCGTGTCGAGCCTCGAGGCCTTGAAAATAGCCTCCCATAGCTTCCGAACAGCCTCTTGCTCGGACAGTCCGGGAAATACCGCGCGGGCCCAGGCCGGCTGCGGATAGGCCACAATGCTCCAGTTGATGTGGTGGGTGGTGATGAGCTCGAGCACCCGCCGGTAGGCCAGGGAGCGGGCCCGGTTGGCCCGGGCTACTTTTTCCGGGGGCTGGCCCCCCAGCAGGTTGGGGTCGCTGCCGGCGATATGCAGGCGGGCTGCTCCAGCCTGAAAGGCCTCGGCCATGCCGTTATAGAGCCACTGCGGCGCTTTGTCGAAGGAGGCCTCGGGGGCATGCTGGAAGCGCAGCAGATGGGCGGCCTCGTCGTCGTAGAGCACGCTGACCAGGGGGCTCCCGGCCTTGTAGGCGTACTCGGTGATTTTCCGCACCAGCGGTACGGCCTCGATGGGGGCGGTAATCAGCAGCTCCTGGCCCTCCTGGAGGTTCAGTCCTACGTGCACGGCTACTTTGGCGAGGGAGTCGAGGTAGTGTTCGTAAAGCTCCATTGCGCACCTACTCTAACACCCAGACCTGCTTGCAGAAAGCATTCTTTGCAACCTTGACGGAAGCCCCCGGGCTTGCTACCCTTTGGGCAGATGCGACCCCGCACCCCCCGCAGCTACAAGTGGCACCACCAGCGCTGGTGGCGTCGCCCGGCCTGAGCGCGGCGGGCCTTTCCCACGCGTTTGGGCTTTCCTCGAGGTCACGGCCTCGAGTTTTTGTTTGTCCCCATCCGACCCAGCCCAAGTTTTTTGCGAGGAACCTATGCAGCTACCCAGCTACCCTTTACCCGACCCCCGGGGCCGCTACGGCGAGTTTGGCGGGCGCTATGTGCCCGAGACCCTGATTCCGGCCCTGGAGGAGCTCACCGAGGCCTACCTGCACTACAAGCAAGACCCCGAGTTCCTGGCCGAGTACGCCTACTACCTGCGCGAGTACGTGGGCCGGCCCAGCCCCCTCTACTTTGCCGAGAACCTGACCCGGCACCTGGGCGGGGCCAAGATCTACCTCAAGCGCGAAGACCTGAACCACACCGGGGCCCACAAGATCAACAACACCCTGGGCCAGGCCCTGCTGTGCAAGCGCATGGGCAAGAAGCGGGTGATCGCCGAGACCGGCGCGGGCCAGCACGGCGTCTCGGTGGCCACGGTGGCGGCCCTGATGGGCCTGGAGTGCGTGGTGTACCAGGGGGCCGAGGACGTGCGGCGGCAGGCCCTGAACGTCTTTCGCATGAGGCTCCTGGGGGCCGAGGTACGCCCCGTGGAGAGCGGAACCCGCACCCTCAAGGACGCCACCAACGAGGCCATCCGCGACTGGGTGACCAACGTGCGCGACAGCTTTTACATCATCGGCTCGGTGGTGGGGCCGCACCCCTACCCGGCCATGGCCCGCGACTTTCAGAGCGTGGTGGGCGAGGAAATTAAAGCCCAGCTCCTCGAGAAAGAGGGCCGCGAGAACCCGGATGTGATCCTGGCCTGCGTGGGTGGGGGTTCCAACGCCATTGGGGTGTTTGCGCCTTTTGCCTACCAGGAGAACCGGCCCCGGCTGATTGGGGTGGAGGCCGCTGGCCACGGCAAAGCCTCGGGCCTGCACAGCCTGAGCATCGGGGCGGGCCGGAAGGGGGTGCTGCACGGGGCCAAGATGTACCTGCTCTACGACGACGACGGCCAGATTCTGCCGGCTCACTCGGTCTCGGCAGGCCTCGATTACCCCGGTGTGGGCCCCGAGCACAGCTACTACGCCGAGCAGGGGCTGGCCGAGTACGTGGGCATCAGCGACGAGGAGGCCCTCGAGGGCTTCCAGTTGCTGTGCCGCCTGGAAGGGATTATCCCGGCCCTGGAGTCGGCCCACGCCATCGCCTACGCGGCCAAGCTGGCCCCGGAGCTGGAACCCGAGCAGATCATGGTTATCAACCTCTCGGGCCGGGGCGACAAGGACGTGGTGGAGGTGATGCGGCTGATGGAGGCCAGAGGAGGGGCGGCATGACCACCCGCGAAGCCTTTGCCAGGGCCAGAGCCGAGGGCCGGGCGGCCCTGATTCCTTACGTGATGGCCGGCTACCCCAGCCGTGGGCGCGACCTGGAAATTGTGGAGCAGGTGCTGCCCTATGCCGACCTGCTCGAGGTGGGCCTGCCCTACTCCGACCCCTTGGGCGACGGGCCGGTGATCCAGCGGGCCTCCGAGCAAGCCCTGCGGCAGGGCCTGCGGGTGGCCGAGGTGGCCGGGTTCGTGCAGGAAATCCGGGCCCTGACCGACAAGCCCCTCTTTCTGATGACCTACATTAACCCGGTGCTGGCGGTGGGCCCGGCGGCCTTCTTCCAGATGTTCAAGGAGGCCGGGGCCACGGGCCTGATTCTGCCCGACCTGCCCCCCGACGAAGACCCAGAGCTGGTGTCGCTGGCCCAGCGGGCGGGCCTCGAGACCACCTTCCTGCTGGCCCCCACCTCCACCGACGCCCGCATCCAGGCCGTCACCCCTCACTGCACCGGCTTCGTCTACACCGTCTCGGTGGCCGGGGTGACCGGCGCGCGGGATCGGCTGCCGGAGGGCCTGCCCGAGCTGGTGCAGCGCATTAGGCGCTTCACCGATGCGCCGGTGGCGATTGGCTTTGGCATCTCCAACCGGGCCACCGCCCAGCAAGCGGCCCAGGCCGCCGACGGGGCGGTGATCGCCAGCGCCCTGATCCGGGCGCTGGAGGAGGGGCGGGGGCTCGCGGAGGTCTTGAGCGAGGTGCAAGCGGGCCTGCAGGGTGCGGTCGGCCAGTTCATGGGCTAGAATCGGGCCGATGCGGCGCATTGTGCAGGCGGAGTGTCTGGATTACATCCGCACCTTACCCGAGGCTTCCTTTCCGCTCATCTATCTCGACCCGCCCTTCAACACCCGCAAAACCCAGCAACGGCGCCGCATACGTGCTGTGGCCGACGAACAGGGTTCGCGTCGCGGCTTTGGGGGTAAGCGCTACCGCACCGAGGCCCTCGAGGCCCCCGTCTACCCCGACCGCTACGACGACTTCGTGGAGTTTCTGCGCCCCCGGCTCGAGCAAGCCTACCGGTTGCTCACCCCGAACGGTTCACTGTTTGTGCACCTGGACTACCGCGAGGTGCACTACGTGAAGGTGCTCCTGGATCAGATCTTTGGCCGCAAGAGCTTCATCAACGAGATCATTTGGGCCTACGACTACGGCGGGCGCTCCAAAAAGCGCTGGCCGGCCAAGCACGACACCCTCCTGTGGTACGCCAAGCACCCCCAGAAGTACACCTTCAACTACGAGGCCATCGACCGCATCCCCTACCTGGCCCCCAAGATGGCCGGGCCGGAGAAGGCCTCGAGGGGCAAAACCCCCACCGATGTCTGGTGGATGACCATCGTACCCACCTCCTCCAAGGAGAAGACCGGCTACCCCACCCAAAAACCCCTGCGGCTCCTGGAGCGTATCGTGCGGGTGCACTCCAACCCCGGCGAGGTGGTGCTGGACTTTTTCGCTGGCTCCGGTACCACCGGCGAGGCGGCGGCCCGTAACGGGCGGGGGTTTTTGCTGGTGGATCAGAGCCCGGATGCGGTGGCCGTCATGCGGCGTAGACTGGCGGCCTTCGAACCTGAGATAATCATCCCCAATGCGCCCCATCCAGTACCACAAGCTCGGTAACCTCGAGCTCTGGATTCTGAGCGACGGCGAGCTGTGGCTGGATGGCGGCTCGATGTTTGGCATCGTGCCCAGGAGCCTCTGGTCGAAGCTGGTGACCCCGGACGAACAGAACCGCATCCGCCTGGGCCTGAACCCTTTGCTGGTGCGCGCGGGCGGGCATCTGGTGCTCATCGAGACCGGCATTGACCGCAAACCCGGCGAGAAGTTCCGCCGCCTCTACGGCCTGAGCGAGACCAACCCCCTGCTGGATCAGCTGGCGCTGCTGGGGGTGGGGCCGCAGGACATCTCGCTGGTGGTGCACACCCACCTGCACTTCGACCACGCCGGGCTCAACACCCGGCTGGTGGAGGGGCGGCTCCTGCCCACCTTTCCCAGGGCCCGCCACATCGTGCAGAGGCAGGAGCTGGAGGACGCTTTGCACCCCCACGAACGCAGCCAGGCCAGCTACCGCATAGAAAACGTGGAGCCCCTGGCCGAGCAGGGGCGTTTTGAGGTGGTGGAGGGGGAGGCCGAGCTACTGCCCGGCCTGCGGGTGCTGCCGGCGCCCGGCCACACCCTGGGGATGCAGGTGGTGGAGCTGGCCTCGGAAGGGCAGCGGCTGGCCTACACCGGCGACCTGGTGGCCCTGCGGGTGCAGACGCCGCTCCTCTACATCCCGGCCTTCGACCTCTACCCCATGACCACCCTCGAGACCCGCAAAAAGCTTTACGCGCGCTGGCTCGAGGACGACTACCTGCTCTGCTTCACCCACGAGCCGGGGCCGCCTATGGGCCGGCTGGTGCGGGGTGAGAAGGGTTATCAGGCCGAGGCTGTGGAATTCTGAACCGCGGGCTTGCGCTCCACCAGGGTCAGGATGTCGTAGAGGGCCACGGTCTTGCCCTCCTGGTTGAAGATCTCCACCGCCCAGGTCACCACCCCGGTGGGCCGCTCGCCGGGCTTGGGGTCTTTGGCGCTTTTCGACTTGACCGTGAGGCGGGCCTGGATGGTATCGCCGATGCCCACCGGCTCGATAAACCGCAGGTGCTCGAGGCCGTAGTTAGCCAGCACCGGCCCCGGCGCCGGGCTCACAAACAAACCCGCCGCCGCCGAGATCAGGAAGTAGCCGTGAGCCACCCGCTTCCCGAAGATGGAGTCTCTGGCCCCAATCTCGTCCACGTGGGCGTAGAAGTAGTCGCCGGTGAGGTTGGCGAAGTTCACGATATCGGCTTCGGTCACGGTGCGGCGGTGGGTCAGGAGGCTTTCGCCAATCTCCAGGTCTTCAAAGTACTTGCGGAAGGGGTGCACCACATCCTCGCGCACCTTGGCCCCGCGCACATACTCGTTGCTCAGGGCCACCAGGGTGGTGGGGTCGGCCTGCACCGCGCAGCGCTGGAGGTAGTGCTTGATGCCGCGCACCCCGCCCAGCTCCTCGCCGGCCCCGGCCCGGCCCGGCCCGCCGTGCACCAGCAGCGGCAGGGGAGAGCCGTGGCCGGTGGACTCCTGGGCGTTCTCGCGGTTGAGGATGAGCATGCGCCCGTGGTGGGTGGCGCAGCCGAAGAAGAGGGTGCGGGCCTCCTGCCGGTTGTAGGTCACGATGCTTCCCACCAGACTGCCTTTGCCCCGCCGGGCCAGGGCGATGGCCTCGTCCAGGCTCCCGTAGGGCATCAGGGTGGCTACCGGGCCGAAGGGCTCGAGGTCGTGCGCCCCGCTCTCCCAGGGCTTGGGGCTGTAGAGCAGGGTGGGGGGCATAAAGCCGCCTTTTTCCCAGTCGCCGCCCAGAAGCTCGGACGAACCCTGGAAGGCCACCTCGCAGCCCTGGGCCTTGAGCTGCTCGAGCACGCCCTGCACGTCCCGGCGCTGGGCCGCCCCTACCAGCGGGCCCATCCGCACCTCAGGGCGGCGGGGGTCGCCCAGGGTCACCTGGGAAAGCGCCTGCTTGAGGGCCTCCAGCACGGCCTCCAGTTTGTCTTTGGGGACGATCACCCGGCGGATGGCGGTGCACTTTTGCCCGGCCTTGACGGTCATCTCCCGCGCCACTTCCTTCACGAAAAGCTCGAACTCGAGGTCGCCCGGCTCCACGCTCTGGCCCAGGATGGCGCAGTTCAGGCTGTCGGCCTCCATGTTGAAAGGCACCGCGTGGGCCACCAGGTTGGGGTGCACCTTTAGCTTGCGTCCGGTGGCAGCCGAGCCGGTGAAGGTGACGCTGTCTTGCTCGTTCAGGTGCTCGAACAGGTCACCGATGCCGCCGCAGATGAGCTGGATGGCCCCCTCCGGCAGAATCCCCGACTCGATCATGGCCCGGAAGACCGCCTCGGTCAGGTAGGCGGTCTGGGTGGCCGGCTTGACGATGGCCGGAACCCCGGCGATAAGCCCCGGGGCCAGCTTCTCCAGCATCCCCCAGACCGGGAAGTTATATGCGTTGATGTGCACCGCCACGCCCTCCCTGGGCACCAGGATGTGCCGCCCCAGAAAAGTGCCCTGCTTGGAGAGCGTCAGAGGGTCGTCCTCGACCAGGAAGCGCTCGTTGGGTAGCTCGCGCCGGGCCAGCGAGGAGTAGCTGAAAAAGGTGCCAAGGCCCCCGTCAATGTCGAACCAGCCATCGTACTGGGTAGCCCCAGTCTTGTAGGAAAGCGCGTAGAACTGCTCCTTGCGGGCCTGCAGATACTGGGCCAGGGCCCGCAGCATGGCGGCTCGTTCATGAAAGGTGTACTTGCGCAGGTTGGGGCCGCCCACCTCGCGGGCGTAGCGCACCATCGCTCCGAAATCCAGCCCCTGGCTGCTTACCAG